>JBPCNZ010000065.1:0-55818 GCA_051000755.1 Acidimicrobiales bacterium | reverse complement strand
TGGTGAACAACCCGGCCACAGTCACCGCGTCCTCGGGAGGAATCAGACCAGGTTCGACCCGCTGCGCCAACCCGGAGAGATCATCGACGATCCGCTCCGCCTGACCTCCCCAACCACACGATTCCATCCCCCAAGACTACGAACAGGGTGCGACATCCATGGAGAGCACGGCCGTCCCGGCCAGGCTGCTGACGCTCTGAGAGGACCAGGTTGGCGTCACCCTGCATGATGAGGTTGGCCCGCCTCCCAGCGACGCACCCCTTGCCGTCAGCGGTCGAGGTCGATCCGCTCGGGGTGGGTGTAGACGTTGTAGCGGCCGTTTCGCACGAAGCCGGCGATGGTCAGCCCCAGGCGGTCGGCGGCGGTCACGGCCAGGCTGGAGGGAGCGGAGACGGCGGCGAGGACGCCAACGCCGGCCATGGCCGCCTTCTGCACGATCTCGAAGCTGACCCGGCCCGACACCATGAGCACGGCGCCGCCGGAGGCGGGAAGGGTCCGGTGCGTCAACACCCGATTGCCGACGATCTTGTCCACCGCGTTGTGACGGCCGACGTCCTCGCGCAGGCAACTCAGTTCGCCCTCGATGTCGAACAGGCCGGCGGCGTGGAGCCCACCGGTGGAGTCGAAGACCCGCTGGCCGGCTCGGAGGCGGTCGGGAAGGTCGGTGATGAGCGAGGCGGCGATCGGCGGGCCGGGCACCACGACGGGGCAGGAGAGCTCCACGTGGTCGATGCTCGACTTGCCGCACACACCGCAGGCCGAGGTGGCCATGAAATCCCGTCTGGTCGACGATGGGTCCCAGGCTCGGCGCAGGGACACGGTGACTGTGTTGAAGCGGTGCTCGGGCCGGGCCCCATCGCAATAGGCGACGGCTGCTACCTCGTGGGCGCCGCTCAGCCCTTCGGTGACGAGGAAGCCAGCCGCCAACTCGAAGTCGTGCCCCGGTGTCCGCATGGTCACCACCGCCGGCGTCGCCTCCTGGCCGGGGCCCGCCACCCGGATCTCGAGTGGCTCCTCGGTCGCGACGGTCTCGGGAACGGTGAGGTGGTGGTCGCCGCGATATCCGATGGCGTGGACGTGGGTCACGGCTCGGGGGGCGGAGATCACCCGGTTTCCCGGGGTCGGTTCAGGCCGGCGGCGGCCAGGTCGTTTGGTGTGTCGACGTCGATGAGAGCATCGGGCGCGCCCGTGGCCCGCACCCACTCAGTCGCCTCAACGTAGGTGACCGCGAGAGCGGCGTCGAGCAGGTCGCGCATGGCCCGGCGGCCCGATGCCACCAGCATCTCGGCCGTCGTCAGCTCGGCGGGCTGGTAGCGGCCGCAGAGGGGTTGGGGCCGTCCACTGTGGTCGAGGAGAACGACGGACCCTTCTGCGGGGTGGGCGGCCAGCCAGGCCAGCAGGTCGCCGCTGAGGCGAGGCAGGTCGGTCGCCACCACCAGGGCGGGACCGGACCACCCGTGCCCGGCGAGCCAGGCGGCACCGGTGGCCATGGCCGCCAGCGGACCGCCGGCGACGATCGTGTCGGGCACCGCAGGCAAGCCGCTGTGGCCAGGGCCGACCTCGACCACCGGTTGGGCGACAGTCTCCACGAGGGCGGCCGTTCGGGCCGCCAGGGTCGTGGTCCCGATAGCCAACGTGGCCTTGGGCCTACCCATCCGCCGGCTGGCGCCGCCGGTGAGCACGATGCCGGCCACGTCCATAGGCGTCCCAGTCTGCCCTGCGGTCGAAGGCGAGCGACAACGACAGCCAGGGCGACCGCTCGGGCGGGGCTTTGCCGGGCGGGGCCCTTGCCGAGCGGGCCATTGGCGGGCGGCCGCCCACGGGCGGGGCCTTTGACGGGTGGCGGGGGCCGGTCCCGACAACTAGACCGTTAGGGATGGCTGGCGCGCAGGGACCCAGGCCGCTGATCGCCGGTCGTTACCGGCTGGGCTCCCGGCTGGGCCGGGGCGGCATGGCCGAGGTGCTCGATGCCTTCGACGAGCGGTTGGAGAGACCGGTGGCCGTGAAGGTGCTGCGACCGGAGGTGGCCGCCGATGCCGGCATGCGCCGCCGCTTCGAAGCCGAGGCCCGATCCGCAGCTCGCTTCTCCCATCCGTCGGTGGTGAGCGTCTACGACAGCGGGGAGCACGCCGGGAGGGCGTTCCTGGTCATGGAGCGGCTCCCGGGAGAGACCCTGGCCGACCGGATCGCCGCAGGACCGGTCGACCAGGGGTGGTTGCGCACGGTCGCCTGCGGCGTCCTGGCCGCCCTTGGGGCGGCCCACGACATCGGGCTCCTTCACCGCGACATCAAGCCCGGCAACGTGCTGATCACCGAGGAGAACCGGGCCAAGGTCGCTGATTTCGGCATCGCCAAGATGATGGTCGGCCAGGGCGGCGCCGACGGTGACGAGACGGCCGTGGGGCTGGTGCTGGGCACCCCGGCCTACCTGGCCCCCGAACGCCTGGCCGGGCAGCCGGCGACGGTGGCCACCGACCTGTTTGCCCTGGGGGTGGTGCTCTATGAGGCCGCGACCGGGCGCAAGCCGCCGCCCGGCGCCCTCGATGCCACGGTGGCCGGTACCGGGGTTGGCGGCGGGGGAGGGGCCGAGGCCGTGCCCGTCATCGAGCCGGACCTGGCCCGGGTCATCCGTCGGGCCATGGCTCCTCGACCCGAGGATCGCTATCCGTCCGCCGACGCCATGGCCGCGGACCTGCGCCGGGGCGGTCCGGACCTGCCGCCCACCGTGCTGGCCGCCCCGACGGTGATGGCCGATCCGGGCACCCGTGTCCTCCCCGCCGCCTTCCCGCCCGTGGTCGAGCCCATCGAGCGCGCCGACCACCGCCGGGCGCTCGGCATCGCCGCCGCCATCCTGCTGGTGATCATCGCGGTGATCATCATCCTCATCCTGGCGGCCAACACCAAGAGCCCCAGCACCCCTTCGACGACGACCGTCGGGACCACGGCCCCGACCACCACGGCGACGACGACCCCGTCCACCACGACCCCGACCACGGCTCCGGCCACCACCACGCCGACGACGGTCCCGGCTACCACGACCCCGACGACGGTGCCGAGGACGACCACCACCACCCGGGCCACGACCACCACGTCGACCACGGTGCGGCCCACGACGACCACGCCCCCGGCATCCTCGACCCCGTGACCATCGACAGGGGCACCGAAAGGCCGCCCCCCCGGCGGCGGAGAACCCAACCATGACCACCGGGCCCGGCCCTGTCGAGGCCCTGGAGCGCATCGCCTATCTCCTCGAGCGGTCGAGACAACCGACGTACCGGGTCCGGGCCTTCCGTCGGGCGGCCGACGCGGTGCGGGAGGCAGGCGACGAGCAGACCGCGGCCCTGGCCGCTCAGGGCCGGCTTCGGGAGCTGCGAGGGATCGGCGACAGCACCGCCCGGGTGGTGAGCGAAGCCCTGGCTGGCGAGGTCCCGGCGTACCTGACCGGCCTGGAAGAGGCCGCAGGTGACGAGGCGGGAGCCGGCGAGGCGGACGATCCCGCCGTCGACGCCATGGTCGCGGCTCTGCTCGGCGATTGCCACAGCCATTCGGATTGGTCCGACGGGGGCAGCCCCATCGAGACCATGGCCGCAGCGGCGGCGGATCTCGGTCACCAGTACTGGGCCCTGACGGATCACTCGCCTCGGCTCAAGGTGGCCAACGGCCTGTCCGCCGAACGGCTACGCCGCCAGATCGATGTGGTGGCCGAGCTCAACGAGACGTCGCCCATGCGGATCCTGACCGGGATCGAGGTGGACATCCTCGACGATGGGACCCTCGACGCCGACGACGAGCTCCTCGATCGCCTGGACGTCGTGGTGGCCTCGGTCCACTCCAAGCTGCGCATGGACGCCGCGCCCATGACCGACCGCATGGTGCGGGCCGTGGGCAACCCCCGGGTGGACATCCTCGGGCACTGCACGGGCCGGATCGTGGTCGGCAAGGGCCGGCCCCCGTCCTCGTTCGACGCCGAGGCGGTGTTCTCCGCCTGCGCCGCGGGGGGTACCGCGGTGGAGATCAACTCCCGGCCCGAGCGCCTCGATCCGCCCGACGAGCTGTTGGCCATGGCCGCCGCCCTCGGGGTGTCGTTCACCATCGACACCGACGCCCATGCCCCGGGCCAGCTGGCCTGGCAGCGGTACGGGGCGGCCGAGGCGGTGGCGTGTGCCATCGACCCTTCCTCGGTGATCAACACCTGGGACCTGGAGCGTTTCCTGGCCTGGACCCGGTAGCAGAGCTCAGGCTGCTCAGGCTCAGCCGGGTGGCTAGGGAAACAACGGGGCTCCGATCCCGGGCAGGACGAGGGTGCAGGGCACGGGCTGGGTCTGGGCCGGGTCGAGGGCGTTGAGGACGTCCTGGGCGGTCACCGGATCGAAGGCCATGGTGACGTGCTCGGAGAAGTCCAACGGGCACTGGTCCTGGACCACGACGTTGGTGGCATTGGGGGCGTGGAGGGCGCCAGAGGTGTAGGGGGTGACGGCCTCGTCGTAGCGGGTCATGATGGTGGTGTAGGCCACCCCGCCGACGGCATAGATACCGTCGGCGTAGAGGTGGGCGAGGAACGGGGAGCCGTTGAGGAACTCCTGGCATGACCCACAACCGGATGCGACGGCGCTCTCGATGGGTTGGGCGAGCGCCGGCAACGTCGTCTCGAAGGCCTGGAGCAGGGCGTTGAGGCCGCCGAGCGTCGTTCCCTGGTAGAGCGGTGTGATGGCGACGTAGGTGGCCACCTTGGCTGCCCCACCCCGGAACTTGAGGTAGTACTGCGGCATCACCGTCCCTTCGGAATGGCCCACCAGGTCGACCTTGGAGGCGCCGGTGGCGGCCAGGACCCGGTTGACGAACGCCGCCAGCTGGGCGCTGCTCTGTTCCATGGGCCGGACCCCGCCGATGGTGTTCTCGCCCGGGTCGGTGCCGTAGGTGAGGGTGAAGACGCAGTAGCCGTTGTCCGCCAGAAGCGGCCCCATCGTCCCCCAGTTGTCCGATCCGTTGGCGCCCAGGCCGTGGACCAGGATCACGGGCAAGGGATGGGCGCCGCTCGGCTTGCAGGACCAGTCATTGGTCCCTGGCGGGGGCGTGGTCGGGTTGATCGCTCCCGCCAGTCCGGTGCCGGGACTGTAGATCACCGGGTAGGGCGACGATGCGGTGGCCGTGTTACCCGGCGGGTTCGCCGCCGCCGTGGCCGTTGCCGACGGGCTGGCGGTGGCCGAGGATGGCGCCACGCCGGAGGCCAGCGCGGTGGCGAGTGCGGTCAGGACGGCAAGAGTCCAACGGCGATGGGCCTGACGGAAGAGGGTGATTGGTCACTCCTTGAGTAGTGGCGGAGGAGGTGGTGGATGCCGGCTCGATCACAACGGTGCCCCGAAGCTGCAGGCGACGGGCCGGGCCGTGGCAGGATCGAGGGCGTTGAGGATCATCTGGGCAACGTCGGGGTCGTAGGCCTCGCCGATGTGGCCCACCGGGTCGAGGGGGCAGGTGTCTTGAACGTAGGCGTTGTGCACTCCCGGTTCCTCGACGAAGGCGGTCGCCGTCGGGGTGACGAGCTCATCACTGCGGGAGGCGAGGACGGTGTAGCCCACGCCGGACTGGGCGATCGGGCCGGTGTCGAGTTGGGTCACCGCCGAGCCGCCGACGATGAGCTCGTCGCACGCCTGGCACCCACCACCGTTGAGGACGGCGTCGACCTCGGGCCGCAGTCCGAGGAGGTCGCCGATGGTCACCAGGTTGGAGAAGGTGGTGCCGTGGGTGGGCGGAGCGAGCGCCACCACGTTGGCGACCTTGCCGGCGTAGCCGGTCACCTTGGGCACGTAGAGCGACAGGAATGCTCCCTCGGAGTGGCCCACCAGGTCGACCTTCGTTGCATGGGTCGACGCCAGGACATGGTCGACGAACGCACCGATCTGTCGCCCGGACGCCGCCACGTGGCCCACGCCACCGACCAGCGGGCCGAACCCGGACGTGGCCCCGTAGGTCACGGTGAAGGTGCAATAGCCGGTAGCGGCGAGCAAGGGGGCGAGGTACATGCCGGTGTCCTCGGCGGCCGTGGCGCCGAGGCCGTGGAGGACCACCACGGGCTGGGGGTGGGCCGCCGACGGCTGGCAGGTCCAGTCGTTGACCCCTCCCGATCCCGGGACGGCGGCAGAGACCGGGGCGGTGCCCACGCCGAGCATCAGGCTGGCCGCCAGGGCGGTGGCGGCGGCCAACCGGGCGATGGTCCGGCCGGCGACGGTACGGTTCATGTCGTTCCCCCTGGTTCCAAAGCTCCGCTAACCTACACAGAAGTATAGGTATTTTGGAACGGGAGTCAATGGTGGAGATGCGGGGGGCGAGCCAGGACCGGAGCCGTCAGCGCCGCCAGGCCCTCCTGCGGGCGGCCATCGAGCTGCTGGGGGAGAGGGGGGCCAAGGCCGTCACCCACCGGGCCGTGTCCATCCGGGCCGGGCTCCCTCCCGCCTCCGCCGGCTACTACTTCGCCTCCATCGACGACCTGACCGTCGAGGCGTTGCTGTTCCACGTGGCCGAACGCAAGGAAGCGCTCACGACTCTGTTGCGACAGGCGGTGGCCGGCGCCACCACCATCGACGAGGTCGCCCCGCGCGTGGCCCGAAGCCTGGTGTCGGGCGAATCCGGGGTGGGCGTAGCCCAGTTCGAGGTCTACCTCGAGGCTGCCCGGAACCCGGCCCTGCGCCCTGCGGTGGCCGAGGCGATCGCCGCCTTCGAGCAGGCCGCGGCCGACACCCTCACCACCCTCGGGATCAGTCACGCCCGGGAGGCGGCCGCCGTCTTCGTGGCCATGCTCGACGGCTTCGCCCTTCACCGCCTCGCCGCCCCCCGCCCGGCTGAGGCCGATGTGAGGTCCATGGAGGAGGCCATCCGTTCCCTCTTCATCATCCACGCCATCGATGACGGTGAGCGGGAGGCGTTGCGGAAACGGTTTCGCGAACCTCCCGGTGGAGCAATCGAGGAGCCGGAGTGACGCGGTGGCGTCTGGCAGGCTGGGCCGCGTGCCGACGCTCTCCGAAGATCTGCGCCGTCGCGGTCTCATCCACCAGATGACCCACCCCGACCTGCTCACCGCCCGCCTCGACGGTCGGGGGATGGTCGGCTACATCGGCTTCGACCCCACCGCCGACAGCCTCCACGTCGGTCATCTCCAGCAGATCTGCCTGCTCCGCCGCCTGGCCGACGCCGGGCACCGGCCCATCGCCCTGATCGGTGGGGGAACGGGCATGATCGGCGACCCATCCGGTCGCAGCGAGGAGCGCAACCTTCTCGATCGAGACGAGATCGCCGCCAACGTCAAAGGGGTCACCGCCCAGTTGGGGCGATTCCTCGATTTCGGGACCGGGGGCGCCATCCTGGTCGACAACGCCGACTGGCTGGGCCAGGTCGGCCTCATCGACTTCCTCCGCGACGTGGGCAAGCTCTTCAGTGTCAACGAGATGGTCCGCAAGGACTCCGTGCGGGTCCGGTTGGAGGGCGCCGAGCAGACGCTATCGTTCACCGAGTTCAGCTACATGCTCCTCATGGCCTGGGATTACGTGCAGCTCTTCGATCGTTACGACTGCACCCTGCAGCTGGGAGGCAGTGACCAGTGGGGCAACATCACCGAGGGCATCGATCTGGTTCGCCGCAGCCGCAGTGCCCAGGTGTTCGGCCTGACGTCACCGCTGGTGACCAAGGCGGACGGCACCAAGTTCGGCAAGACCGCCACCGGCACCGTGTGGCTGGATGCCAGGCGGACCAGCCCCTACCAGTTCTTCCAGTTCTGGCTCGGGACCGCCGATCGTGAGGTCGGGTCCCTGCTGCGACGCTTCACGTTCGTCGACCTCGAGGAGCTCGACGACCTGGACCGGTCGGTGGCCGAGCACCCGGAGCGCCGGGATGGGCAGCGGACCCTGGCCCGGCAGGTGACGGCCCTGGTGCACGGCGTCGGCGAGGCGGCCCGAGCCGAGCGGGCCGCCGAGGTCCTCTTCACCGAGGATGTCGCCACCCTCGATCTGGCCACCCTGACGTCTGCGCTCTCCGATGCCCCGACCACCACCGTCGGCGTCGACGAGATCGCCGGCATGGACCTGGTCGATGCCCTGACTCGCAGCGGCCTGAGCTCGTCACGCCGGGATGCCCGCCAGCAGCTGGGGTCGGGGGCGGTGTGGGTGAACAACCGCCGCCAGGCCGAAGGCGCCTCCCTGGCGTCGAGCGACGCCCTGCACGGGCGCTATGTCATCCTCCGGCGCGGCCGCAGGACCGTGCACGTGCTCGACGTCAGCTGAGCAGCCGCTTGTAGCCCACGTGGGTGGGGTCCCCTCAGCCATGGGTGTCTTCCAGAGCCCGGCGAAGGGCGGCGGCGACGGCGGCCGCGTGGGCGTCATCGGTGTAGCGCGTCCGGGGCCAGAGGAACCCCCGCAGGCCGTCCTTGCGACGCCGGGGGATCACATGGAGGTGGACGTGGGGGACACTCTGGCTAATTTCGTCGTTCAGGGCGAGGAACGCTCCTTCGGCGCCGACAGCTGGCCGCATGGCGGCGGCCAGGCGCCGTCCCAGCGCCCAGATCGAGGCGGCCTGCTCGTCGGTCAGCTCGGCCAGGGTGGCGATGTGGGCGCGGGGGATGATCAGGGTGTGGCCGGCGAACACGGGGCGGCTGTCGAGAAAGGCCAGCAGGTCGGGCTCGTCGGCCACCAGGTGGCCGGGGACCTCACCATCGCGGATGCGGTCGAAGATGCAGGTGGGCAACGTCCTCCCCGGAGCTCGATTGGGTCGGCGTCAAGGCTCGCGCGACGATGCAGGGATGAGCCACTCCTCCGTGCCGTTCACCTCCGGCCCCCCAGAGACCGTCCTGAGCCCGCCGCCGGCGGACGCCGCCGAGGCCCTGGCTGCGGCCCTGGCCCGACCCAGCACCGAGCGGCGTGCCGCCCTGGCGGCGGTCGCCGCGGCCCGGCCCCGCTTCCTCGACGCCTGGGCCCGGCTGGCCGACCTGGCCATGGAGAACGGCGAGACCGTCGAGTCCTACGCCTATGCCCGCGTCGGCTATCACCGGGGCCTCGACACCCTGCGGGGCGAGGGGTGGCGAGGATCGGGCTATGTCCGCTGGGCCCACGAGAGCAACCGGGGGTTCCTCGGCGCCCTCGACGCCCTCCGCCGGGCCGCGGCCGCCATCGGGGAGGACGACGAGGCGGCCCGCTGCGAGATGTTCCTGGCCCAGCTCGACCCTGGTCTGAGCCGCGCCGGGCCGGGCACGCCATCGTGAGCCCGGCGGGCCGCTCCCGACGGCGGGCCGGGGCCGGCGAAGCCGAGGTCCGGCCGCTGGGACCGGGCGCGATAGCCCTCGACGCCCACATCGACGCCGCCGATGGGGCAGAGACGGGCCACCGCTGGCGGCCCAAGGCGGCCCACGCCCGGCCCGACCAGGCGCCCCTCGATCAGGTCGCCGGGCACCGCGTCGACGACCACTGGCACCTGGTCACCTACGGGCTGAGCGAGATCGACGCCAAGGAGTCCAACGACCCCGGGATCTCCGGTTGGGGCTTCGAGCTCACCGTGCGCGTCGACGCGTCCGGTGACAGCGCGGAGGAGCCGGCCTGGGCCGTCGACCTGCTGACCAACCTGGCCGTCTATGTCTGGACCAGCCGCCACCCCTTCGCCCCCGGGCATCACCTGGCCCTGGGCGGGCCGATGCGCCTCGGCACCGACACCGAGCTGACGGCGGCCGCCTTGGTGAGCGACCCGTCCCTGGCGGAGATGGCGGGACCGTTCGGCGCCGTCGAGTTCCTCCAGGTCGTGGGGATGACCGACGATGAGCTGGAGCTGTGCCGGGCGTGGAGCACCGAGGGAGTGCTCGATCTGTTGCGCCAGCGGGACCCGCTGCTCGTGACCCGCCTGGGCCGCCCGTCCATCCTCGACGACCCCGCCGTGGCCGAAGAGGTCGCCCGCCGCCGGGCGGTGGATGGCGCATCGTTGACGGAGCTGCGGGTCGGCACCCTGGAGTTGGAGCGCCGCAGGGGCCGGGGGACCCTGGTCCGATTGGGCGCCGGGGCGGCAGCCGCCCTCGGGCCCGCGCTGCGTCGCGAGCTCGTCGGGGACGGCGCCACCTTCGAGGTCGTGGGCGACGGCTCCACCGTGGTGTTCAGGGTGGGCGAAGGGGGCTGGAGCGCGACGGGAGATCAGGTCGACATCGCTGTCCTGCTCGAAGATGTGCCGAGCCTGGCCGACCGCTTCGACGGGCGGACCGGTCGGGGGCGGCACCCGGCCCTTCGGGGGTTGCACTTCCACGTGATCCCCTGACCGTGACGATCCGCCGGTCCCTACGCCGGCGTCATGCGAGAGGGTATGCTGACCGCATGACGACTCAGATAGCGGTCAAGCTGCCTGATGTAGTGGTCAACGAGTTGGACCTTCTGGTGATGAGGGGGATTTTTGACAGCCGGTCCCAGGCTGTCCGGACGGGTGTCGAGGCGTTGCTCACCGACCGGCGGCGTCGCGACGTCGATCAGCGATACCGGGAGGCGGCTGCCCGGTCACCTGAGGGAGTCGAGGAGCAGTCGGAGGCGACCCGGCTGGCGATCGAGTCGATCCATGCAGAGCCATGGGATCGGTGGTGGTAGCCCGCGGTGAGCTGTGGTGGGGAGAGGCACCCGACCGAAAGGGCCGCCCGTATCTGATCGCCAGCCGAGACGCCGCCAACCAGGTGATGACCCGGGTGCTCGTCGCTCCGATCACCCGTCGGGTCCGGGACCTGCCGAGCGAGCTGGCGGTTGGCCCCGACGAGGGTCTCCCAGTCGCCTCGGTCGCCTCGTTCGACAACCTGCAACCGTTTCCCAAGAGCATGCTCACTCGCCGTCTCGGCTCCCTCGGTCCCCGGCTGAACGAGCTGTGCCGGGCCGCTGGCGCCACACTCGACTGCTGAAGACGCTCCGATGACCGCAGCGGTGGCGGTGGTCGCCGGGCTGTTCGGGCTGGTGATCGGCTCCTTTCTCAACGTGGTCATCCACCGTGTGCCCCTGGACCGGTCAGTGCGTTACCCGGCGGTCGAGGTTCTCACCGGCGGGCTGTTCGTCCTGGTGGCGCTGCGCTTCGGGCTCAGCCCCACCCTGCCGGCCATGTTCGTCTTCGTCGCCGGGTTGACGGCGTTGGCATGCTGCGACCTGCATGGCTTGGTGCTGCCCAAGCGCATCGTCTATCCGACGGGTGCCCTGGTCGCCGTGGCCTTGATCGTGGCGGCGGCGGGAAGCGGTTCATGGCACCGCCTGGCCGTGGCCGGCGCCTGTGGGACGGGGGCGTTCGTCGTGTTCTTCGCCATCCACCTGGTCAGCCCCCGGGCCATGGGCTTCGGCGACGTGCGGCTGGCCCCACTCATCGGCGGCACCCTGGGTTGGGTGGGCATCGGCTATGCGGTCGCCGGATTCATGCTCGCCAACTTCCTCGGTGCCGCGGTCGGCCTTGTCATCATTGTCGCCGGCAAGGGTTCGCGCCGCACCGCCTTGCCCTACGGGGTGTTCCTCGCCATGGGAGCGGTGGCCGCCCTGGCTCTCGGCGGTCTGGTCCACTACCCGGCGTGAGCGAGGGAATGGAGGCGAGTCACACGCCAGTTCGGAGGGGGAGGGGCCGTAGACTCCGGCCGATGGCTGAGCGTAGTGATGGGCCCGACCCGGAGGAGTTCGACCGCCGCCGGCGGCGGGCCCTGTGGTCCATGCCATCGGGGCTCTACCTCCTCGGCAGCCGGTCCGGCGACGAGTCGAACCTGATGACGATCAACTGGGTCACCCAGGTCGCCTCGGATCCCAAGCTGGTCGGCGTAGGCGTGGAGACCGCGGCGCTCACCCACCGCCTCGTCAGCGAGGGCGGGTCGTTCTCGGTCTCCATCCTGCACCGCTCCGACCGGACGGTGGTCCGCAAGTTCGTCCGCCCCGCCGAGCGCGATCAGGTGACGGGCGCCCTCAACGGTTTCGCCGTCGTCGCGGCCCGCACCGGTGCGCCGGTGTTCGCCGGTGCAGCCGCCTGGTTGGACTGCGAGGTCCGGCACCGGCTCGATCTCGGCAGCCACACCTTCTTCGTCGGCGAGGTCGTCGACGGCGCGGCCCCGGCCGACGGCGACATCGAGGTGTTGCGCATGGAGGACACCAAGATGAACTACGGCGGCTGACCCGTCGGGTAGACAAGTCCGCGGTGCCCGGGGGGCCGGACAGTAGGATCGCCGACGACAAGGAGGTGGGGTGCTGGCGTCGTCAGCGGCCGCGGCCCGGCACTACGGTGCCGAGACCAGCGAGGAACACCCCGATGACGCCGAGGGGCGCAACGGGACGGTCGTCGCTTACCAGGGGCTGGCGTATTCGCTGGCCGCTCGTTTCGCCCAACGCGGCGAAGAGCTCGAGGATCTGAACCAGGTGGCCATGATCGGTCTGGTCAAGGCCGTGGACCGCTTCGATCCCCACAGGGGCGTGGCCCTCACCACGTTCGCCTCCGCCACCATCCTGGGCGAGCTCAAACGCCACCTCCGGGACCGGAGCTGGTCGGTGCGCCTGCCCCGCCGGGTCCACGACCTCCACCTCCGGGTGCAGCAGAGCATCGACCAGCTGAGCCAGGACCTGGGGCGCTCGCCGGCCATCTCGGAGATCGCTGCCGATCTGGGCGCCACCATCGAGGAGGTGGTCGAGGCGCTCGATGCCAGCGGGTTGCGCCACAACGCCCCTCTCGAGGTCCCGTCACCGACCGGTGCCGACGGCCACGGCGTCGGGACCCGCATGGGCCATCCCGACGGCAACCTGGCCGAGGTCGACAGCCGGGTGAGCCTCTCGCCCCTGCTCAAGCGGCTGCCGGACCGTCAACGGGAGGTGCTCGCCCTCCGTTTCGGGAACGGCTGCAGCCAGAGTGAGATCGCCCGCCGGATCGGCATCAGCCAGATGCAGGTCTCCCGCCTGCTGTCCAAGAGCCTGGCCCAGTTGCGGACGTGGACCGCGGAGGTGTCGTGAAGGGCCCGCAGCTCATCACCGACAAGGAATCCATGACGGTGGTCGTCGACCGCCTCCGGAGTGCGGACCGCTATGCGCTCGACACCGAGTTCCACCGGGAACGGACCTACTGGCCGAAGGTGGCGCTGGTCCAGGTGGCCTGGGGGTCCAACGACGACGGACCGGCAGGGGTCGTCCTCATCGACCCTCAGGCGGTGGACCTCAGTCCTCTGGCCGACGTCCTGGCCGGGCCGGGGACCATGGTGGCCCACGCCGCCGACCAGGATCTCGAGGTCCTCGAGCTGGTGTGCGGGCGGGGCCCGTCCCTCCTCTTCGACACCCAGGTGGCCGCCGGCTTCGCGGGCTGGGCGTCGGCCTCGCTGGCGTCGCTGTCGGCGGGATACCTCGACATCGAGATCACCAAGGGCGACCGCCTCACCGACTGGAGCCGCCGGCCTCTCACCGACTCGCAGCTGGCCTACGCCGCCGCCGACGTCGACCACCTGCTGGCCTTGGGCGATGCCCTCGTCGCCGACCTCGACGCCCGGGGGCGACTGGCGTGGGCCGAAGAGGAGTGCGAGGGGCTGCGCCTCCGATCGCATGGCCCCGCCGACTCGGCCAAGGCCTGGTGGAAGCTTCGCGACAGCCGCAAGCTGCAGGGGAGTGCCCGGGGGGTGGCCCAGGCGGTGGCGGCCTGGCGGGATGAGCGGGCGCGGGAGTTGGACCAGCCGCTGCGCAGCATCCTGCCCGACCTGGCCCTCCAGTCGATCGCGCAGAGCGCCCCGACCACCGCGACAGCTCTCCAACGTTGTCGGGGCTTGGACGGCCGCCATGGGCGGCCTGTCGTCGTCGACGGCATCCTGGCCGCAGTGGCGCACGGCAAGACCCTCAAAGGCGACCAGCTGGCTCTCCCGCCCACCGACGAGGTGCCCAGGGAGATGCGCCCGGCGGTGGCCCTGGCCGCGGCGTGGGTGGCCCAACTCGGGCGGGAGCGCCATCTCGACGCCGCCCTGCTGGCCACCCGCTGGGACATCGGGACCTTCCTGGGCGGTGACCCCGCATCCCGGCTCAACTCCGGTTGGCGGGCGCAGATGGCCGGTGAGCCGCTCCGGCGGCTCCTGGCCGGCGAGGCGGCCCTGGCGTTCGATGGCCAGGGTGGCCTGACGCTCGAAGCTCGCTCCTTCCGGCCCTTCGACATCCACAGCGAGGACGTGGGGTGACGAGCTCCCGTCGGTCAGCGAGGGTCGTTCCGTGCCATCTGGGTGGCACGGAGGTCGGCGTGCATCTCCCAGGGTGGCTGCGGGAGGACGTGCCCGGTCTCGAGGAGTGACTTGAGGTTGGCGAGGACGGCCGGCCAGCCTACCGAGACCGCGTGCAGGGCGTCGTCGTCCGCCAGGTTGTCGTGGGTGACGGTGAGGCGGACGATCTCCCGGTAGGGCTCGATATCGAAGGTGACCCTCGACGGCCCACCGGGCGGCTCGTCACCGGGTGCGTCGAACGTCATCACCAGACGCCGGGGCGGCGTCGTCTCCAGGACCGTGCCGATGACATCGGCGATCTCGGAGCCGTCGGCGCGCCGGTGCTCCCAGCTCGAGCCGACCTGCCAGTCGGAGACATTGCGGTGGCCCCAGTAGTCGGCGCTCAGATCGGCGTCCGTCAACGCCTGCCAGACGCCTTCCGGCGTGCTCTGGATGTAGGTGACGTACACGTAGGTTGGCCTGTCGGTCATGTCGTACTCCTCTGCTCGTCGCTTCAGGGTGCTCAACGCTCGGAGACGGGACCGTTCGAACTTGTCGATCCACCGCTCCTGTACCTCCTGGAGGGGAACGGGATTGAGATAGTGGAGCTTCTCCCGTCCCCGCCGGATGGTGCTGATGAGGTTGGCGTCCTCCAGGACCGCCACGTGCTGGGTGGCCGATTGGCGCGCCATGTCGAGCGGGGTGCACAGCTCGCTCAACGTCTGCCCGTTGTGCTCATGCAAGCGGTCGAGCAGATACCGCCGGGTCGGGTCGGCCAACGCCTTGAAGACGTGGTCCATGGGTCCGGTCACTCCGCCATCATGCAGGTAGTTACCTGCCTATGTCAAACCTCGGTTCCCCGGGCTCCTCAGCTCGGCAGCGAGAGGCGTGCGACGACCGCCTCGGGATCGGCGCAGCCCACGAGCCACTCGTGGTGGGCGGTCCCCTCCAGGACGACGCGCACGCCGCGGGGCGTGTCGTGATGGACGACGGCGAAGGACCTCCGCTCGGAGGCGTGCACGAGGGTCCCGATCATGAATCTCCCGGGCCAGCGGCTCCCGGGGAACTTGATCCCATGTACCGCATGGATCACGTCCTCGAGCACCTCCACCTCACGCACCGACGCCACCGGCACCCGCAGGTCGCCGTGGACCGCCTCGACCTTTTCCACCCCGGATAGCTGCAGCACCAGCTCGTCGCCCTCTACCTTCAGCTCCGCCATGGATGCCTCCTCGTCTCGCCGGTCAATGGTATCATATTTGGGAACGTTAACACCTCTGTGAGTGCTGCCTCTAGGCTTCCCGGATGGCCAGCGCAGACCTCTTGTTGCACCCGGTGCGGCTGCGCATCGTCCAGGCGTTCCTCGGTGACCGGGCCCTCACCACGACGCAGCTCGCGGCCGAGCTCGACGATGTGCCCGCCGGGAGCCTCTATCGCCACGTCGCCCTCCTCACCAAGGCCGGAGTGCTGCAGGTGGTCGCCGAGCGCCGGATCCGTGCCGCCGTCGAACGCACCTACACCCTCCGGCTCCCCGCCGCCCAGATCGGCCCCGCCGAGGTGGCGGCCATGACCCCCGCAGACCACAGCCATGCCTTCATGGCCTTCGTCGCCGGCCTCCTCGCCGACTTCGACCGTTACCTCGAGATCGGCGCCCCGGACCTCGCTCGGGACGGCGCCGGGTACCGCATGGCCGCCCTGTGGCTCACCGACGCCGAGCTACGGGACTTTCGGCGGGACCTGGCGAAGGTCGTCCAGCCTCGCCTGACCAACGCTCCGGGCAGGAGACGTCGGCGGCGCATGGTTGCCGGCGTCATGCTGCCCGCGCCGGACCGGTGATGTCCCTCCTCCGTGAGGTCTCAGGGCCCCCCGGGCGCAGGAGGAGAGCCTGATGGCCACCGAGGGTGGCAACCGCTCGACTCCCCGGAGCCGATCCGTCGCTGGCCACCTCCACGACCCAGGGCCCGTCGGGGACGGCCAGGAGCTGGCTGTCGGCGGTGAAGTTGACGGCCACCAGGCGGCGATCGTCTCCTGAGATCCGCTCGTAACAGAGGACGCCCTGGCCCTGGGGGTGCCAGCGCAGGTCGCCGCCCCTGAGGGCGCCCGACGCCCGCCGGGCCCCCAGCAGATCCCGGTACAGGTGGGCGATCGAGGTTGGATCGGCGACCAGCCCGGCGGCGGTGTGGCCCTCGTCGACCCCCGGGGGCCAGGGCAGCCACGCCTCGGAACCGCCGGCCCAGCCGTGGCCGGGGGTGGCATCCCAGGGGATCGGGGCCCGGCACCCGTCCCGGCCGCCCGGGTCGACGAGGCGGTCGGGGGCCACGACGGCATCCTCGAGGCCGAGCTCCTCGCCGGCGTAGACAAACGGCGTACCCCGCAGGGTCAGGAGCATCACCGCCGCCGCCCGGGCCACGGCCTCGGAGCCGTACCGGGTGCGGTGGCGGGGCTGATCGTGGTTGGAGAGCACCCAGGTGGGCCAGGCTCCGGCCGGGCCCAGGCGAGCGGCCACCTCGTCGATGCAGGCCTTCCAGGCGCCTGCGTCCCACGGCGCGAACAGCGGGGGGAAGTTGAACGCCAGGTGCAACTCGGGATAGGCCGGGGTGCCGTAGTAGCGGGCGACCTGGGCGATGGTCGGAAGATAGACCTCGCCGACCATCATCCGGGCTGGCTCGGTGGGCCAGGCGTCGATGACCGATCGCAGCCCGGCCAGGATCGGATGGGTGGCCGGATCGTCGTTGATGGACGCCACGGGTAAGCCCCGCAGCTCGGGGGCGAGGTCGGGGAGAGCGGGGTCCTTCCCCAAACCGTGGGCGACATCGACCCGGAAACCGTCCACTCCCCTCTCCATCCAGAAGGCCAGGACGTCCTCCATGGCGGCCCTGACCTCCGGATGGCCCCAGTTCAGGTCCGGCTGGCCGGCGAGGAACAGGTGCAGATACCACTGGCCGGTCGCCTCGTCCCACGTCCAGGCGCCGGGCAGGTCGGTCCCGCCGACCCCGGGGAAGGCCGACAGCCAGTTGTTCGGCGCCCGCCCCGGGGAACCGGCCGCCCCCGTGCCGCCCCCGGCGTCGGGACGGTCGTCACGCCACCAGTACCAGTCCCGCTTGGGGTCCGCCCGCGACGACCGGGACGCCCGGAACCAGGCGTGTTGGTCGCTCGTGTGGTTGGGCACCCAGTCGATGAGGACCTTCAGCTCCCGGTCGTGGGCCTCGGCCACCAGGCGGTCGAAGGCGGCCAGGTCACCGAAGAGAGGGTCGACGCCCGTGTAGTCGGCGACGTCGTAGCCGAAGTCCGCCATCGGGGACGGGAAGAACGGCGACAGCCACAGGGCATCGACGCCGAGCCAGCTCAGGTGATCGAGATGGCCCTGATGCCCTCCAGATCGCCGACACCGTCCCCGTCGCTGTCGCAGAACGAGCGCGGGTAGATCTGGTAGATGACGGCCGACTCCCACCAGGGTCGTTCGTTCAATCGCGCTCATCCGCCGGTCGCAGGTCGATCCGCAGGGTCAAGAAGCCATCGGCGACGGATGCCTCGGCGTCACCGATCATGGCGTAATCCATGAAGTCCACTCTGGCCTGGTCCACGAAGCGCTTGCGCTCCACGCCCTCGATGGGAGGCATGGGGCGCTGGCGGACGGCTTTGGCGCGGGCCTGGAAGCGGGCGATCAAGGCCTCGACGTCGAGCTGTTCTGCCATGGGCGCCATGGTAAGCGGCTGCCATGGGCGCCACCCCATCCGGCTCGACCCTCCCGGCCTGCAGGTGCGGCCCGGGCAGCGGTACAGTGATCCCGTACTGGCAGGTCTCGATCGTCGGGAGCAGCACGTGAAAAAGGGACGGCATCGGCGCTTCGAAGAAGCGCGTGCACTGAAGCAATCCACCGAAACCATCGTCGAGCCGTGTGCCGAGTGCGGTGCTGAACCCGATTCCGAACACGCCTCGTGGTGTCTGGCCATGGAGGACGAGGACGAGGACGAGCGTTCAGATCACCAGGCACCCTACGCCTGACCGGTTCCGGCCTGATCCGGGGCTACGCCTGGCGGAGCACCGGATGAGGGAGGGGAATAGCGTCGCCGGAGGCCCTCTCCGTCAGGTAGGCGGTGACCATCTCGGCGATGGGCGCCCCGACCAGGGCGGCGATCTCGCCGGCCATCTCCTCGTACACGGGGCGGTGGCCGCTGAAGGCGGCCGGTTCCTCGGTGCACCACCATCCGAACTCGTCGCCGCCCGCGCCCCAGTGCTTGCGGTCCCATTGGATGACCGTCGAGGTGACGTGACCATCGTCGGCGACGGTGTCCTCCCGCCGCAGCGGTAGCTGCCAGCAGACGTCGGGCTTGAGCTCGTGGGGTGCCTGGCCCCGCTCGAGGGCGGCCCGGTGCAGGGCACAGCCGGCGCCACCGGGGAAGTCGGGGCGGTTGAGGAAGATGCAGGCCCCGTCCACCAGCCGGGTGATCCGGGCGCCGTCCTTCTGGGTGCGGACGATGCCGCCCTTCTTGGCCCGGTCCCGGAACTGCCAGGTCTCGGGGCCGAGCGTCTTGGCCAACCGCTTGGTCCGCTCCACGTCCTCGTCATCGGTGAAGTGGGCCCCGTAGGAGCAGCAGCCCTGCACCAGCTCCGGTGCCGGGCCGGTGAGGACGCCCTGGCACCCCCGGCCGAAGATGCAGGTCCACGGGGAGAGCAGGAACGTCACATCGAACGTCCATGTCCGCTCCTCCTCGGGATCCTCGAAGCTGACCCACTCGTGGGCGTCGATGGGGACCCCCGCGGCGTTCACGACGCACCCCCGAGCTCGACGAGGAGCTCCCCGGCGGCCAGCAGGCCCTTCCAGAACTGGTCCATGACCATGCGCTCGTTGGGGGCATGGATGCGGTCGTCGGGGAGGCCCACGCCGAGGAACAGCACCGGCGCGGCAAGGACCCGGCCGAGGGCCTCTTCGGGGCCGCTCCCACCCTCCCGGGTGAAGAGGGGCGCCGTTCCCCACACCCGTTCGATGGCCCGGCTGAGGGCGCCGACGGCGGGGTGGTCGATGGGGGTCAGGGCGGGGGCCACGCCGCCCTCGGGGGTCACCGTCACCTCGATCCCCTCGGGGACGACCGACGCCAGCCAGGCCCTGAAGGCGGCGCTGATCGCCGCCGGCTCCTGGTCGGGCACCAGGCGCAGGGCGACCTTGAACCCGGCCGTGGCGGGAACGATGGTCTTGATCCCCGGGCCCCCGTAGCCGCTGTGGATGCCCACGATCTCCGCCGTGGGCCGCACCCCGATGCGCTCCAGGGGCGAATAGCCGGCCTCACCCTCGAGGAAGGGCACCGAGCCGCCCTGAGCCCGGAAGGAGGTCTCGTCGAAGGGCTGAGCATCGAGGGACTGTTGCTCGGTCGGGGAGAGGTGGCGCACGGCGTCGTAGTAGCCGGGGATGGTCACCCGGTCGTCTTCGTCGTGAAGGGCGGCGACGACCCGGGCCGCGATGCGGGCCGCGTTGGGCACCGTGCCGCCCCACATGCCGCTGTGGAGATCGATGGTGGCGCTGCGCACCGCCACATCGAAGGCCACCAGCCCCCGCATCCCCACGGTGGCCGACGGTACGTCGGGGGCGATCATGCCGGTGTCGGAGACGACAATCACATCGGCGGCCAGCAGCTCGGCCTGATCCACCAGTAGGGCCTCGAAATGAGTGCTGCCCACCTCCTCTTCCCCCTCCACCAGGAACTTGAGGTTGACCGGCAGGCGCCCTGTCGCCGCCAGGACCCCCCGGGCCGCCTCGATCTGGTAGAGGACCTGGCCCTTGTCGTCGATGGCGCCGCGGGCCTTGAGCTCGCCGTCCACGATCACCGGGTCGAAGGGTGCCGCGTGCCACGCCGACTCCGGGTCGACAGGCTGGACGTCATGGTGGCCGTAGACGAGCACGGTGGGGGCGCCGGCACCGGCGTGGCACCACTCGCCGTACACGGCCGGACCGCCCTCGCCCCCACCGGTCTCGAGCAGGCGAACCTGTTCCATCCCGGCCTCGCCCAGCCGGGAGGCGACCCACTCCGCCGAGCGGCGGACATCACCGGCCCGGTCCGGATCGGCGGAGATGGACGGGATCCGCAACCAGTCGAACAGGGTGGCCACGATGCGGTCGCGCTCGGTCACGGCGTAGTCGGCGAGAACCAGATCACTCACCCTTCGCACCGTAGTGGAGCATCGCGAATACGCTCGCCGGGATGCGTCGTCTCCGCCGGGCCCGGGTGACGGCCGCCGTCGCCGTGGCGGTGTTGATCGCCGGGGCATGCGGGAACCCGTCGACCCCGAAGACGTCAGGGGTCCGTCCCCCGGCCGTCCCGACCCCGGCCCCGCCTGCGACGACCACCGCCTCGGGCCCGGCCGAGGTCCCCGTCCGCCCGGTGAGCTGGCACGCCTGCGGGTCGGCGGAGGGGCCGGCCGGCTACCAGTGCGCCACGGTGACCGTGCCCCTCGACCCGTCCCGTCCCGGACCGGCCACCCTGCCCCTGGCCCTCGACCGCCGCCCGGCGTCAGGGGTCAGCGCCGGCTCGTTGCTGGTCAACCCGGGGGGCCCGGGAGCGTCGGGCGTCGACGACCTTCCCACCATCGTGGGGATGTTGGACCCCGATCTCACCAGCCACTTCGACATCGTCGGCTTCGACCCTCCCGGAGTCGGCCACAGCGATCCGGTCACCTGCCTGGACAACACTGCGTTCGGCCAGTACCTCCACCTCGACCCGTCCCCGCCCGGGCCTGCGGGACTGGCCAGCATCCTCACCGCCGACCGGAAGTTCGCCGCCGGCTGCGCCGCCCGCAGCCATGCTGTCCTCGGTCAGGTGAGCACCATCGACGCCGCCAGGGACATGGACCTGATCCGCCGGGCGCTGGGCGAGCCGAAGCTCAACTACCTCGGCTTCTCCTACGGCACCCTGCTCGGGGCCACCTACGCCCAGCTCTTCGGCGCCCATGTGCGGGCCATGGTCCTCGACGGCGCCATCGATCCCAGCCAGGGCGTGCTGGCCCAGATCAAGGACCAGGCCGCCTCGTTCGACTCCCAGTTCCGGCAGCTGGCCGCCACCTGTGCCGCCTCCCCCTCCTGTCCCTGGCACGGCGCCCCAGGGGGAGTGGTGGGGAGTGGTGGCAGCGGCCTGGTGGCCGCCTTCGGGTCCCTGTTGGATCTGGTCCGCCAGCACCCCATCCCGGTGGGGGACCGCAGCGTCGGACCGTCCGAGTTGCTCTACGGGACCGCGGCGGGCCTGTACAGCACCCAGTCCTGGCCGTTGATCGAGGAGGCCCTGGCCGACGCCGAGAACGGTGACGGGACGCTGATGCTGGCCGCCTTCGACAGCTACGTGGAGCGTTCGCCGAGCGGCATCTACTCCAACAGCCTCGAAGCGCAGGCCGCCGTCAACTGCCTCGACGATCCCTCCCCGACGACGGCGGCCCTGGCTGCCGCCGTCCCGGCGTTCGAGGCCGCCGCCCCCGTCTTCGGTCTCCCGGTCCTCTACGGCGAGTTACAGTGCGCGGTTTGGCCGGTGCCCGCCACCTCCGCCCCTCACGTGATCACCGCCCCCCAGGCTCCCACCATCGTGGTGGTCGGCAGCACCGGGGACCCGGCGACGCCCTACCCCGGGGCCCAGCGGCTGGCCCGCGAGTTGACCCACGGGCTCCTGCTCACCAGGGACGGTGGGGGGCATACCGGCTACGGCGCCAGCTCCTGCATCCGTCAGGCGGTCGACCAGTATCTGATCTCCCTCGCCCCCCCGGTGCCCGCCACCACCTGCCCGAGCGACAGCAGTGGCTGAGTCGTGGGAGCGGCCGGTCCGGGTGCCCCGGCCGCCGCGGGTGCCCTGGGCGCCGCGGGTGCCCTGGGTGCGTCGGGCGCCTGGAGTGTCGGCCGCCGTGGCCATCATCGGCCTCGTCGGACTGGTCGGCGCCTGCGGCGGCTCGTCGGCGCCGAAGAGCTCGTCCGCCGTGACCGAGACGACCGGCACGGTGCACTGGAGGCCCTGCGGCGCCGGCCAGGGCCCGACCGGCGACGAGTGCGCCTCCCTCGTCGTGCCTCTCGACCCCGCCCACCCGGGGCCGGCGACGATCAACCTGGCCCTTGCTCGCCACCCGGCCGGGGGGGCCCGCCGGGGCGCCCTGGTGGTCAACCCCGGAGGCCCGGGCGTGTCGGCCGTGGACGCCCTGCCCCAGTTGGTCGACATGCTCAGCCCCACCGTCAAGGCCGACTTCGACGTGGTCGCCTTCGATCCGCCCGGAGTCGGGCACAGCGCGCCCATCACCTGCCTGGACAACGCCGCCCTCGGTCAGTACCTCCACACCGACCCAGGGCCTACCGGGCCGGGCGCCGTCAGCGAGGTCGTCGGTCCCGACCGGCAGCTGGCCTCGGCCTGCAAAGCCCACAGCGACGCCATCCTGGGCCACGTCAGCACCGCCGACGCCGCCCGGGACATGGACCTGGTCCGCCTGGCTCTGGGAGGCCAGAAGCTCAACTATCTGGGATTCTCCTACGGGACGTCGCTCGGGGCGAGCTACGCCGAGCTGTTCGGTCCCGAGATCAGAGCCATGGTCCTCGACGGAGCCATCGACCCCAGCCTGGCGGCCTTGCCCTTCCTGCAGGCTCAGGCCACGGCCCTCGATGCCCAGTTCCGACGGTTCGCGGCGGCCTGCGAGGCGTCGGCGTCCTGCCCGTGGCACGGAGGTGGCGGTCCTGGTGGTGACCTGGTGGCCGCCTACCAGGCACTGCTCACCCGGGTCCGCCAGCACCCGATACCGGTGGGGAATCGAGGCGTGGGTCCCTCCGAGCTGATGTACGGGACCATCGCCGGCCTCTACAGCACCCAGTCGTGGCCCGTCATCGATCAAGCCCTGGCGGACGCCGAGCGAGGCGACGGGACCCTGATGCTCGCCGCCTTCGACCAGTACGTGGAGCGGTCCCATAGCGGTACCTACGCCAACACGTTCGAGGCGGAATCCGCCGTCAACTGCCTCGACGGTCCGGCTCCGAGCGTCGATGGCATCGCAGGCGCCGCACCCGGCTTCGCCCAGGCCGACCCGGTGTTCGGGCCCCTCGTCCTCTACGGGGAGCTGGCCTGCTCGGTGTGGCCGGTCCCGCCGACGTCGAGCCCCCATCGCATCACCGCCCCCGAGGCGCCACCGATCGTGGTCATCGGCAGCACCGGTGACCCGGTCACGCCGTACTCCGGGGCCCAGGGCCTGGCGTCCCAGCTGACCCATGGGGTCCTGCTCACCCGGGTCGGCGACGGCCACACCGGATACGGAGCCAGCTCGTGCATCCGAGCTGCGGCCGACGCCTACCTGACCGATCTGAGGGTCCCACCGGCAGGGACGTCCTGCCCGAGCGACGGAGGGTCGTGATGGCAGGGGAGTTCGACGACATCCGCCGGCGCCTGGAGATCATCTCCGAGGAGTTGACCGACCTGGGGATCGCCCGGTTGCGCGACTCGATCGACGCCGGCGGCACCGAGCTCCCCGTCGATGAGCGCCGCCTGGCCCGGGCCCGACGGGCCGTCGACAAGGCGGCCGCCATCCTGGCCGAACCCGACGACCACTGAAGGGCCCCACGGTGAGCCACGACGGGCCTCCACGGTGATAGAGGTAGTCGACGAACACCTGCGCTCCTAGCCGATGTGGCCTCCCTCTGCCCGCCGCCCATGCCGCGGGTGCTCAGGGAGCAGCGACGATGGGCGCCGCCGGCGGGGCGCTGTCCAGCCGGTTCAAGGCGTCGACCAGATCGCGGAGGCGGGCGTAGGACATCCGGTCGAAGCGCACCGCCACCCGGGCCAGGTCGGGGAACTCGGCGCTGCGCCGCTCGGCGGGCAGGGGCCGGTCGAGAACATGGACGGGCCCGCTGATGACATCCGCGAAGTCCCGGCTCAACTGGTCCGCTTCGGCCGCCGTGGGTCGTTGCTCCAGGCGGATGATCAGCCGGTCGCCGACCCAGCGTAGGGAGTGGTAGTTGCGGTAGAAGCCGACGATCTCCGCCGCCGCGTCACTGACCCGGTCGACGATCCGGTACAGGTTGACATCGTTGGGGTTGACCAACCGGCGGGACGACACCTCCTCGCGCACGAAACGCTCCCAGCCCTGCCAGTACCCGGCACCGGGGAGGTCCAACAGGACGACGGGCGCCGGTTCGGCCTTGCCGGTCTGCAGCAGTGTCAGCAGCTCGAACGCCTCGTCGAGGGTCCCGAACCCTCCCGGGAGGACGATGTAGCCGGAGGACTCCTTGATCAGCAGCAGCTTGCGGGTGAAGAAGTACTTCATCGACACCAACTTGGGGTCGGAGGCGATGAACGGGTTGGCCCCCTGCTCGAAGGGGAGGCGGATGTTGATCCCGAACGCATGGTCGGGCCCAGCCCCCTCCAGACCGGCGGCCATGATGCCCGGTCCAGCCCCGGTGACCGTCGACCAGCCGTTCGCCGCCAGGAGGGCGGCGAGGTCGCGAGCCAGAGCGTAGAGGGGATCGCTGGGCAGGGTCCGGGCCGAGCCGAACATGGTGACCTTGCGGATGTGGCGGTACGGGGCAAAGACCTCGAAGCCGTCGGCCATCTCCCGCAGAGCGGCGTTGGCGATCTTGAGATCGAGGCGGTCGGTGGGGTCGGCAGCCATGCGCAGGACGGTCGTCAACATGGCGGTCAGCTGATCCCGGTTGCTCCGGACACCGACCGCGTCGAGCAGGTCACTGCAGCGCTGCTCGAGATCGTCCGGCAACGGCGTGGCCGGCACCGGAAGGGGACTCTGCCCGGCTGGGGGAGAGGGGGGAGGGGGAGACGCCATGGGCTCCTCTCAGCGGGGGGCGGCGTCCCGGTCGACCAACCACAGGACCCGGTCGGCAACCACCCGCCCTGCGGGTAGATCAGCACCGTCAACGAGGTCGGTGAGCGTCTGGCGCTTGGCCTCACCGCTCACCGTGAAGACCACCAGCCGGGCCCGAGAGATGCCCGAATAGGTCAGGGTCATGCGGGGATGGGGGTTGCGGCCCGACGGGTCGCTGTTGAGGGCCACCAGCTGCCCCGGGTCGGCGTCGAGGGCCGCGGAGTCGGGGAACAGCGAGGCGGTGTGACCGTCCGCTCCCAGACCGAGGTGGATCACGTCCAGCCGGCCGACCTCGCCCAGGCGCAGCTGGTAGGCGTCGGGGCCTTCCTCACAGCTCATCGGGAAGACGGCGTTGGCCGCGCCGACCCGTTCGAGCAGGGTCTGGCGGCCGAGGAGCTGGTTGGAGTCCGGGTCGTCCGCGGGGACGCAGCGCTCGTCGCCCCAGTAGACGTTGACGGACAGCCAGTCGACGCTGGCCGCGCCGTCCTCGGCCAGACGCTCGTAGCAGGCGCGCGCCGTTGACCCGCCCGACAGGGCCAGGTAGAACAACTCTTCGGTACGGCTGCTGAAGGCATCGATGACTGTCTGGGCAAACGCACCGGGGAGGTCGTCGACGACCTTGAGCTCTCCGCGCACGTGGTGCACACTAAAGGTCCCTGAAGGTCCACGTCGAACGGATCGCAGGGAGCGGCCCAGCGGGCCCAGCCGGCCCTCCCGTCAGACCGGTCAGTCGGCCTGAAGGCGGCTGGCCTTGTCCGCCAGCGAGTTCATGAGCTCCTCGAAGCTCTTGGCGAACGACGCCACGCCCTCCTCCTCGAGTCGGAGAGCCACGTCGCCCATGTCCACCCCGGCATCGGCGAGCGCCTTCAGGTCGGCTTCGGCTTGCTCCGCGTCCACATCCACGGTCCTGGCCACCGTGCCGTGGTCGTCGAACGCCTTCACCGTGGCATCGGGCATGGTGTTGACGGTGTCGGGGCCGATCAGGCTGTCCACGTACAGCAGATCCGGGTAGGCGGGGTTCTTGGTCGACGTCGATGCCCACAACGGCCGCTGGGGGTGGGCCCCCTGGGCGGCCAGGACATCCCATCGGGAACCGGAGAACCGTTCCTGGTACAGCTTGTAGGCCGTCTTGGCCTGGGCCACCGCCGCCTTGCCTGCCAAGGCGGACGCCGGCTCCCCCAGCTGTTCGATGCGGCGATCCACCTCCGTGTCGACCCGGCTGACGAAGAACGAGGCGACGCTGTGGACGTCGGCCAGGTCTCCTCCCGAGGCAGCGAACGTCTCCAGCCCCGTCAGGTAGGCCTCGATGACCGAGGCGTAGCGGTCGACGCTGAAGATCAACGTGACGTTGATGTTGCGCCCCTCGCTGATCATCTCTCGAATGGCCGGCACGCCCGCCTCGGTCCCGGGGATCTTGACCATGAGGTTGGGTAAGGCGATTCGCTCGTGGAGGGAACGGGCGGCGGTGGCGGAGGCGGCCGTCTCGTTGGCCAGGTCAGGGGCGACCTCCAAGGAGACGAAGCCGTCCCTGCCACCGCCGGAGTCGTAAACGCTCCGCAGGATCCCGCAGGCCTCGGTGACATCGTCGATGGCCATGTCCCAGAAGGCGTCCTCGACGTCACGGCGGTCGAACGACGGCTTGTCGACGAACGAGCGGAACTGGTCGTCGTAAGCATCGGAGCCCGTCATGGCCTTCTCGAAGATGGTCGGGTTGGACGTCACCCCGCGGATCCCCTGGGCGACGAGGGCGGCCAGGCCCCCCTCTCGCAGGCTGGGCCGGTTGAGGTTGTCGATCCAGGGACTCTGACCCTGGCTGTCGTAGAGCTCGTGCAGGCGGGTCATGCGTCGTCCTCCTCGTCATCGAAGTCATTCATGTCGTCGAGCAGCGCGCTGGCGGTCGCCGCCACGTTGGCGGCGGTGAAGCCGAACTCGGCGAGAACCTCCTCGCCGGGCGCGGATGCGCCGAAGTGGTCGAGGGCGACGGACTCGTCCGCCCAGCGGGACCAGCCGAACGACGATGCGGCCTCCACCGAGAGCACCGGGGCTCCGGGCCCGAGGACCCGATCCTGGTAGTCGTCGTCGGTTTCGTCGAACAACTCCCAGCTGGGCATGGAGATCACCCGCGCCGCGATGCCCTCGTCGGCGAGCAACTCGGCGGCCTCCACACAGATGGACACCTCCGAGCCGGTCCCGATGATGACGACGTCAGGGTCGTCACCGGCGTCGACCAGCACGTAGGCGCCCCGCTCGACATCGGCGGCGTGCTCTTCGGTGCCGGCCAGGACGGGGAGGTTCTGGCGGCTGAGTATGAGGGCGGTGGGGCCGTCGGAGGCCACGGCGATGCGCAGGGCCTGGGCCGACTCATTGGCGTCGGCCGGACGGATCACCCGCAAGCCTGGCATGGCCCGCATGGCGGCCAGGTGCTCGACGGGCTGGTGGGTGGGCCCGTCCTCCCCGAGTCCGACCGAATCGTGGGTCCAGAAGTAGATGACCTTGGCCTGGGAGATTGCCGCCAGGCGGACCGAGCCGCGCATGTAGTCGCTGAACACGAAGAACGTGCCCCCCACCGGCAGCGTCCCGCCGTGCAGGCTCATGCCGTTCATGACTCCACCCATGGCGTGCTCTCGGACACCGAACGCCAATGCCCGACCGTCGGGATGCTCCCGGCTCTGGGGCTCGGCGTCGTCGAGCTTGGTGCCGGTGTTCCCGGTGAGGTCGGCCCCTCCCGACATCAGCCCTGGGACCTTGCCGGCGATGGCGTTGAGGGTGGTGTTGGCCGACTTGCGGGTCGCCACCTTCTCGCCCACGTCCCACGTGGGCAGTTCGTCGGCCCAACCGGGGACGCCCTGGTTGGTCCACAGGGCATCCCACACGGTCCGGTCGATGTCGGAGGTCTCCAACCGCTGCTGCCAGCTCTCCCGAACTGATCGTCCTCGTTCACCGGCGGTGCGATAGAGACCGAGGACGTCTTCGGGAACCCAGAACTGCTCGTCGGCGGGAAGGCCGAGGATCTCCTTGGTGAGACGGATCTCGTCCTCGCCGAGCGGGCTGCCATGGGCCCCGGCCGTGTCCATCTTGTGCGGTGAGGGGTAGCCGATGTGGGAACGCAGGATCAGCATCGACGGCCGGTCCTCTTCGGCCATGCCCCGGCGCAGGGCGGCCTCGAGGCCGTCGACGTCGTTGGCCATCTCGCCCAGGTCCTCGACGTGCCAGCCGTAGGACTCGAACCGCTTGGCTGCGTCATCGTTCAGGGCCAGCTCGGTGGGTCCGTCGATGGTGATGTGGTTGTCGTCGTAGACGTAGATGAGCCGGCCCAGACCGAGGTGGCCGGCGAGGGACGCCGCCTCGTGGCTGATGCCTTCCATCAGGTCGCCGTCGCTGCAGACGACGAAGGTGTGGTGGTTCATCAGGTCCGGCCCGTAACGGGCTCGTAACGTCCGCTCGGCGATGCCCATCCCCACACCGTTGGCAAAGCCCTGACCGAGCGGTCCGGTGGTCACCTCGATGCCCGGAGCGTGGTGGACCTCGGGGTGGCCGGGTGCCCGGCTGTGCAGCTGGCGGAACTGACGGAGGTCCTCGAGCTCCATGCCGTATCCCGTCAGGTACAGCATCGAGTACAACAGGATGCAGGCGTGGCCGCAGGAGAGGATGAAGTGATCACGGTCGGCCCAGTCCGGGTCGCTCGGATCGAAGTCCATGATCCGCGTCCACAGGACGTGAGCGAGGGGCGCCAGCGCCATGGCCGTACCCGGGTGACCCGCGTTGGCCTTCTGGGGGGCGTCCATGGCCAATCCTCGGATCACGTTGATCCCCAGCTGTTCGAGGTTGGTTGGTTCGGCCCGGGTCGCTCCGCTCATGAGAGGAGACTACCCACGAGCGGACACGCCGACCCGCCTGTCAGGCCCCAGACCTCACTCGAGGGCCACGCGAGGCTCACGGAAGAGGCCGATTCCGATGGTGTCGGGGTCGGTGGCCACAACGTCGCCTTCGCTCATCCCCAGCAACGATGCCGATTGGCACGCCAGCAGCGACCGGGGCGAGCGGGTCCCCCCCTCCGCCCACTCACCGCCCGCGTCCCCGACGTCGGCGCCGGAAAAGCCGACGTCGGGGCCGGAGAAGGTATCGGAGCGGCGGGTCCGCCAGACCAGGACCCCTCCCTCGGAGCCGTCGACCACCCGGCGGGCCCGCACCTCTGCCTCCTCTGGGTCGCGGACGCAGAACTGCACCACGTCGCCCGGTTGGACCGCGGGATCGGTGATCAGAGACCCGGTCTCTGCGTCCCGGCCCCGAACGGTGTGCACGGATCCGACGCCGGGGGGCGCCCTGACCTCGAGGTGGACCGAGCGGTTGATGAGGACGATGTCACGAGCAGGAACCTGATCCCGGGCCATGTCCCGCAACACGGACATGGCCGGGCGGTCGTCGAGGTCGACCAGCAGGGTGCCTTCGGCCCTCGTCACCGTGGACGGGGCCCCGACCGGGCGTCGCCCCTGCTCCACCAGGACGGTCAGGTCGACACTGGGGCCGAGGACGACGCCTACCGCACCCGTGGCATAGGCGATGCCGTCGAGGACGACCGGGGCGCCAGCCACGTCAGAAACAGCACCGGCGACGGTGAGGCCCGGCGGGCGCGCCGCCCCCAGCCCGGCGCCGGCCGCGCCGAGGACCACCATGGACCTCCGGTCGAACGAAGCCGGGCTCACCTGGGTCCACTCCGGCGAGGCCAGGTCCGCCACACGAACGGGCACCACCGGCCCGGTGTGGGCGGCCCACAGCCCCACCGCGTCCCGGGTCGAGGACGGTGGCCCCCACCCCGCGTCGGTGTTCACCTCGGCAGCCACCCACCCCAACAGGACGGTCGGGCCCAGCAACGTCCGCACGGCGGCCGCCGCGTCCTCCAATGCGCCCATGTGGCTCCTCGAGGCCACCATCACAGCCAGGTCGGGGTGAGCTCCGATGGTGTCGATGACCTGCCCGACGACCTCGCCGGTGGCATGAGCGGTCACCGGGTGCGACGACAGGGCGGCCGCGAAGGGCACCGATGGCCTCAGTCTGCGGGGGCCAGGAGGGTGATGGGGACCACGGTGGGGGAGCCGTCGGGGAGGAGGCGGCAGTGGGCCTCGATGGTGCCGAGGTCGGCGAAGGCCAACTCGCCGCGCACGAGGCGGTACGTGAACTTGCCGGGCTCGACGCTGAACGGTGACACGTTGCGTGCCACCTCGTCGTCGGCCTCGTCGCGGAACACCACTTCGAGGCGGCCCTGGCCCTCCTCGTCGGCCCGGCACCGCACCAGGACGATGAGGTGCGGGGTGATGGTGACCGGCGGCGGGGACGGTGCGGGCGTCGAGAACATGATGCCGGTCAGGTCGATGCGAGTCGAGGGGCCCGGTACGGGGCGGAGATCGATGTTCTCGGCGAACAGAGCGGAAACGATGTCCATGGTCGCCGCAGGCTACCTGGAGGCTTAGACCATCTCCGGGGTGCGCCGGGCTTTGGCCGAGATCTTGGGCTCGGAGTGGCGGACGGTGAGCCAGCGCAGCTTCTGGCCGAGGGAGATGAACCACCAGCCCGGATCGATCTCCCGCTTGTGCATGGCCAGGCGGGCGGACGTGGGTGCGGCATGGTGGTTGGAGTGCAGGCCCTCGCCGGCGGTGAGCCAGGCCAGCCACTGGGTGTTGGCGGCCAGGCCGTTGAAGGGGCGCCGGCCGAACTTGTGGCCGACGGCGTTGACCGCCGAGTTGAGCAGCAGGTAGGTCACGACATGGACAGCCGACGCCAGCAGCACCAGCTTCCAGTTGCCCCAGAAGATCAAGAAGAGGACGCCGATGCCGACGGCGAGGCCCATGAGGGCGTGGTCGAACAGAGCCTTGTCCCAGCGGTCGGGGGGAAGATCGCGAGCGTACTTCTCGATCGTCTTGGGATCTGCGGCGGCCCGGCGGTAGAGGATGACGTTGCCGAACTGTACGTTGGCAAAGCCCTCCAGCCACGGCGAATGAGGGTCGCCTTCCACATCGGTGAACGCATGGTGCTTGCGGTGCACGGCCACCCACTGGCGGGCCCGGATCCCCACCGTGATCCACAGCACGAAGCGGCACACGAAGTCGAGAGCGGGCGACATGGTGACGGCCCGATGCGACAGGGTCCGGTGCAGATAGATGGTCGTGAGGAAGATGGCTACCTGCATGACAGCCAAACCGACGATGACGGCAAGAAGAGTCCCGGGCACCTTCACAACCTACTGGAACGGCTGGCCTACGGGCGTTTGAGCTGGCCCCTTGAGACCGTCGCTCCCGGTATGCCGTCGGTTCTGGCCCGCCCATAGGCCCCCCCGGGCCTCTAGCCTCACCCGGATGAGCGAGGACGTGCGCGGGCTGGTGCGCCGGCTGGACCGTCCGCCTTCCCGTCCCCGCCGCCGGGTGGCCAGAGCGATCATCGGCCTCACCGTTCTCGCCGGCCTGCTGTTGGCTCCGGCGGGGGCGACTTCCGCCGGGGCGGCGCCGGCGGCCTTCACCACGTCCGGGCCGGCTACCACGGCGCCTCCCGGGCGAGCGGTGGCGAGCCTGACGACACCGGTGCTGTCCGTCCGGCGCCTGCCCACCTTCGTGGCCTCCTCGGTGGCCACCGCCCACCTCGACACCTCGCTGACCAAGATCCTGGCCAACCCTGCCATGCACCAGGCCGGAGCGGGCAGCTGCCTCCAGGTGACCCAGGATGGCCGCACCCTCTTCAGCGCCCGGCCGGCCCAGGAGTTGCTCCCGGCCTCCAACCTGAAGTTGTTCACCGCCACGGCGGCCCTCGACAAGTTGGGCCCCGATAGCCGCATCACCACGCCCGTCGAAGCCGACCACCCGCCGGTCGGCGGGGTCATCTCGGGGAACCTGTACCTGGTCGGCGCCGGGGACCCCATCCTCCGGACCCCCGATTTCGTCGCCTCGCTCACCGATCCCGAGGCCACCTACACCTCCCTCGACACCTTGGCCGCCCAGGTCCGAGCGGCCGGTGTGACCAGGATCAGCGGTTCCGTCGTGGCCGATGAGTCCCGCTACGACGCCCAGCGGGTCGTGGCCACATGGAGGCCGTCCTACCTGGCCGAGGGAGTGGTCGGCCCGCTGTCAGCTGTCGATGTGGACGACGGGTTCGCGTCGTTCGGCGGTGGCCGCGACGTGGCTTCGCCCCAGCCGGCCGTGCAGGCCGCCGCCAGGTTGCAGTCCGCCCTCCGGGCCGCAGGGGTCCAGGTTGGCGGGCCGGCGGTCACCGGGACCGCCCCGGCTGGAGCGGTCACGGTCACGTCCATAGCCTCCCCACCCCTGGCCGACGTTCTCGGTGCCGTGCTGCGGACGAGTGACGACACGGGCGCGGAGCTGATCACCAAGGAGCTGGGGCGCCGGTTCGGGACGGGCGGGGGGACCACCGTCGCGGGCGTGGCGGTCATCCGGGCCGATCTGGCGGCCGACGGCCTTCCCATCGCCCAGCTGCGGGCGGTGGACGGCTCCGGGCTCGACCGCTCCGACCGGGCGACGTGTCCCCTCGTGGTGGCGGCGTTGACCCGTGCCGGCCCCACCAGTGATCTGGCCTCCATCCTGCCGGTTGCGGGCAGGACCGGCACCCTGTTCCGCCGCATGGTCAACGCTCCTGCCGCGGGCCGGGTCATCGCCAAGACCGGCACCCTCGATGACGTGTCGGCCCTCAGCGGCTTCGTCCTCGCTCCGGGAACACCTTTGCCGGCCGGGCCCGCGCTCACCACGCCCTCGACCCCCGTGGCGCCAACGACGTCGTCACCCACCACCCCCGCCCCGGCCGCCTACTCCCGGTCCCCCCTGACGTTCTCGCTCATCCAGAACGGCGTTCCCGCCTACACCACCGGGGAGGTCATCGGTGATCAGATCGGCGTGGCCCTGGCCGCCTACCCCTCGGGCCCCGACCCGGCGACGCTCGGCCCCCTGCCCGTAACCACCTCGACCCAGGTCCGTCCATGACCCGCCAGATGCCCCTGTTCCCGCTCGGGACAGTCATGTTTCCCGGCACGGCCCTGCCCCTGCACGTGTTCGAACCCCGCTACCGGGCCCTGATGGACGATCTCACCGGTGGCGAGCTGGGTACGCCACTGATCAACCCCGAGTTCGGCATCGCCCTGATCGAGCGAGGCCACGAGGTCGGCGGCGGCGACGAGCGCTCCCGGGTCGGAACCGTCGCCCGCCTGGCCGATGCCCAGCGACTCGAGGACGGCCGCTGGGTGGCCCTCGCCGGCGGCGTGGGCCGCTTCCGCGTCGAGGAGTTCCTCCCGGACGATCCCTACCCGATGGCCATGGTCGAGGAACTGGCCGACGAGCCGTGGGGGGCAACCCCCCGCGCCGCCCTGACCGACGCTGAGGCCGAGGTTCGCCGGGCTCTGGCTCTGGCGGTCGAGCTCGAGGAGGGGATGGCCCCGGTGACGTTCGACCTCGACGAGGACCCGGCCACGGCAGCCTGGCAGCTCTGTGGGCTGTCCCCGCTCGGGGACCTCGACCGCCAGCGCCTCCTCGAGACCGGCAACCACGGGGCCCGCCTGGGCCTGGTGCGTTCCTTGACCGCCGAGGTGGCAGAGGTGCTTGCGCAGCGCCTCGCCGGCCGGTAAGTATCCCCTCAGCCGTCCATCGGAGAGCTCTGTGGCCAACCCGACATCCCGTTTCAACATGAGTCTGCCTGGGCGGGGTGACAATGACCCCTCGTTCGGCACTCTGGCCCGCGAGTTCAAGGACCTGGTGGTCGCCTACGCCAAACAGGAGACCATCGATCCGCTGAAGGTGATCTTCCGGTTCGTGGCCTGGGGCATCCTCGGGGCCTTGATGCTTGGCCTTGGGGTCGGGCTGATGACCCTCGCCATCCTCCGGGTCCTGCAGGGCGAGCTCGGCGATCACCTGAGCGGCAGCCTCACGTGGGTGCCCTATGCCGGCGGCCTGCTCTTCGTCGTCGTGGTCGCCGGCCTGGCCGTCTCTCGAATCGGGAAGGGGCATCGATGAGCCCAGGGAAGAAGGACGCCAAGCGGCCTGCGGAGGGCAGCGGCCCGGGCGGACGCGTCGAGCTCTCCGATCTCACCGCCAAGCTCAACCAGATCCGCGGGGAGGTTGACAATACGACCGACGCGGCCAAGCCCCTCCTCACCTATGCAGGGGTGGCCGGTGTTGTCCTGTTGGTGGGCGTCACCTTTGTCCTGGGCAAACGCCGGGGGCGCCGGAAGTCCACCTGGGTGGAGATTCGTCGGCGGTGAAGAAGCTCTTGCGGTTGCTGGTCCGCCATGGACTCCGGCAGGGTCTGCGTCGCGGGCTGCTCGGCGGAAGCCGCACCTGGGCCGTCGTCGGTGGTGCGGCGCTCATCGGCCACCTCGGCGGCCGGGTCCTTGGGCGGGAGCCCGACGTGATCTTCTCCGAGGTTCTGGCGCCGGGCCAGACCTTCACCGTCCACCACGAGCCTCGGTCCCGACGACGGGGCTGAGTCACTGGATCCCGCGGCCTGGTGCGGGAGCAGTCAAAATGACGATGTGAAGGTCCTCCTGCGTCACCCCTCTCGACAGGTCGACGTCGACGGTCCCGTCCCGGTCCACGTCCTGCTCGACCGGCTCGAGTACAACCGCGAGTCGGTCCTGGTCATCGTGGACGGAACGCTCGTCACCGGTGACGCCGTGCTTCCGACCGACGCCACGGTAGAGATCCGCCCCGTCATCTCCGGTGGCGCCCTGTGAGATGCCGCTCGTGCGGTCATCCCGCCGTCATCGATGTCCGGCGCCACAACGCCGCCTTCTGCTCGGCATGCTTCGTCCGCCATTGCGCCGAGCAGGTCCGGCGGGCCATCGACGCCTTCTCCATGATCGGTGCCGGTGACCGGGTCCTCGTGGCCGTTTCCGGAGGGAAGGACTCACTGGCCCTGTGGGATCTGATGGTCGACATGGGCTACGACGCCGACGGCCTGTATCTGGGGTTGGGCATCGAGGGCTACAGCGAACCCTCCGCCGAGCCGGCGCGGGCGTTCGCCGCCCGCCGCGGCCTGAAGCTGATCGAGATCGACCTGCCCACCGATCTCGGCTTCGACATACCCACGGCGGCCCGGGCCGCCAAGCGGGCACCGTGCTCGGCGTGCGGCATGTCCAAACGGCACTTGTTCAATGCCGCGGCCGTCGAGGGCGGCTACGACGTGGTTGCCACCGGCCACAACCTCGACGACGAGGCGGCGGTGCTCTACGGCAACGTCCTGCGCTGGGACCTGGCCTACCTCGGCCGGCAGCTACCGGTGCTGCCCGGAGTCGACGGCTTCGCCCGCAAGGTGAAACCTCTCATCCGCCTGAGTGAACGGGACACGGCGGCGTACTGCGTGCTCAAGGGCATCGACTACATGGTCGAGGAGTGCCCGATGGCGGCCGGCAACCGGCACCTCAACTACAAGAACGCCCTCAACGAGGTCGAGGTCCGCTCACCGGGTACCAAGGCCGCGTTCTACTTCGGGTTCCTCGAGCGGATCGCTCCCCTCGTGGCGTCCGTGGCCGAGGAGGAGCGAGCCGACCTCCACCCCTGCCCGACCTGCGGCTCGCCGACCGTGGCCGAGCGTTGCGCCTTCTGCCGGCTGGTCGAACGAGCCGGTGGCCACGAACGGCCCGTTGGCCCAGAACGGGCCGGCGGCCATGGCCGCCAGACGGCCCCCGGCGAGGGACCGTGACCCGGCCGTTTGGCGTCGGCGAGCGGATCCTCCTGATGGACAGCAAGGAACGACGCTATCTGGTGACCCTCAGCATCGGCGGGGAGTTCCACACCCACTCGGGGCCGGTGAACCACGACCTGCTGATCGGCTCCGAGGAGGGGTCGGTGGTCCGGTCGTCGCGCGGCGCCCGGTACCTGGCGGTCCGGCCCACTCTGGCCGAGGTGGTGCTGAAGATGCCGCGCGGGGCGCAGGTGATCTACCCCAAGGACCTGGGTCCGTTGCTGATCATGGCCGACATCTTCCCCGGGGCGCGCGTCCTCGAGTCGGGCCTGGGGTCGGGGGCCCTGTCCATGGCCCTGCTGCGGGCCGGGGCCGAGATCACCGGTTACGAGATCCGCGACGACTTCGCCGACCGGGCCCAGGCCAACGTGGCCGGGTTCCTCGGCGCCGGGGCGCTCGACCACTACCACGTCGAGGTGCGGGACGTGTACCAGGGGATCGGTGCCGCCGACCTGGACCGGGTCGTGCTCGACCTCCCCGAGCCGTGGCGGGTGCTGGACTCGGCCACCGCCGCTCTGCGCTCGGGTGGGATCGTCGTGTCGTACCTGCCGTCCATCACCCAGGTGGTCACCTTCCGCGACGGCCTCGAGGCCCACGGCTTCGCCATGGCGGAGACGATCGAGGTCCTCAACCGCAGCTGGCACGTCGAGGGCCAAGCCGTCCGACCGGACCACCGCATGGTGGCCCACACCGGCTTCTTGACCTCCGCCCGCCTCCTGCACCCTCCGGCCCAGCCCCCCGATCCCGAGGGCGGGCCGGCCTTGCCTTCTGGGACTGCCACCGAGCCGGCCGAACAGGGGCGACCATGAACATCTTCGACCTGATCATCATCGCCGTCGCCATCGGCGCCGCCATCGGCGGCTACCGCCTGGGTTTCCTGGCCCGGGCCCTGTCGTGGGTCGGCCTGGGCGTGGGCCTCTACTTCGGGGCTCGCCTGGTGCCCCGGGCCCTGACGGGACTGCACCCGGCGTCGGCGGGAGGACGGCTGGCCATCGCCGCCGTGGTCCTGGTCGGCGTCGGCCTCCTCGGCCAGGCCCTGGGCCTCGTCATCGGCTCTCGGGCCCACCGGGTCCTGCCCCTCGGACCTCTCCGCCAGCTGGACCGGGTGGTGGGCGCCGGGGTGGGGGTGGTCGGTGTGGTCGTGGCCCTGTGGCTGCTCCTGCCGGCCATCGCCTCGGTGCCGGGTGTCCCCGCCCGGGCCGCCCGCAACTCGGCCATCTCCCGTTGGGTCTCCGCCCACCTGGCCCAGCCCCCCAACACCCTCGAGAGCCTGCGCCGCCTGGTCGGCCAGGACACGTTCCCGCAGGTCTTCGGCTCCCTTCACCCGGGCCAGGTCGTCGGCCCCGCTCCCGGCGCCAACCCGCTCAGCGCAGGGGTCACGGCCACAGTGGCGGCCTCGACGGTCAAGGTCGAGGGCCAGGCGTGCAACCAGATCCAGGACGGCAGCGGGTTCGCCGTCAGCCGGAACCTGGTGGCCACCAACGCCCACGTGGTTGCGGGCGAGCCCGACGGCCAGACCGCCGTGATCCTGCCATCGGGGCGCCGGGCGGCAGCGACCGTCGTCGCCTTCGATCCCAACCGCGACCTGGCTCTGCTGTCAGTGCCCAACCTGGGGGAGACACCGTTGACCCTCGCCATCGGCAAGCCGGGCCAGTCCGGGGCCGTGTTCGGCCATCCCGGTGGGCAAGCCGCCCTGGCCGTGACGCCGGCCCAGGTGTCGCAGGAGGTCACCGCCGCGGGACGCGACCTCTACGACCGCCACACCACCAAGCGTGACGTCTTCGTCCTGGCGTCCGCCCTGGCCCAGGGCGATTCGGGGGGAGCGTTGGTCAACACGACGGGGTCGGTGATCGGTGTGGCCTTCGCCATCGCCCCTGACGCGCCGGGCACCTCCTACGCCCTGAGCACCACCGAGCTTCAGGCCGTTCTGCCGACACGGGCCGCGGCCGCGGTTACCACGGGTGACTGTCTCATAGGTGGGTGAAGGGCCTCGGTCCGCAGGTCACGGCTCACGTGCGGGGTCGGCCCGGTCGGGCCGGAAGGCGGTCCTCAGTCCTCGATGAAGATGCACTCCCCGGGGCATTCTTCGACGGACTCCTTGACGGCATCTTCCATACCATCGGGCACCACCGCGAGCCCGTCGTGGCCTCCAGGGTTGTCAAAGACCTTGTCGCCTTCCTTGACATACGAAAGCCCATCGTCGAGCAACGTGAACACTGCGGGGGCGATCTCCTCACAGAGCCCGTCGCCTGTGCAGAGATCCTGATCGATCCAGACCTTCATAGGGGTATGCCTTCGCCTCGCTCGGTAGGGAAATCTCTTTTCACTCTAGCGGAACGGCATTCGTAGCCGACGCCACGTGCCACCTGTCACCAGGGTGGACGGACCTGGCGACGTGACCATCATCGCTTGCTGTGGCCGACGCAGTACGGTCGATGCCCAGCGAGCCGAAAAAGTCCGATGTCCGCAAGTGAGGTGGCTAAGTGACTGACCGCGACGACCACGATGCCGGCCCTCCCGCCCACCAGGGCGAGGTGGCGGAGTTGACTGCGACCGTTCGCAACCTCGAGGACGAGGTTGACCAGCTCCGCCGCCGGCTGGGGGATGCCCCCAAGCGGGTCCGGACCCTCGAGGAGCGCCTGCTCGAGACCAAGGGCCAGCTCCAGCAGGCCATCTCCCAGAACGAACGTCTGACTTTCACTCTCCGTGAGGCTCGGGAGCATATTGCCGCGCTGCGTGAGGAAGTGGACAAGCTGACCCAGCCGCCCTCGGCCTACGGCACCTTCCTCGGCCACAACGACGACGGCACGGTGGACGTGTTCTCCGGCGGACGCAAGATGCGCGTCGCCCTCCACCCCGAGCTGGCCGGGAACGGCTCGGGCCCGAGGACCACCTTCGATGACGTCGAGGAGAGCCGGACGGCCGCCGTGAACCTGGTCAAGGGTCAGGAGGTCGTGCTCAACGAATCGCTCAACGTGGTCCTGGCCCGGGCGGGCGAGATCTCCGGCGAGGTGGTGACCCTCAAGGAGGTCCTCGAGGACGGCCGGGCCATGATCGTCGGTCGAGCCGACGAGGAGCGGGTGGTGGAGATGGCCGAGGGCCTGGCCGGTGTCAAGCTGCGCCCCGGTGATGCGGTGCTGATGGATCCGAGAACCGGCCTCCTGCTGGAACGCCTGCAACGCCCCGAGGTCGAAGAGCTGGTGCTCGAGGAAGTTCCCGACATCTCCTACGAGGACGTCGGCGGTCTCGACGGGCAGATCGAAGCCATCACCGATGCGGTCGAGCTCCCGTTCCTGCACCGGGACCTGTTCATCGAGCACAAGCTCCCGGCACCCAAGGGCATCCTGCTCTACGGCCCGCCCGGATGCGGCAAGACCCTCATCGCCAAGGCGGTGGCCAACTCGCTGGCCAAGAAGGTGTCGGAGGTCTCCGGGAGCAGGGCAGCCCGATCGTACTTCTTGAACATCAAGGGCCCTGAGTTGCTCAACAAGTATGTAGGGGAGACCGAACGCCAGATTCGCCTGGTGTTCCAGCGGGCCCGGGAGAAGAGCGAGGAGGGGGTGCCGGTCATCGTCTTCTTCGACGAGATGGATTCGCTGTTCCGGACTCGCGGCACCGGCATCTCGTCGGACATGGAGTCGACGATCGTCCCCCAGCTGCTGGCCGAGATCGACGGCGTCGAGACGCTGAAGAACGTCATCGTCATCGGGGCCTCCAACCGCGAGGACCTGATCGACCCGGCCATCCTTCGGCCCGGGCGCCTCGACGTGAAGATCAAGATCGAACGGCCCGATGCGGAGGCGGCCACCGCCATCTTCGCCCGCTACCTGACCCTGGACCTGCCTCTCGACGCCGGCGAGGTGACGGCCCTCGGTGGGGGAGACCCGAACAAGGCGGTCCAGGCCATGATCGAGCGCACCGTGTCGGAGATGTATCGCGACGACGAGGCCAACCAGTTCCTCGAGGTCACCTACCAGAACGGCGACAAGGAGATCATGTACTTCAAGGACTTCTCGTCCGGGGCCATGATCGAGAACATCGTCCGCCGAGCCAAGAAGCTGGCCATCAAGCGGACCATCGCCGGTGAGGGCCGCGGGATTCGGACCTCGGACCTGCTCGAGTCCATCAAGCAGGAGTACAAGGAGCACGAGGACCTGCCCAACACCACCAATCCCGACGACTGGGCCAAGATCTCCGGCAAGAAGGGCGAGCGGATCGTCTACATCCGCACGATCATGGCCCAGGGCGAGGAGACCACCGGAGGCCGTTCGATCGAGCGGGTCGCCACCGGTCAGTACCTCTGAGGCCACCCTCATCCCGGGCCCGTGGGGGCCCGGGGCAGGGGGTTTGCCGGAGTATCGCCCTTGTCGGGGGTTGTCCGCCGGTGACCGATTTTTCGACCCCGGCCATAGGTACCTTGCACAACGGTTCCTACCGGATAACGTCGACCTGTGGCCATCGTGAAGGTGCTGGGTCTGGAGACCGAGTACGGCATCATCATCCGGGGATCGGAGGAGCCCAACCCCATCGCGGCCTCGTCCACGCTGATCAACGCCTACGTCGCCGAGCTCTCCCGCCGGGTGCGGTGGGACTTCGAGGACGAGACACCGGGTAACGACGCCCGCGGCTTCGCCCGGGAGGGGTCGATGCCCCCCGAGGTCGAGACCCACCTGGTCAACACGGTCCTCACCAACGGGGCCCGCTACTACGTCGACCATGCCCACCCCGAGTACTCCACCCCGGAGTGCTCCAACGTCTATGAGGCCATCCTCCACGACCGGGCCGGGGAGGTCGTCCTGGCCCGCTCCGTGGAGGCCGCCTCCCGCCTGTTGCCCTCCGGACAGAGCCTGATGGTCCTGAAGAACAACTCGGACCGCAAGGGCAACTCGTACGGGACCCACGAAAACTACCTGATGGACCGGTCCGTGCCCTTCGGGCGCATCGTGGCCAACATCATGCCCCACTTCGTTTCCCGGCAGATCTTCACCGGCGCCGGCAAGGTGGGCTGCGAGGTCACCACCGGCCCCAAGCCCGACGTGTCGTTCCAGCTGACGCAGCGGGCGGACTTCTTCGAGGAGGAGGTGGGACTGGAGACGACCCTCAAGCGACCGATCGTCAACACCAGGGACGAACCCCACTGCGACGCCCAGCACTACCGGCGCCTGCACGTGATCGTCGGCGACGCCAACCTCTCCGAGGTGGCCGGCTTCTTGAAGGTGGGCACCACCGCCCTGGTCCTGGCCATGATCGAGGACGACTGGTTCGATCGCCAGGAGCGCAGCCTGTCCCTGCGGGCCGCGGTGCCCGCCATGCGCCGCGTGTCCTGGGACCTGACCCTCGGCTCTCCCATCGAGCTGGCCGACGGCCGGTCCATGACCGCCCTGGAGATGCAGTGGGAGCACCTCGACCTGGCCCGCAAGTACGGCGAGGAGCGCGGTCTCGACGCCGTCGGTGGCCCCGAGATCGGCGGCGACATCCTGTCCCGGTGGGAGCATATACTGACCGGGCTCGAGTCGGATCCCACGACCTTGGCCGGCCAGCTCGACTGGGTGGCCAAGTACCGGGTCATCGACGGGTATCGTCAGCGTCACGACCTGAGTTGGAATGACCCCAAATTGGCAGCCATGGACCTGCAGTACCACGATGTCCGCCCCGCCCGCTCCCTCCACGCCCGGCTGGGCATGGAGACACTGCTCGATCCGGCGGCGGTGGAGCGGGCGGTGACCGAGCCGCCCGAGACGACCAGGGCCTACTTCCGCGGGAAGTGCCTGCAGCGCTGGTCGTCCCAGGTGGCGGCGGCCAACTGGGACTCCGTGGTCTTCGATCTCGGAGGCGATCCCCTGCGCCGGGTCCCGATGATGGAACCCCTCAAGGGCACCAAAGCTCACGTCGATCAATTGCTCAACAGCGTCGCCAGCCCCGCTGAGCTGGTAGAGCGTCTGGGCTCGTAAGAGAGAAGAGGCACCGATGGCCGAACGAGAACAGATCAAGAAGCCGACGCCCGCCCGCACCGATGAGGCCGTCGAAGAGGTCCCCGCCCGTTCCGAGCGAGGCGAGGAGCTCAAGGCGGAGCTCGACGATCTCCTCGACGAGATCGACGAGGTCCTCGAGGAGAACGCTGAGGAGTTCGTCCGTTCCTACGTGCAAAAGGGTGGTGAGTGAACCAGGCACTAGCGTGCTCGGCGCTATGAGCCTTCCGATGTTCCGTCCCACCGAGGACCCCGGCCCAGACTTCACCGAGGTGCTCCGCCGGGTGGGTCCTGAGCCGTATCGTCCGGCGGCCTCACCGAACCCGGCGATGCCCTTCGACATCCGACACAGCACCACCATCGTCGCCGTCCGCTATGCGGACGGCGTCGTCATGGCCGGCGACCGTCGGGCCACGGCCGGCTCGTCGATCGCCCACCGGACGATGGACAAGGTGCACCCGGCCGACCGCCACAGCGGCGTGGCCATCGCCGGTGCTGCGGGGCCGGCCATGGAGATGGTCAAGCTCTTCCAGCTGCAACTCGAGCACTACGAGAAGGTCGAGGGGGCGGCCCTCAGCCTGGAGGGCAAGGCCAATCAGCTGTCCCAGATGGTCCGCTCCAACCTGGGCATGGCCATGCAGGGCTTCGTCGTCGTCCCCCTCTTCGCCGGGTTCGACCTGCGGCGGGGGGTGGGCCGCATCTACACCTACGACCCGACCGGTGGTCGCTACGAGGAGACCGATTTCCACGCCGATGGTTCGGGCGGTCGCGACGCCAGGACCACGGTCAAGCTGGGCTGGAGCCGCGATCTGGACCGCGCCTCGACCATCGAGCTGGCGGTGCGAGCCTTGTGGCAGGCCGCCGACGAGGACTCGGCCACGGGGGGCCCGGACCTGGTCCGGGGCATCTTCCCGACGGTGGCCACCATCACCGCCGACGGCTTCGAACGGGTGGCCGAAGCCGAGGTCGCCGAGCGTTTCGCCGCCGTGGTCGCCGTCCTGGCCGAACCGGGCGCCAGGGCCGCTGCTTCGGGGGTCGGGGACCGGGAGGACGGCACGCCATGAGCATGCCCTTCTACGTCGCTCCCGAGCAGTTCATGAAGGACAAGGCGGACTTCGCCCGCAAGAACATCGCCCGGGGTCGTCCCCTTGTCGCCATGGTCGTCGCCGAGGGCATCGTGATCTGTGCCGAGAACCCTTCCCGCTCCCTGCACAAGGTCAGCGAGATCTACGACCGGATCGCCTTCGCCGGGGTCGGTCGCTACAACGAGTTCGACCAACTCCGCAGGGCTGGCGTTCAGCACGCCGACGTCAAGGGTTACCAGTTCAGCCGGGAGGACGTGGACGCCCGTTCCCTGGCCAACCTCTACGCCCAGTACATGGGCAACATCTTCACCCACGAGATGAAACCCCTCGAGGTCGAGATCCTGGTGGCCGAGGTGGGCTCGACGCCCGCCGGCGACCAGCTGTTCCACATCCTCTACGACGGCTCGGTGGTCGACGAGGAGAACTTCACCGTCCTGGGGGGCGAGGCAGAGGCCATCACCACCCGTCTCACCGCCGACTACGCCCGCGACCTGGACCTGGGCGCCGCTCTACGGCTGGCGGCCGCCGCCCTGGCCGGACCGGAACGTTCCCTGGCTGTCGCCGAGCTCGAGGTGGCGGTGCTCACCCGGGCCGCCGAGCACCGGGCCTTCCGGCGGGTGACCGACGCAGGAAGGGAGCCCGAGGCCGGCGCGTCCCCGGACTCCGGGTCCGCGTTGGAGGCCGGGTCCGCGGAGGCCGGGTCCGCGGAGGCCGGGGACGCGTCGACTGGGAAGCCGTCGGAGGCCGGCGGGACCCCAGACGCGAACGGGTCGGAGTCCGGCGGCGCCTCGGAGCCCAGCTGAGCGCTCGGGCCACGCCCGTTACGGCCGCCCCCCAGGACGAGCGGCACCGAGCCGAGCGTCGTCCTCAGATGTTGAGACGTGAGCAGAAGACGGTGACGCCCATGGCCACCAGGGCCAGGCCGGCGACGATCTGGCGGCGGGTCAGGCCGAACAGGACTCGGCGGGTCGACGGGCTGGGCTCCATGTCGTCGGGATGGACGTCGAAGGCCGCCTCGATCTCGTCGGCGAGGAGCAGCTCGCTGGCCAGGTCGGCGTCCGCCTCCGTGACCCAGACCGACACGTTGCCGATCGGATAGGGACCACCGACGTTCCCCCGCAGCTGGGTAGGGATGCCTTCTGCCCCGAGGCGGGCGGCGATGACGCGGGCATGGAAGGTGGTGGGGACGGTCCTCACGTGGACCAGCGGCGCGGGCGACATACGGGCTGCAGACATCGTGTCGTTACGGTAGCGCCAACTCGGCCCGAACGGCTCCTCGCCGGCCCTCACCCGCCGTGGGCCGGCCGGGGCGGGAACCGCCGACTGCGTGCCGCATCCGGGTAGCGTGCCGTTGACCGACGAGGGCGGCCAAGAGCCGGTCGGACTGACAACTCCCTTGGGATCGCATGGATCGTCGAATCTTCGGGTTGGAGAACGAGTACGGGGTCACCTGCACGTTGCGGGGTCAGCGTCGCCTGAGCCCCGATGAGGTGGCGCGCTACCTGTTTCGCCGGGTGGTCAGCTGGGGCCGATCCTCGAACGTGTTCTTGGAGAACGGCGCTCGGCTCTACCTCGATGTCGGCAGCCACCCGGAGTACGCCACGCCCGAGTGCGACTCCATCGCCGACCTGGTGGTCCACGACAAGGCGGGGGAGCGGATCCTCGAGAACCTGGTGGCCTCGGCCGAGAGCCGGCTCCGGGAGGAGGGCATCCGCGGGGTGATCTTCCTGTTCAAGAACAACACCGACACTGCCGGCAACTCCTACGGCTGCCATGAGAACTACCTGACATCCCGGCGGGACGACTTCAGTCACTACGCCGAGATCCTGATCCCTTTCCTCGTGTCCCGCCAGATCTACGCCGGGGCCGGCAAGGTGCTGCAGACCGCCCGCGGCGCGGCGTACTGCATCAGCCAGCGCGCCGAGCACATCTGGGAGGGCGTGTCGTCCGCCACCACCCGGAGCCGACCGATCATCAACACCCGAGACGAACCCCACGCCGACGCCGAACGCTTCCGGCGCCTCCATGTGATCGTGGGGGACTCCAACATGAGCGAGTACGCCACCTTCCTCAAGGTGGGAGCCACGAGCATCCTCCTGCGCATGCTGGAGGACCCCGCCGTGGTCCTGCGGGACCTGACCCTGGAGAACCCGATCCGGGCCATCCGCGAGATCAGCCATGACACCACCTGCCGGCGCCGGGTGCGCCTGGCCAACGGACGGGAGGCGTCCGCCCTCGACATCCAGGGCGAGTACCTGAGCCGGGCCAAGCGCTACCAGGAAACCAAGGGCCTCTCCCCGCTCGAGGACCGGGCCCTGGCCATGTGGGAGCACTGCCTCACAGGCCTGGAGCGCGATCCGTGGTCGTTGGACCGGGAGTGTGACTGGGTCATCAAGCACCGCCTGATCGAGCACTTCCGCCAGCGTGAAGGGGTGGGCCTGACCCACCCCAAGGTGGCCCTGATGGACCTGCAGTACCACGATGTCAGCCGGACCCGGGGCCTGTTCTACAAGATGCAGGACCGATGCCTGGTCGAGCGGACCTGCACCGACACCGAGATCGAGATCGCCGTCGACCAGCCGCCCCAGACGACCAGGGCCCGCCTTCGCGGCGAGTTCATCCGCCGGGCCAAGGAGCGCCGGCGGGACTTCACCGTGGACTGGGTCCACCTCAAGCTGAACGACCAGGCCCAACGGACCGTGTTGTGCAAGGACCCCTTCAAAGCCCATGACGAACGGGTGGAGAAGCTGATCGCCTCGCTGTAGTGGACCGGCTGGAACGGCTCGTCAACCTGGTCGCCGCCCTGCTCGATGCCCAACGGCCGTTGAGCAGGGACGAGTTGCGCCGGCGCGTCGGCGGCTACACCGGTGAGGCCGAGGCCTTTCGGCGGACCTTCGAACGGGACAAGGATGTCCTGCGCCAGATGGGCATGCCTCTGGTCACCGAGCCACTCGACCCTGAGCGCCCGGACGCTCAGGTGGGCTACCGCATTCCTCGCGAGCGCTACGAGCTGGCCGATCCGGGCCTCGATGCCGACGAGCTGGCCGCCCTGCGCCTGGCTGCCTCGGCGGTCGCCGTCGAGGGGGCGTGGGGGCGTGACGCCACCACCACCGCTCTGCGCAAGTTGGCCGGCACTGCCACGTCGTCGTCGTCGCTCGGGCTCGAGGGTGGCGCGACCCCCCAGGCCGAGGGAGTGGCCGTTCTCTCCGGTGGTGACCAGGTGGTGGCAGCGTTCGCCGCCGTGGCGGAGCGCCGCCCGGTGACCTTCGCCTACCGCGGCGCGGTCCGCAGGGTCGACCCCTGGAGGCTGTCGTACCGCAAGGGGCAGTGGTATCTCTCCGGGTTCGATCACGACCGGGGAGAGGAGCGCCTGTTCCGCCTCGACCGGGTCGACGGCGCCATCGAGGGGACGGGGCCCGCTGGGTCCTTCGAGCGTCCGGCGGCCAGGGCGACGGCGCCTCCCGCTCCTTGGCGGCTCGGCGACGGCGCCGAGACGATGGTGAGGATCGCCGTCGACGCCCCCTGGGCGCGTTGGGTCATCGACGAGGTGGGGACGGAGGCCGTGGAGGAGGGCCGGGCCGATGGCTCGATCATCTTCGCCCTCGGGGTGACCAACATCGACGGGTTGCGATCCTTCGTGCTCGGCCTCCTCGACCACGCCGAGGTGCTCAGCCCCCCTCCGGTCAGGCAAGCCGTCGTTTCGTGGCTGACGGAGTTGGTCGGGTGAACCGGGCCACCGCGCAGGAGCGCCTCGGGCGGCTCCTGGCCATCGTGCCGTGGGTGGCCGCCCATGACGGTCCCGAGGTCGAGGAGGTCTGCCGGCGCTTCGGCATCGCCGAGCAGGAGCTGCTGGCCGACCTGGATCTCCTGTTCCTCTGCGGCGTGCATCCCTTCACACCCGACACCCTGATCGAGGTGGACGTGGCCGACGGTCGGGTCTGGATCCGTTTCGCCGATTACTTCCGCGCTCCACTGAGGCTCACCCCGCCGGAGGGACTGGCCTTGGTGGCTGCGGGGGCGGCCCTGCTCGCCGTACCCGGCGCCGACCCCGACGGCGCCCTGGCCCGGGCCCTGGGCAAGGTCGAGACGGTTCTCGGCGTCGGTGCCGGCGAGTCCTTCGACGTGGACCTGGGTGCGGTCCACCAGCCCGTCCTCGACGCCGTCCGCCTGGGGACGGACCAGCACCGCATGGTGGAGATCAGCTACTACTCGTTCGGTCGTGACGGCCACAGCGAGCGGGTGGTGCACCCGTGGCGAGTCTTCAATCATGCCGGGCAGTGGTACGTCGATGGCTGGTGCGAGCTGGCTGAGGCCGAGCGGCTGTTCCGGGTGGACCGCATCAGCTCCGCCGTCGTGACCGACCGCCGATTCGACGCCCCGGGTTCTGCGGCGCCCGCCGACCGCGTCTTTGCCCCTGATTCGAGCGACCCCGTCACCGTGTTGGATCTCGATCCGCCCGCCCACTGGATCGCCGAGCAGTACCCCAACGAAGGTGTCGAGGAGCGCCCCGGAGGACGCCTGCGGGTCCGCCTGCGCTCCGGTCAACGGGCGTGGCTGGAGCGGGTGCTGCTGCGGGCCGGACCCTACGCCACGATCATCGAGGGCGATCCCGTGCTGCGGAGCCGGGCTGCCACCCGGGTCCTGGAGCGCTACGGGAGGTCCTGAGGGCCCGGGGCGGCCGGGACAGAGGGCCGCGGTTCTGTAGGGTCATGGCCGAAATGACCGACGCGGTGACGAGTAGAGCGACCAGCGGGAACCCGAACCCGCCTGGCGGACCTCGGTCGCGAGCGCACGCCAAGCGCTCGTCCACGCGCGGCGTCGTCGAGTGGATCGCCATCCTGGTGGCCGCCGTACTCGTCGCCTTCGTCCTCCAGCGCTTCGTCGTTCAGGCGTTCTACATCCCGTCGGGGTCCATGGAGACGACCCTCATCCCCGGCGACCGGGTGCTCGTCAACAAGCTGAGCTACGACCTCCACGCCGTTCACCGGGGAGACATCGTCGTCTTCTCCAAGCCGGCGTCGGATACCACCCCCAACATCAAGGACCTGATCAAGAGGGTCATCGGCCTGCCCGGGGAGCAGATCTCCTCCGGCCCCGACGGGGCGGTGCTGATCAACGGGAAGCCCATCTCCCAGCCGTGGCTGACGCCGGCGGCGCGGACCAACCCGGGCCCGGCGATAACCCCGCAGGTCATTCCCCGCGGGGACTACTTCATGATGGGCGACAACCGGGGTGACTCGGCGGATTCACGCATCATCGGCCCGATTCCGAGCCGCCTCATCGTCGGCCGTGCCTTCGTCCGGGTCTGGCCGCTCTCCAGCATCGACTTCTTCTGAACGTCGGCTCACGGGAGAACGCTCAGCATCAGCGGGACGTCGTCGGAGTAGACGGCATCGATGTTCATGGCCACCAGCCGGGTGAGGGTCTCCGCCGTCTGCGCGTCCCAGGCGAACGCCCGGACGCCGTGGCTCTGTACGGCCGCCACCGTCGGAGGGTTCCACGCCTGCTGGTGCAGGTTGAGGGCGGCCACGCCCGCAGCTTCGAGTTGGCGGGCATGGTCGGAGAGGGTCGCCGCCACCCTCTCCGTTGAGGTCTCGCGGTACGGATGGCGTAGCCCGGTCAGGCGGTGCAAGGTGGTCGAGTGGACCAGCATGGCGTCGGAGTCGAGACCTCGCCACACCTGGAGGGATGTCAGGTGCGGCGAGCACAGCCACAGGCGGGAGGCGGCATCCACCTGGCGGGCGATGGCCAGCAGGGGAGGGGCGGCATCGTCGTCCTTGACATCGATGGATAACTCGAAGCTCGTCCCGCACTCCAGGTACAGGTCCCCCAGGGACAGGACGTGGTCGGGCATGGCCCGGCGGGCCAGGGACCGTATGGGGTAGCGACGCAGACCGAGTCGGAAGGCGCCGTCGTGGTCGAGCACCACGACGCCGTCAGCGCTCAACCAGACGTCGGTCTCGAGGCCCCGGGCCCCGAGGGTCAGGGCCCTGGAGAACGAGGCGAGGGTGTTGTCCCGGCACTCGGCGCGAGCTCCCCGGTGAGCGAAGCCGATGGTGCCGCCAGGTCCCGAGAAGGTCACGATGGCATCATCGCTCGCCGGGGAGCGACAAGGTAACGTCGGACCCATGATCAGCTCGTGGTGGTGGGCCTCCCTTGGCATCGCCGGCCTGGGCGCGCTGGTGCTGGGCGTGGTCGACCGGGCTCTGAAGGCCGAGGCGGTCGCCATCGACTCGGCGGCCGCCGCCGTCGATCGGGCCCGGTCGACGATCGACAACAGCTGATCCGGCCACACGAAGAACAGCCGCGGGCGTCAGTGTGTAGCGATGTTGCCTTCGGTACACTTTGCTCGTGCTGAACTTCAGCCCCGAGAAGTTTATCCTGGTCGCCGTCCTCGCCTTGTTGGTGCTCGGCCCCAATCGCCTACCGCAAGCGGCGCGCACCCTCGGACGGCTGGTGGCGGAGGCCCGCCGGGTCTCGGGCTCGTTTCAGAGCGAGGTCCGCGACGCGCTGACTGAACCCCGCGATGCGCTGTCCAACGCCGTAGGGGACCTCGGCCTCACCGATCTGCGCTCATCGGTGCGTGACACCATGACCGGGGCGGTGAGCCCGTTCACCGAAGCGATCAACCCCCCTGCGTCAAGCTCGGTCCGCCCCGCTCCGACCCCCGCCCCGGGCCTTCCTCCTGTGCCTGACGACCCCGGCCTCAACTGAGCGCGGCCATGGCCCTGATCGAAGATCGCGTCCCATCCTCGCCCAGCCCGTCCTCGGACGACCTGGCCAAGATGACACTGGTCGAGCACCTGAGCGAGCTGCGAAACCGGCTGATCGTGAGCGTCATCGCCGTTGTCGCTACGACCACCGTGGCGTGGTTCCTCTATCCCCACCTTCTCGCTTTCATGATCAGGCCCTACCACCAGTACTTCCAGCACCATCTGGCCAAGGACATCTCGAAGGGCCAGCTCGTGACCAGCAGTCCCCTCGAGGGTTTCACGACCCGCTTGAAGATAAGCGGCTACGGCGGGATCGCCCTGTCGTCGCCGGTCCTGCTGTGGGAGTTGTGGCGGTTCATCACGCCCGGTTTGCACAAGAACGAGAAGCGGTACGTCGTCCCGTTCGTGAGCGCGGCGATCGTCCTCTTCGCCGGCGGGGTGGCCACCGCCATCTTCGTGTTCCCCAAGGCGCTGGACTGGTTGATCAACGTGAGCGGACCTGGCGTGGTCCCGCTGTTCTCCCCGCAGAAGTACCTCACCCTGTACGTGCTCATGTGCCTCATCTTCGGCGCCGTGTTCATGTACCCCCTGATCGTGATCTTTCTCGAGCTGTCCGGGGTGGTTCCCAGCGCCAGGTGGCGCAAGTGGCGGCGGCCCGCCATCGTGATCATCGCCGTGGTGGCCGCGGTGATCACGCCCAGCAGTGACCCCTTCTCGTTCATGGCCATGGCCATACCCATGCTGATCTTCTACGAGGGTGCGATCCTGGTCGGCCGCATCCTCGGCAAGTGACGGCGCCACGATCAGCTCGCCGACCGATGTTCGCCGGCAGTTCGTTGCCGACGCCGGGTTCGATCTCGACGACTTCCAGATCAGGGCGCTCGATGCCATCGACGATGGGTGCAACGTCGTCGTCGCCGCCCCGACCGGCTCGGGCAAGACCGTCGTCGCCGCCTACGCCCTCCAACGGGCCCTGGCAGAAGGCCGCAAGGCCTTCTACACCACACCCCTGAAGGCTCTGTCCAACCAGAAGTACGCGGAGCTGGTGCGTCGGCACGGGTCGGCGGCGGTCGGCCTGCTCACCGGGGACAACGCCGTCAACGGATCTGCACCCCTCGTGGTGATGACCACCGAGGTGCTGCGCAACATGATCTACGCCTCGTCCCCGACCCTGCGCGGCCTCCGCTACGTCGTGCTCGACGAGGTCCACTACCTGCAGAACACCTATCGGGGTCCGGTCTGGGAGGAGGTGATCATCCATGCGCCGTCGGACGTAGATCTGGTGTGCCTGTCGGCGACCGTGTCCAACGCGGGGGAGTTCGCTGACTGGATTCGCGCCGTGCGGGGGGCGACCGCCACCATCGTCGAGGAACGCCGCCCTGTCGATCTTCACGACCTGTATCTCGTCGGCGATCGCCGCTCCGACCGTCTCTTGGTCCTGCCCACCCTGGTCGACGGTCGCCCCAACGCCGAAGCCCTCGCCCTCGACACCAAGCGCGCCCCGCAACCTGGACCCCGAGGTCGTTCCCGCGGTCGCCTGTACACCCCGAGACGGCCTGAGATCGTCGAACAGCTCGAGCAGTCCGCGATGCTGCCGGCCATCTTCTTCATTTTCAGCAGGGCCGCTTGTGATGATGCCGTCCGTAGCTGCCTCCGTGAGGGACTCAGGTTGACCACCACCGAGGAGCTCCGCCAGGTTCGGGCCATCGCCGACGCCCACCTCGATGCTCTCTCCGCCCAGGATCTCCGGCTGCTGGACCACGGGGCGTGGATATCCGGGCTCGAGGCTGGCTTCGCCGCCCACCACGCCGGCATGGTGCCGCCGTTCAAAGAGGCGGTAGAGGCGTGCTTCGCCGCCGGGCTGGTGAAGGTGGTCTTCGCCACCGAGACGCTCTCGCTGGGCATCAACATGCCGGCCCGGACCGTCGTGATCGAGAAGCTGACGAAGTTCACCGGGGAACGGCACGAGTTCCTGACCGCGGGGGAGTACACCCAGCTCATCGGGAGGGCGGGGCGGCGAGGCATCGACGACGTCGGTTACGCCATGGTGCCCTGGTCGCCCTTCGTCACCTTCGACCAGGTGGCCAGCCTGGCCGGGGACCGAAGGTTTGTGCTCACGAGCAGCTTCCGGCCCACCTACAACATGGCTGCCAACCTGGTCCGGCGCTACCCGCCCGACGAGGCCCACCATCTCTTGAACCTGTCGTTCGCCCAGTATCAGGCCGACGGTGACATCGTCCGCCTCGAGACCCAGCTGTCCCGCAGCCAGGCGACACTCGATGAGGCGGCGAAGGGGGTGGTCTGCAACCGCGGCGACGCGAAGGAATACCGGCGCCTGCTGGGAGCCAGCGAGGAGGCGGCTCGCCAACGGCCGTCCATGACCGCAGCGGTGAGCGCATCCCTGGAGCGGGTGCGCCCCGGCGACGTCTTGGTCGTGCCGGGCGCACGATCCGGGGGGCGGGTGGCGGTGCTGTCGACCGCCCGCCGTCGGGGAGGGGAGGTGCGTCTGCGGGCCATCACCACGGAGCGCCAGGTGGTCACCCTCCGGACCCGAGACTTCCCCGGACCTCCCCGCCCGGTCGGGCGGGTCAGGCTGCCCACGCCCTTCACCCCGACGCAGAGCGGATTCCAACGCCAGGTGGCATCGTCGCTGCGGGCCCTGCGCCTCGACCCTGGCCCGCGTCCCGAGAGCGGGGAGGGCCGAAACGGCGGGGGGCACTGGCGGGGCGAGCAGGCCATGGCCCGTGCGGCCGAAGCGGCTGCCCATCCGGTGGCTCGTTGCCCTGATGCCAGGGCCCACCTCCGAGCCCTGGACCGCACGGACCGGCTCGCTCGCGATGTCGAACGCATGACCCGGCGGATCAAGAGCCGGTCGGACTCTCTGGCCCGTCAGTTCGACCGGGTCCTGCAGGTGCTCGAGCGGCGCGGCTACGTCGACGGTTGGTCCCTGACCTCTTCGGGGGACCGGTTGGGCCGTCTCTATCACGAGAGCGATCTCCTCATCGCCGCCGCCATCGACCGGGGGATCCTCGACGGTCTGGCCGCCGCCGACCTGGCCGGCCTGGTCTCCGGCTTCACCTACGAGACCCGCAGGGCAGAGGCGGAGCCCCGTCATCCTGGTGGCCGCCTCACCGACCGGCTCCGCCGCATCGAACGCCTCTGCGTCGAGCTCAACGGCATCGAGGAGGATGCCGGACTGCCCCTGACCCGCGCTCCCGACCCCGGCTTCGTGGCACTGGCCCGGGCCTGGGCCGAGGGCGAGGACCTGGCGACCATCGTGGGGGACGGTCCCGGGTCGGTCACGGGTGGGGACTTCGTTCGCAACATCAAGCAGCTCATCGATCTTCTTCGCCAGATCGGGGACCTGGCCCCGGACCCGGCGACGGCCCGGTCCGCCCGGGAGGCCGCCCAACGGCTCTTCCGGGGAGTGGTGGTGGCATCGTCGGTCCTGACCGGTTGATGGCGGCTGAGTCGGGGCGGAGCCCGGTGGTCCCCCACGAGGGTGTCGGTGTCCCCGTAGGCTGCACTGTCTGATGGAGCGCTACGCCACGGAGGAGTGGACCGACGAGGAGGCGGAGATCCTCCGCCGGTACTTCACCAACCTCGACGGTCCGGTGTTCGCCCTGGTCAACCTGCCTGAGGTGGTCAAGGGCGCCTTGTTTGCCCGCTACTCGCGGACGGCGAAGAGCCTCCGTCGCCTCTTTCTCGACGAGTTCGTTGGTGATCTCGACATCAGTGGCGACCATTCGGTCGATGCCACCGTCGGCCTGGCCCGCGCCGAACAGCTCTACGAACGGGTGTTCTTCGAGTACGGCGATGACTCCGTGGCCCAGCTCGGGGGTGTCCACCTGGCGTGCGAACAGGCGTCCAACATCCTCACCAAGGTGTTGGAGTGGGGCCGGCTGATGGCCTACATGGAGAAGTCGACCCGGTATGTGGCCTACGACGCCCGGTTGCCCAACGGGCGGTATCGCTACCACAGGGATCCGGCGATCCTGGAGTCCCCGCTGGGAGCGCGTTACGTCGGGGACATGGACCGGCTCTTCGACGCCTACCGGGACCTGCTGCCGGTTGTCGGCGCCTGGTTCGCCGAGCAGCATCCGAAGGGGAGCGGCGATTCCGACCTGGTGTGGCGCCAGTCCATCCGGGCCAAGGCATTTGATGCTCTCCGGGGCATGCTGCCGGCTGCCGCCACCTCCAACCTGGGCATCTACGCCAGCGGCCAGGCCTATGAGGCTCTCCTCATCCGGATGCGGGCCCATCAGCTCCCCGAGGCCCGCGACTACGGAGAGCTGATGCTCGGCGAGCTCCGCAAGGTCATCCCCTCATGGGTGCGTCGTGTGGATGTCGCCGACCGCGGCGGCGCCTGGTCAGAGTATCTGGGAGCCAATCACCGGGCCATGTCCGAGTTGACCCGCTCCATCTTCGCCGATGACGAGTCGGAGGTTGACCGGGACTCCGGGCCCACCCCGGGCGGCGATCCCGAGGTGACCCTGACGGACTGGGATCCCGATGCCGAGGTCAAGATGATCGCGGCGATGCTCTACCCGTTCACGGATCGTTCGGAGCGCTCGATCGCCGAACGGGTCGCCCGCATGAGCGATCAGGAGCGAAGGGAGGTCGTCCACCGTTACGCCGGCGACCGCACCAACCGTCGGCACCGGCCCGGTCGAGCTCTCGAGCGTGCCGGCTACCGGTTCGACGTCCTGTCGGACTACGGCGCCTTCCGGGACCTCCAGCGTCACCGCATGATGACCCTGGAGTGGCAGGACCTCACACCTGGGCACGGCTACACCCTGCCCGACTCGGTCGTACGCGCCGGGGTGGACGACGTGTACGCCGCGTCCATGGCCCGCTCGGCCGACCTCTACCACGCTCTCGGTGAGCGCTTCGGGCCCCCCCGAGCGGGCTATGCCGTCGCCCTGGCCTACCGCGTCCGGTACGTCATGCAGTGCAACGCACGCGAGGCGATGCACATCCTCGAGCTGCGAACGACGCCCCAGGGCCACCCGGAGTACCGCAAGGTTTGCCAGCAGATGCATCGCCTGATCTCCGAGAAGGCGGGCCACCATGCCGTGGCTGCCCTCATGCGCTACGTCGACCACAATGATTACGAGGACTCGGCGTTGGAACGATTGGACGGGGAACGGCGCGCCGAGCGGCGGCGGGTGTCCCAGCCAGCATCACCCCGGGTCTGAGCGACCCTCTCGGACTCAAAAGCCTCGACCTCGACCTTCACGTGAGGGTCCACCACCTCATGGTAACGATGTGGCTAATGTGGGAATTGGGGTTGCTGAGGTGGATGTTGATGGTGTAGCTTCACCCCTGCCTTCTGGGCGGAGGGAATGGAACCCTCATGCCCCAGACCCGTGCCTTACCCCTGCCTCGACCGGCGATCATCACTCGGATACTCGTGGGGATCCTCGCCCTCGGGCTCCTGGTGCTCGCCGGGCAGGCCAGCTTCTCGTCGAGCTCGCCGTCGACCTACGTGGTGCGCGCCGGCGACAACCTGTGGACCATCGCCACCAGCCGCCATCTCACCGTGAGCCAACTGTCCTCGGTCAACGGCTTGAACCCGGGTGTCATCCTGCGCATCGGGACCCGCCTCACCCTTCCGTCCAGCGGCGCGTCGGCGGCCACCGCCTCGACGGCGAAGACGTCGTCGGTCAGACCCGTGTCTTCCTCGTCAACGGCGAGCGGCAACTTCTGCGCCACCTTCTCGCCTGGCTACGACGCCCGGGGCGTCCTGCCTGCGACCCTTCGAGCCAACAGCTCCCGTCTGGCCCTTCGGCCCATCTTCGTGTCGTGGGCGCAACGCTACGGCGTGTCACCTGCCCTGGTCGAGGCGATCGCCTGGCAGGAGTCCGGGTGGCAGGAAGGGGTGGTCTCCACCGCTTCTGCCGTGGGCGTGGGTCAGCTTCTGCCGTCCACGGCCACGTTCGTGTCCCAGAGCCTCTTGGGCAAGAACCTCAACATCAACACGGTGAACGACAACATCCAGATGGAGGCTCGCTATCTGGGCTACCTGCAGGGACACCTGGGGAGTACCTGCGCCACCGTGGCCGGATATTACGAGGGCCTGCAGAACATGCAGCGCTACGGCGTCCTGGGCGAGAGCCAGCCCTACGTGGCTCAGGCCGAGGCCATGATTCCCAGCTTCTCCTGATTCATCGAGGCGACGCCGCGCCGCGCCAATGCCGGTCTGTCCGGCCGCCAGGGCCCTTGCCCTGACCATGTTCACCCAACGGTCGCCGGCTACGACCGGCAGGGGGGTCGAGGGGGGCCAAGTCCCCCCTCGGCCCGGGTTGGCCGCTGAGAAATCT
>JBPCNZ010000064.1:0-27809 GCA_051000755.1 Acidimicrobiales bacterium | reverse complement strand
CCACGTCGAGGTCGAGGATCAGACCGGGCAGGGCCAGGGTGTCGGCTTCCCCTCCCCGGCCGTGGACCGGCTGGGCGGCCACGGTGCCCAGCATCACGTAGACGTTCATGCTGGCGGACGCCATGGTGATGTAGCCCACCATCGAGGCCAGATCGTTGGCCGGAAAGAACCGAGTGTGACCGCCGGGCAGGGTGGTGACGGCGACCAGGCCGGGGCAGCCGGCGAGGGTCACCTCCAGGTCGGCGGCGATGGCATCGGGGTCTCCACGTTGGTGGGTACCGGGGCCGGCGATCACTGGGCCACCTCCAGGGTGACCGGGCGGACCGGCTCGACATACCGGCAGGACGGATGGTGGAGCGGCTCGCACCCGAGCGCCGCTGCACCGCACGAACGGCACCGCTCGATGCCGAGGCGGGCCGGGCGGGTCCTACAATCGGAGGTGATCGTTTTGGTGACGGTCGAGGTGGCGCCGGGGACCCGTCCTCCCCGGCGTCGTCGCGTTGCGGCGGCCATCAGCGGGCAGCCTCCACGCGGTGAGTGGCGATGAACGCGTCCAGGTCTTCGGTACGAAACCTGACGAGCCGGCCGACCTTGACAGCGGCGAGCTTTCGTTGTGCCCACAGTGCTCGTACGTGACGAGACGAGGTCCCGAGGTAGAGGGCGGCGGCATCCTCGTCGAGCAGGCCGCCGGCCGGTTGGCTGGGTTCGGTGTGTGTCTGCATGGGTCCAACCGTCGCATCGCGAGATACTGGCCCCTATGTCGAGCGACAGTCCCGAAGCAGCGGTCGAGAATGAAACCGGACCGCTCTCCAGGGAAGAGAGGGCGATGCTGGCCGCCGGCAGCTACTTCAGTCTGATCGAGAACGGTGAGATCGAAGCGCTGAGGGACTCCGTTGAGTGCGTGCGACGCTACCGGTCCCAACTCTCAGCGGTGGCCAACCAACCGCCAAGGACGGAGGTCAGGGAGGATCGCAAGGGCCGCTACCGATTGCTCACAAGGCTCTACGCGCACCAGGCAGCGGGTGAAGTCGACGTGTCCAACCTTCGATGCCGGCTCGACGGTGAGGATTCGGCGGCTCGAGAATACGGCATCCCCCGGCCCGGCAGGCCGGACGACGATGGCCTCTCGGCGTGGATACTTGCCCAGCACTACCTAGAGCTGGGAAACCCTGAGCCCTCAGAAGAGGCGACTATCATCGGGAGGCGCCTCGCTGGCGGTGAGCAAATGGTCACCTGCTCGTTCCCCCTGGAAGGCGGCCCAAAGGACCTCACCACGCCAGAACGCGGCTGGCTCGGCGAAGTGGCGCTCGTCGCCAAGATGGTCAGCGAGAAGTACCACTGGGCTGAGCACAAAACGGTCCGCTGGCTGCTCTGCGAGGGCGAGGCACCCCCCATTGTCCGTTGCTTGATCACCACGACCCTGCCCGTCGATGGCGTGTCCGATACGAGGGTCCGGATCACCTTGGAGGTGGACCCGATGATGACCCCCGGCGAGCTGAAGTCGATCTATTCGAGCATCCGCTCCCAACTCTTGCCGGTCGACCGAGCGCGGCATCTCAGCCCCAAGAAGCTCGCTCTGGTTAGTTTCATCATGGATCAGCCCGAGGAGTGGAACGGCTTCCAGCGTCCCCCCTGGCAAACTTGGCTCCAGCGATGGAACGAAGGGCCGGCGGCCGAGTACGGTACCTACGACAAGGACTCGAAGGGCCGTTGGACTTTCGAGCGTGATGCCACCGATGCCACGAGGCGACTTCAGTTCGTGGGGTGGGAGATCAACGGGGAGCCGCTGGCGCCGACCTGGCTGACGGTGGGCCTATCGACCCGGCAGCCCAAGAGGCCGAAGCGATAGGGCGCCGCCGTGCGCGAACCGTGCGCGAACGACGCGCACGAAGCTGGCACGGGACGGCACGACGTGGTAGGAAACAGGCCCTGTGAACTGGACGTACGCGAATAGTCACAGGTCAGCGACTCGGCCTGGCAGCGTTCGGGACGCTGAGGCCGCGGGTTCAAATCCCGCCTTCCCGACCAGCATCATCTCAGGTCAGACGGGGTGCGGGTGGCAGCCCGCAGCAGCTCAGGCGCTGACTGTTTCGCGTTTATCCTGCGCTGACCTCGGCTCATGAGTTCCTGGCCGGCCTCGGGTCGGAGTGCCCCAGCCTGGTCTGGGCTGTCCTGACGTCGATTCCCGACCGCACCAGCCAGCCGGCGGAAGTGGCAGCCGGCGTGCGATCGGAGCTCGCGCTCCCGGGTCCATCCCGGCGCCCCCATCGTGTCTGCCCGGGTGACCCCGACGGACAAGGTTCGGGTGGTGCTGACACTGCAGCGTCAGGGTGAACCGGTGGCCATGACCGGTGACGGAGCCAACGATGCCCCTGCCATCCGATTGGCCGACGTCGGGATCGCCCTCGGTGAGCATGCCACTCCGGCGGCTCGACGGGCGGCTGACCTGGTGGTCACCGACGAGCGGGTGGAGAGGATCGTCGACGCCATCATCGAGGGGCGAGCCATGTGGACGTCGCTGCGCGAGGCCCTGGCCATCCTGCCCGGCGGAAACGTCGGCGAAGTCGTCTTCACCGTCGGGGCCACGGCCGTCACCGGGCGAGCTCCCCTGTCGGCCCGCCAGCTCCTAGTTGCAAACCTGCTCACCGACGTGGCACCCGCCCTGGCCATCGCCCTGCGTCCTCCCCCCTCCTCGACACCCGAGTCGCTCCTGGGGGAGGGTCTGGACGCGTCGCTCGGGCGAAGCTTGGAACGGGCCATTGCCGTACGGGCCGCTAGCACCGCCCTCGGGGCGGGGATGTCGTGGGGATGGCGAGCGTCACCGGTCGGCCCCGCACCGTCGCCCTGGTAGCCCTCGTCGGCAGCCAACTGGGTGGACGATCGTCATCGGCGGCCGGGACCCCCTCGTCCTCATCACCAGCCTCGGTTCCGCCGCCGTCCTCACGGCCATCGCCCAGACGCCGGGCGTCAGCGAGCTCTTCGGCTGTACCCCTCTGGGCCCGGTGGCTTGGAGCATCGCCCTCGTGTCGTCCGGTGTAGCTACCGCAGCCTCGGTCGCCGATCAGTTCCTCCCGCGGTGGGCTGCAGAGCGGGACCCCGACGAGGAGGTCAACGTGGATATGACCCTTGGCCGGTCCCCTTGATGGCCCTGGTCCCGGCCACCCCCTGGACGGCTCGCCGGTCATCGGTCACACGGCCTGTGGCCACCAAGAAGCGGGGAGGACGGCCCGTAGATCGGACTGGCACCCTTTGCTCATCGTGCTTGCGCGGGCCACGCAGAAGTGTTTTTATTGTACCTTATGACCAGTCTCCTTGGCACCCTTGCACTTGCGGCCTCGATGCACGGCGGCGCTGTTGCCACACCTCCCCCGATCCCGACGCCCGCCGCTGTCCAGGCCGCGGTGGGCGCTCGGGTGCAGCAGCAGGTGTCTTCGGTCTCCGCCCGCATGAGTCGCGCCACTGCTAGCGGCGTCACTCCGTCGGCGTCCGTTGGCCATTCTCCGAGTGCCGGCACGGCGTCGGTTTCGGCGGGTTCGGTCTCGGCCCCGCCCGTGAGCAGCCCGGCGGCGACGTCTAAGGCCAGTTCGCTGGTAGCCGCCCCGATACCGGCGCTGGTCACGAGCTCGGGTATCAACAACATTGGGGTCGGTAACTCCGGCGCCAACAACCAGGGCAACGGCAACTCCGGGAACGGCAACAAGGGCAACGGCAACTCCGGTAAGGACAACAATGGCAACGGCAACTCCGGTTGCGACAACACCGGCCTCGCCAACTCCGGTGCCGGCAACGTCGGCGTCGGCAATTCGGGGGGCACGGTATGCAATCCGACGCCCGTCATGCCCGTCACGCCCGTCACCCCGGCCAAGCCCGTCACCCCGGCCAAGCCAGTCGCACCGGTCGCCGTGTCGGTCGCTCGGTCTGCGCCTGCTGCGCCCGCAGTAAGCGCTGAGGCGCCGAGCCCGGCAGGAGCGGTCCCGGCTGGTCTGGCATTCACGGGATCGCGCACCGAGGAGGACTTGGCGTTGGCGGCCGGCCTCTTGCTGGCAGGTGGCTTCCTCACCCTGGCGTCATCTCGTCGTCGGGACGTCGTCCGGCCCTAGCGGGAGTTTCCTGGCTACGGCTGTGAGCAGGTCTCCGGGGTCTTGCAAGATTGTTTCCAAATAGGTCTCTGACCAGCGCGTTTGTGCTGGTCAGAGACTCGCGTTTTGTGTTTGGATGGTGTATTACCTATATATGCCATCCATCGTGGGGAAGAAGCAGGGCGGACGGACCTACTACTACCTGGTCGAGTCGGCCCGTGTGAGCGGCAAGCCCCGTATCGTCTCCCAGCGCTACTTGGGCTCCGCCGAGGAGATAGCTACCCGTCTCTCAAAGAACGGGCCTGGCGAACCGGACCGCACCCGCCATCTGGGCTTCGGTGACCTGGCTGGTGTGTGGGGGGTGCTGGAGCGTCTCGGGGTGACCGGAATCGTCGATGACGTGGTCGGCGCCCGGCGTGGCGACGCCGCGGCGTCGGTGGGGACCTACATCGCCCTGGCAGTGGCGAATCGGGTGGTTGATCCGTGCTCCAAGCTCGCGTTCTCGGAGTGGTGGACCACGACCGCCGGCGACCGGATCGTGAAGCTGGCGGCCTCGGCGCTCGACCACCGGCGATTCTGGGACGCCATGGACGTCATCAGCGAGTCGCAGCTCCAAGAGATCGAACGCAGGATCGTGGCTGGCATGGTGGAGTCGTTCGGAGTCGATCTCTCCGGCCTGGTGCTGGACATGACCAACTTCGCCACCTACATCGACTCGGCGAATGAGGCCGCCCCGATCGCGCAGCGTGGCCACGCCAAGCAGAAGCGCACCGACTTGCGCCTGGTCGGCTTGGGCCTGGTCGTCTCGATCGACGGCGGCATCCCCTTGGTGTCGCATGCCTATGCCGGCAACCGCCCCGACGTCACCCAGTTCCCCAAGATGGTCAAAGAGCTCGTCGCCCGCTTCGGCACGCTGGCCGGCGACACCGGTGAGGTCACCTTGGTCTACGACGCCGGCCAAGACTCGGCGGACAACCAGGCGCTGATGGAGGGCTCGCCGCTTCATTTCGTGGGCTCCCTGCCCCCCTCGGATCATCCTGATCTGCTGGCGGTCCGAACTGAGCGCTATGGCGTGGTCGACGACGAGGCATTGCCGGGCCTGTCAGCGTTTGAGACGAGAAAGGTGGTCTTCGGCGTCGAACGTCGGGTGGTGATCACCCACTCGGCCAACCTCCACGCCAAACAGTCCCGAGGCTTCGACCAGACCCTGTCCAAGGCCCGCCGCCAGCTCTGTGCGCTCGCGGCCCGCCTGGCCCGGGGCCACACCCGCCGGCCGGCCGAGGCTATCGACGCCGAAATCGCCAACATCCTCAAGGCGAAGTGGCTGTCACGAGTGATCTCGGCCACCCTGGCCGGCGAGTCCCCCGCCGAGCTGCGCCTCACCTGGCGCACCAAGCCCCAGGCCCGGGCCGCCCTCGAAGCAGAGCTGTTCGGCAAGCGGATCCTCTTTACCGACCGCGACCACTGGACGATTGCCCAGGTGGTCGCCGGCTACCGCTCCCAATCACACGTCGAAGCCGACTTCCGCCAAATGAAGGACCCCAAGGTGGTCTCGTTCTCGCCGATGTTCCACTGGACCGACCACAAGATCCGGGTGCACGTCTGTTGCTGCGTGCTCGCCTTGATGGTCGCACGCCTGATGGCCCGCGAGGCCGAACGCCACGGGATGGCCCTCAGCGTGCGAGAGCTCCTCGCAACCCTCGGTGGGATCCAAGAAACCGTTCTGCTCTACCAAGGCGAACGGGGACGCCCCCGCTCCCGGCGGATGCTCACCGAGATCGATCCCACCCAGCAACGCCTCTACGACCTCTTCGGCCTCGACGCCTACGCCCCGAAACGATGACCACCACGACCGCCCGCCCACCGGCATGGGACATCCTCGAACAGGCGCTACGCCAACGACGCCCCGTCCGCCTCACCTACCACGGCCGCCAACGCACCGTCTGTCCCCACGCCCTCGGCTGGAAGAACAGCAGGGCCATGGTCCTCGCCTACCAAATCGGAGGACAGACCAGCACCGGGGCGCTCCCCGCCGACGTTCCCGCACAGGCAGGCCCATCGCCACGCGGCGCAGCGCCCGGGAGGGGGAGAGTGTCATAGGAGCGACCCCTTTCTGAAACGCCGCGCCCGGACCCCCGTGCCGACATCGATCAATCTTTCACACGCTGCGGCCGGGTTCAACTCCCTTCAAGGCCGGGTTCGCGTCGGCGATGGCGGGAGGGCCGAACATGAGGGGGTTCAGGCCGGGGGCTGGGTGAGAACCTGGCGGAGGCGGTCGAGCACCCCGGCGTCCTCGATCGTCGACGGGACCGGGGCATCGACCCCGTCGACGATGTTCCGCATGGTTCGCCGAAGGATCTTGCCCGAGCGGGTCTTGGGCAGGGCGTCAACGACGCGGACGTCGCGGAAGGCGGCCACCGCGCCGATCTGGTCGCGCACCGCGGCCACCAGCTCCCGCTGCAGCTGCACCTCCTCGACGGTGACGCCGGCCTTGAGGACGACGAAGCCCTGGGGTAGCTGGCCCTTGAGGTTGTCGTTGATGCCGATCACCGCGCACTCCGCCACCGCGGGGTGGGCCGCTAGGACAGCCTCCATCGAACCGGTCGACAGCCGGTGCCCGGCGACGTTGATCACGTCGTCGGTGCGTCCCATGACGAAGATGTAGCCGTCGTCGTCCACGTAACCGCCGTCGCCGGTCAGGTAGTAGCCGGGATGCTCGGACAGGTAGGACTGGACATAGCGTTCGTCGTCGTGCCACAGGGTCGGCAGAGATCCCGGGGGGAGAGGAAGCTTCAGGCAGATAGCCCCCTCCGTGCCGGCGGGCAGGGCGCGGCCGTCGGTGTCGAGCGCGGTGACGTCCCAGCCGGGCATGGCGACGCTGGGGGACCCCGGTTTGATCGGCAGGGCCTCGATCCCCCGTGGGTTGCCGGCAATGGCCCAACCGGTCTCGGTCTGCCACCAGTGGTCGATCACCGGGACTCCGAGAGCATCCGATGCCCAGTGGTAGGTCTCGGGGTCGAGGCGCTCCCCGGCCAGGTAGAGCGATTCGAACCCGCTCAGATCGTACTTGGCCCGCTCCTTGGCCTCGGGGTCGACCTTCTTGATAGCCCGCAGGGCGGTGGGGGCGGTGAACAAGGACTTGGCGCCGTGCTCGGAGATCACCCGCCAGAAGGCGCCGGCGTCCGGGGTCCCGACCGGCTTGCCCTCATAGAGGATGGAGGTGGCCCCGATCAGCAGCGGGGCGTAGACGATGTAGGAGTGCCCGACGACCCATCCCACGTCGGAGGCGCACCACCACACGTCACCCGGGCCGATGTCATAGAGGCCACCCATCGACCAGGCCAGGGCCACGGCGTGGCCGCCGTTGTCACGAACCACCCCTTTGGGCTTCCCGGTCGTCCCGGAGGTGTAGAGGATGTACAGAGGGTCGGTGGCGGCGACATCGACGGGTGGGGCGGCGGTGGCGGACGCCATGGCCCGGTTCCAGCCGACGTCACGGTCGCCGAGCGATGCCGGTGCCTGCTCCCGTTGGAACACGACGACGGCATCAGGCTTGTGGTCGCTCAGATCGATCGCTCGGTCGACGATCGGTTTGTACTCGACGACCCGGTTGGGCTCGACCCCACAGGAGGCACACACCACCACCTTGGGTCGGGCGTCTTCGATGCGGGCCGCCAGCTCCGGGGGGGCGAACCCGCCGAACACAACGGAGTGCACGGCGCCGAGCCGGGCGCAGGCCAGCATGGTGATCACCGCTTGGGGGATCATCGGCAGGTAGACGATCACCCGGTCGCCGGCCTCCACGCCCAGCTCGGCGAGCACGCCGGCAAACCGAGCCACGTCATCGGTGAGCTCCCGGTAGGTGTAGCTGGCCTTGGCGGACGTCACCGCCGAGTCCCAGATGAGCGCCGTACGTGCGCCGTGGCCGGCATCGACATGGCGGTCCAGGGCGTTGTAACAGGTGTTGAGGCGCCCGTCGGGGAACCATCGGAAGAAGGGGTCTGCGGATCCGTCCAGCGCACGTGTCGGCGTCTCGGCCCAGTCGATGGCCTGGGCCGTTTCCAGCCAGAAACTCTCCGGATCGTCGAGACTTCTCCGGTACAGATCGGCGTAGGTCATCTCGGGCAACTCCCCCTCGCTACGACCGGGAGCGCGTGTCGCGCCGGTTCAGATCAGCATACGTACCGGGCAAAACGTACGCCCCACCCGTTGCCTTCACCTCCCGGCCAGCACGTCGCGGTACCAGGTCTCGAGGGCCGAGTAGACGGCGAAGGTGGCCAGGCCCAGGCTGACCAGAGCGAGCACGGCGATGCCCCACGTGGAGCTGGAGAGGGCGAGCATCTCGCCGTCCAGTCCGCTGGCGTGGCTGGCGTCGGAGTCGACGCCCGCCACGATGAGAAGGACCCCTACCGGGAACAGGACCAGGGCCCGGGCCGAGATGCCCACGAAACCCACCAGGTGGATGAGTCGCCGTACTCCCGGTGGCGCGTCGGCGACGGCCATACCGTCGGCGAAGTCCCGCGATATCGCCGTGCGGACCTGGAAGACAGAGACGGCGATCGTCACCACCCCGACCAGGACGACGAGCTCGGGGCCTGCGGGCCAGGCCAGGATCTGATCGGCGGTGCGGTGCTGTTGGCCCTCCGAACCGGCTGCGGTGTTCCCGGCGAGGTAGGAGGTCGGCACCCAGGCCAGGAACAGGTAGAAGACTCCTTGGAGGCCGGCGCCGGCGCGCCGCAGCCGGCTCACCGAGTGGTCGCGCGCCATGGCCATGAGCCGCCCGGCGCCAAAGGACAGAAAGCCCAAGGCGACGGCGGCGATGGCTGCCTTACCGATCCACGGCCGCCCGATCAGATCCAGGGCGCCACTGGCGTTGTCCTGGGGCAGCCCGCGGCCGCCGAAGGCGGCGATGCGAGCGGTGAGGACGGTGAGCACCAGGTAGAACCCCGTGCGCCCGGCCAAGCCGACCTTGGCCACCGCGGTGACGACCACGGCGACCGGCCGAGGCAGCGGCGGGTGAAGAAGACCGGCGACCACTCGCACCCGGCCATGATAGTCCCGCCTGGCGACACGGGACCGGGGCGCCCCCGCAGGCGCCCGGCGGTGCCGTTGACGCCCTGCCGCTCCCGGTGCCACGATTGGGCCCGCACGGGCCACGCGCCAGATGCTGGGGCGGAGAGGATCGGATGACGGACCGGACACGCGACGGCGACCTCATCCGTCGGACCGAGTTGCTGGCCGAGCGGCTGCTGAGGGACGCGGCCCGACGGAGGCGCCGGCGCGAACGGGCCCAGGGCCGCCGCATCGCCCGCCTCCTCGACGACGAGGATGGCTTGGCGTTCGTGCTGGCCCTGACCGACGAGGTGCTTCGCATCCGCGATCCGCGTCGGGCCCGCTCGCCACTTCGAGACGCTGGCCGGGGGCGGCCGGGCGCCACACTTCCCGGGGTCCCTCGACCGGACGCTCCTCCGGTTGGGGGCGACGGTCGCGTCCCGCTTCCCGCGCCTCGTCATGCCACTGGTCCAGGTGCGGGTCCGCTCCGAGCTGGCCGATTTCGTGATCGACGCTGATCCCCGGCCCTTCGCCTGCCATGTCGCCCGGCGCCGAGGCGAAGGGATCCGTCTCAACATCAACCTGCTGGGCGAGGCAGTTCTGGGTGATGACGAAGCTGAACGCCGTCTCGACGCGGTGGTGGCCCTGCTGGGCCGCGCCGACGTCGACTACGTGTCGGTGAAGGTCTCCTCGGTCTGCTCTCAGCTCAACATCGTCGCCTTCGATCACGAGGTGGACCGGGTGGGGGAGCGGCTGCGTCGCCTCTACGACGAGCCCTTCGGCACCAACCCCCCAAGTTCGTCAACCTCGACATGGAGGAGTACCGCGATCTCGACCTGACCGTCGCCGTCTTCAAGCGTGTGCTGAGCGAGGACCGCTACTCCGGTCTGGGCGCCGGCATCGTCCTGCAGGCCTACATCCCCGACTCGTATCCGGCCCTCGTGGATCTGGCCGCGTGGGCCAGGGACCGGCATCGGCGCCACGGCGGCGCGGTGAAGGTGAGGATCGTGAAGGGCGCCAACCTGGCCATGGAGCGGGTCGAGGCCGAGTTGTCGGGCTGGACTCAGGCCGCCTTCGCCACCAAGGCCGAGGTCGACGCCAACTACAAGCGGATGCTCGACGTCGTGGTCGACCCGGCCAATGTCGGTTCGTTGCGAGTCGGGGTCGGGACCAACAACCTCTTCGAAGCGGCGTGGGCATTGACGGTCAGCGCTGAGCGGGGCCTGTCGGGCATGGTCGAGATGGAGATGCTCGAGGGCATGGCGCCGTCTATGGCGGCGTCGGTGGGCGACGAGGCTGGCGGCCTCCTGCTCTACGCACCCATCGCCCGCCGAGCCGACAGCGAGTCGGTCATCGCTTACCTGGTGCGCCGTTTCGACGAGAACACCGGCCCGGAGAACTTCCTGCGCCATCAGTTCTCACTCCAGCCGGGCACGGAGACGTGGGACCGGGAACGGGATCGGTTCCGCACCACCGTCGGTGACCGCGCCGCCTTGTTCGCCGCCACCCGCCGGACCCAGGATCGGACTCGCCCGGAGCAAGCACGGGGCTCCGCACCCGAGTGCCCGGACCCACCGTTTGCCAACGAGCCCGACACCGACGTGGCGGTCGGCGTCAACCGCACCTGGGTGGCGGCCCAGCTGGGGCCACTCGTGGCCCACGGCATCGACGTGGTCCCTGCGGTTGTCGCCGGCCGCACCGAGTCCGACGGCACCTGGGCCGACGGCCGGGACCCGGGGGATCCGGACAAGGTTGCCTACCGGTGGCTGCAGGCGGGCGAGTCGCTGGTGGACGAAGCGGTGGTCGCCGCCGCGGCCGCCGGCGAGCAGTGGCGGGCCCGGTCCCTCGACGACAGGCGTCGGAGCATCCGGGACCTCGAGGCCCTCGAAGGCGACGGCGCCCGCTTCACTCCCCACGGCACGGTGGTCGTGGTGCCACCGTGGAACTTTCCCCTGGCCATACCGGCGGGCGGCGTCACCGCCGGCATCCCCCAGGACCTCCTGCAGTTCCTCCCCACGGCCGACGGCCCTGCGGGCCGGCGCCTGATCACGCACCCCGGCGTCGACGCGGTGATCCTCACCGGGGCGTGGGACACGGCCCGGATGTTCCTCGGCTGGCGACCGGACCTGGCCCTGCACGCCGAGACCAGTGGCAAGAACGCCATCGTGGTGACGGCGGCCGCCGACCTCGACGGTGCCGTCGCCGACATCGTCAGGTCCCTTCGGCCATGCCGGCCAGAAGTGCTCGGCTGCCAGCCTGGCCATCCTGGAGGCGTCGGTCTACGACGACGCCCGGTTCCACCGGCAGCTGGTCGACGCCGTCCGCAGCCTCCGCCTCGGGCCCGGATGGGACCTCCGCTCGGTCATGGGGCCCCTGATCCGGCCGCCGACCGGGCCCCTGGCTGACGCCCTGCACCGCCTCCAGCCCGGCGAGACGTGGCTGGTCGAGCCGGCTCAGGTGGGCGACAACCCCCACCTGTGGTCGCCCGGGGTCAAGCTCGGCGTTCGCCCCGGATCGTCGTTCCACCTGACCGAGTGCTTCGGGCCGGTGCTCGGGATGATGCGGGCCGCCGACCTGGATCAGGCCATCGCCTGGCAGAACCAACCCCCCTACGGCCTCACGGCCGGCCTGCAGTCCCTCGACCCCGCCGAGATCCGGCACTGGCGGGAATCGGTCGAGGCCGGCAACCTCTACGTCAACCGCCACATCACGGGGGCCATCGTCGGCCGGCAGCCGTTCGGTGGCTGGAAGCGCTCCGTCATCGGGCCCGGGTCCAAGGCCGGGGGACCGAACTATGTGGCCAGCCTCGGGCGTTGGACCGCCTCCTTGGCCGGCACCGCCGAGGAGTTCGAGTCGGCCGTGAGCCGGCTGTGGCGCCAGGACCTGCTCCCGTCCGACCCGAGTGGGTTATCGCCGAGGCCAACGTGTTGCGCTACCGGCCCCTACGGGCGGTGGTGCTGCGGGCCGCCGGCGATGCCACCGATGAGGAGGTCGGCCTGGCGTTGGCCGCGGCCAGGGCGGTGGGTGTGGCCGTCAGCGTGTCGTCGCCGACCTGGCGCCGGGCGGGGGCGGCGGTCACCGTCGAGGACGAGGCGATGCTGGCGTCGCGGCTGGCGCTCGTCTCGGCCGACAAGGTCCGCCTTCTCGGCACGACGGGCCATGCCCTGCTCCTGGCCGCCCACGACGCCGGCTTGGGGGTCGACGCCACCCCGGTGGTGGGCCACCCGGCCCGGGAGGTGCTGCGCTGGGTTCGCGAGCAGGCCCTGAGCGAGACCCGTCACCGCCACGGCAACGTGACCGGGCGCCATCCCGGGCCCCTGGAGAGCGATCCCTGACCGTCGCCGGACATCGGCGGGCCAGACCAGCAGCGACGTCAGTCCGAGGGTAGGGCGACGTTGGGCGAGGAGCGCACGAAGCGTTCGCGGCCCCGGTTGAACTTGCGGGGAGCGACCGACGGCGCACGGCGCAGGCAGGCCATGATCTCGGGTGTCTGGGCCGGGCTCAACTTCAGGTCCTTGAGCGTCTTGCCCGCGCCAAACAGAGACGACAGGAAGCCGTACCAGATGTCTTCGTCGGTCATCGTCGATGATTCGGCGTCAGGTTCAACAGCGAACCCGAGTATCGCCGCCCGTTGGACGGCTGTGAGCATCGTGGCCTCTCTCTGACGAGCCAGGGGCGCAAGGGTGATCGGTACGTCGATGCCGCGCGTCGTCACCCAACCTTACCCCGACCCGGCCCGCTGGCGGGCCCGGCGTGCCTTCAGCGCGGCAACGCGTCGTATTCGGACGTGCAGTCCGGGCAGCGGGCCTGTGGCGCCGAGTCCTCCCAGTCGAGATCGGGGAACGTCGAGGCGGACGGCCACCGCTCCGAGCGGCAGAGGGTGTAGCCGTCGATGTCGACGGCGTGCTGGGGAAACTGGTCGTTGGGCGAGACCCGCCGGGCCGTGCCCCGCTTGCCCAAGCTGCCACCGCCGGAGACCCTGGTCTTCTCTGCGCCCACGCCGAAATGCTGCCGCTCGACCATCCGATGACCGTACTCCAGGGAGCCGACGGCCGGCCCCCTACGCTGCGGTGATGGCAGCCGGCCGGGACCCCTTCGATCGCTACGGCCGAGGGGCCGCCGTCTACGACCTGCTCTCCTTCGAGCGGTTCCTCTACCGGGCACCTCGGCGGCTGGCCATCGACCTGTTGGCCCTGAAGCCCGGTGAGACGGTCCTCGACGTCGGCTGCGGGACGGGCCTGAGCTTCGGTTGGTTGCAGGGCGCGGTCGGTGCCTCCGGGCGCATCGTGGGCGTGGACAGCAGCACGGCGATGCTCGCCCGGGCCGGCCGCCGGGCCCGGCGCCACGGATGGTCCAACGTCACCCTGGTCCACGCCGACGCCGACCGGTTGTCCGACGCTCTGGCCCGCTCGGGCATCGACCCGTCGTCCGTGGTCGCCGTGGTCGCCGCCTACGCCCTGTCGGTCATGGCCCGAGAGGAGGAGGCCTGGCAGGAGATCACCTCGCTGGCACCCCGAACCCGGGTCGCGGTCGTCGATCTGGCCTTGGCCGGAGGGACCGGCGCTGTCCTCAACCCGCTGTGGCGGTTCCTGTGCCGCTTGGGCGGCTCGGACCCTGCCCGCCGGCCCGATCGGCGGGCGGCGGTCGACCTCGCCGGCGTGCGCCGCCAGCGGTGCCTGGGCGGCCACGTCGCCGTGGTGGAGGGGACCCTGCAATGAGGCACCCCCCGGCGGGGCAGCGCCGGGGGGTGCAGCGGCCAACCGCCTCACCGTGAGGTGAAGGGGCCGCCGAAGGAGGTGATCCTACGCCCCCACGTGGCGGCCGTGGGACCGTGGCCGGTCACCGATGGCGGTGAGGGCCCGGAGCGGGCCGTAGCCTGGGCTGGTGGCCGACCAGGCAGGTGACCGACTCGCCGACTACCGGGGGAAACGCCGCTTCGATCGCACGGCCGAGCCGTCGGGGGAGGGCGAGCAGGACGGCGCCGACCAGCCCCGCTTCGTGGTCCAGAAGCACGCGGCCAGCCGCCTGCACTACGACGTGCGCCTGGAGGTGGACGGCGTGCTCGTGTCCTGGGCCGTGCCCAAGGGGCCCTCGTACGACCCGGGCACCAAACGCCTCGCCGTCCACGTCGAGGACCACCCCCTCGACTACCGCGACTTCGAGGGAACCATTCCGGCGAAGGAGTACGGCGGCGGTGCGGTCATCGTCTGGGATGAGGGCACCTACCGCAACCTGACGGAACGCAAGGGTCAGCCCGTCCCTGTCGGCGAGGCGGTCCGGGCCGGGCATCTCTCCGTGTGGCTGGATGGTTCGAAGCTGCGCGGCGGTTGGGCGTTCACCCGCACGGGCGGCGGGAAGAAGGAGTCGTGGATCCTCGTCAAGCGCAACGACGAGCAGGCCGACCCGACCCGCGACGTCGTCACCGCCGAGCCGGACTCGGTCACGACGGGCCGGAGCATCGACGATGTCGCCGCCCACCCCGGCGATGTCCCCCAGTGGACCTCCGACCGGGCCACCTGGCAGGCGCCGATGCTGGCCCAGGCGGCCAAGGTCACCGATCACCGGACCCGGGGGGATCGGGCCGATTGGCTCTACGAGCGCAAGCTGGACGGCCTGCGCACCATCGCCGTGCGCAACGGGGACGACGTGGAGCTGTGGTCCCGCAACCACCAGCGCTTCACCCACCGCTTCCCCGGCGTGGTCCGTGCCCTCGGCAACGTGGCCGCCGGATCCTTCACCATCGACGGCGAGATCGTCGCCTTCGACGGCGAGCGAACGAGCTTCGGCCTGCTCCAGCGGGGGAAGGGGAGCGAGCCGATCTATTGCGCCTTCGATCTTCTCCAACTGCTCGGGCGGGACACGACCGGACTCCCGCTGGCGGACCGCAAACGGCTCCTGGCCCAGGCCCTTCAGGGCGCCCCCGAGCCGGTCCGGACGGTGGACCCCTTGGACGGCGACCCGGACCAGATGCTCACCGACGCCTGCCGTTCGGGGTGGGAGGGGCTGGTGGCCAAGCGGGCCGACTCCATCTACCACGCCGGTCGCTCCGGTGACTGGCTGAAGCTGAAGTGCTCCGCCAGCCAGGAGCTCGTTGTCGGCGGGTGGACCGATCCGTCGGGCAGTCGCAGCGGTCTCGGCGCCCTGATTCTCGGGTACTACGACGACGGTGGGTCGCTGCGGTACGCGGGCAAGGTCGGCACCGGGTTCAACGAAGCCGAGTTGCGGTCCCTGCGGGCCCGCCTGGACGGCTTGGGCACCGAGCGGTCGCCGTTCGCCGACCCGGTGCCGGTGAAGGGCTCCCATTGGAGCCGGCCCGAGCTGGTGGCGGCGGTCTCGTTCACCGAGTGGACCTCCGACGGCCGGCTCCGTCACCCCAGCTTCGACGGGCTGCGGGAGGACAAGGAGCCGCGTGAAGTGCGCCGGGAGACCGGGATCTAGCCGTCGAGGATCTGCAGCCGGATCCTCTTGTTACCTTTGCCCTTCGACTCGGTCTTGACGACCCGGACCCGACCGACCTCGTCGGTGGAACGGACGTGCGTGCCGCCGTCGGCCTGCTTGTCGAGACCGACGATGTCGACCACCCTTACCTCGGCCACCGTCTCGGGCACCAGGCTGACCTTGGTGCGGATCAGGCCCTCGTCGAGCACCGCGTCGGCCCGGGGCAGGAAGGACACGACGATGGGGCGGGCCGCGGCCAGCTCGGCGTTGACCGCCTCCTCCACCCGGGGACCGAAGCCTTCGGGCAGGGGGTCGAACTCGAAGTCCATCCGGGCCGCGAGGGGTTCCATGTTGCCCCCTGTCACCGCCGTGGCCCACTCGTTCCAGATGACCCCGCACAGGACGTGCAACGCCGTATGGGTGCGCATCAGGGCGTGGCGGCGCTCCCAGGCCACCTCGCCTTCGACCCGGGCACCGACGGCCGGCAACGGACCGCCGTCCACCCGGTGCCAAACGGTGGTGCCCACCTTGGCGACCTCGGTCACCGCCAGGCCACCGAGGGAGCCGGTGTCATGGGGCTGGCCGCCACCCGTGGGGTAGAAGGCGGTCCGGTCGAGGGCGATGCGGTCGTCGCCGTCGACGGCCACGACGGTTGCCGGGAACGTCCGGAGGTAGGCGTCGCGCAGGTAGAGCAGCTCGGTGTCAGCCATACCGGGGATTCTTCCCGGTGCGGCCCGGCCGCTACCGTCGGAGGCGTGCCAGACAGCAACGACGAGCGACGCCGGGAAGAACGGGCCAGCGAGCTGGAGCCCGAGGAGCTGGTCGCAGGCAACACCGACCCCGAGGCCCAGGCCGAGGCCATCCTGGCCGACTCCGACGAGCGCGAGGAGCACGCTCGCGACGAGGGAGCCCCCGTCGAGCACCGGTCCTCGGACGGCCGGGACCTGCCTGCCTGAGCGGTGCCGGCCGTGATCACCACCGACCAGCTCCGCTTGATGGCCGATCCGTTCGCCTCGGAGATCGGTTTCGTCGACGTCGGCTCCGGCGACAAGCTGAGCTTCTCGGCCTGGTCCGCCGCCGCCGACCGAGCCGCGGCCGGCCTGCAGAACGCGGGTGTGGCCAAAGGGGACCGGGTAGGGCTGTACCTGCCGGGAACAGCGGCGACCACATGGGTGGTGGCCTATGTCGCCATCCACCGGGCCGGAGCCGTCGCCGTGCCCGTCAACACCCGCTCGGTGCCGGCCGAGGCCACCGGCATCCTGGCCCACGCCGGGGTGCGGGCGCTCATCGCCGACACCGGTCTGCTCGACGCGTGGGAGAGGGCGGGCACCACCGGCGGCGCCGGCTCCTCGCGGTCGCCCATTCCCCTGATCGTCGGAGTCGGCGACGCCTCCGCCCACCACCGGGCCCAGGGGCGCATGGCCTGGGACGAGTTGCTGGGTTCGGGCAATGGCGTCCCCGTCCAGGTCCCCGTCGGCGAGGACGACCTGGCCGATATCGTCTACACGTCGGGGACCACCGGGCGCCCCAAGGGGGTCGTCGTCCGCTACGGGAACGCGTCGCTCATCCCCACCGGCCTCCCGGGGTGGAACGGGGCCGGGTGGCTGTCGTGCTCGCCGTTGTTCACCTTCGCCGGCCTCACCGCCATCGACAACCCCATGAAGCTGGGCATGACCGCCCTGTACCTGCCCCGCTTCGACGCCGGGACGTGGCTGGCCGTGGTGGCGGAGCGGCGCCCGGCGATGGTGTTCCTGGTCCCGGCCATGGTCGAGATCCTCCTGGCCCACCCGAGCTTCGGGACCGCCGACCTCTCCAGCATCGGGCTGTGCGCCGTCGGTTCCGCCCCCCTCGCCCCCGTCACCCAGCGCCGCCTGGCCGAACGGATGCCGGCCGCGGCCGTGTCGAACGCCTACGGGATGACCGAAGCCGGCCCCGCCTACACCGTGCTGCCCAAGGAGGAGGCGGCCGCCCGCTCCGGTTCGGTGGGCCGCCCCCTGCCCCCCGCCGAGTTCTTCACCGTGGGCGAGGACGGCGAGCGCTTGGGGGCTGACCAGGTCGGTGAGCTCGTCATCCACCTCCCCGGCCGCCAGAGGGAGTACTACCGCGACGCCGGCGCCACCGCCGCAGCCTGGCGCCACGACGGCCTGCACACCGGCGACCTGGCCCGCATCGACGCCGACGGCTATGTCTATGTCGTGGGCCGGGCCAAGGAGGTCATCATCCGGGGGGGCCACAACATCCACGCCGCCGACGTGGAGGCCGTGCTCTACGAGCATCCCGCCGTCGCCGAGGCGGCGGTGGCCGGCGTCGACCATCCCGTCCTCGGCGAGGACGTGGCCGCCTGGGTCGTGCTGCGCCCCGGGGGGACCGAGGACGATGTCGTTGCTGACATCGGGCGCTTCGCGGCCGGGCGGCTGAGCGATTACAAGGTGCCGCGGCGCATCACCGTCGTCGACCATCTGCCCCGCAACGTCACCGGGAAGGTGGTCAAGGCGGAGTTGCCGCCACCCGCCGGGCCGTGATCGCCGGCTGATGGCCGGGTCCTCAGGGGAGCATGCGCATCAGCGAGTACACGCCGGCGAAGTCGGTGTTGACCTTGTCCGGCAGCGGTATCGGTCCGCCCAGAGCCCGGGCTCCCCAGGCGATCTGGGCGGTACGCTCGACCAGGGCGATGATGTGGAGGACCTTGGCCGGGCTGGGACCGACGGCGACGATCCCGTGGTTGGCCAGCAGGGCCGCCCCCCGGTCCCGGAGGGCGGCCACGGCGTTGCTCCCCAGCTCCTCGCTGCCCGACGCACCGTAGGCGCCGCAGCGGACGTCGCCGCCGACGTACATGGTGAACTCGTCGATGCACGCCGGTATGGGCTGGTGGCTCACGGCGAACATGGTGGCGTACACCGGGTGGGAATGGATGACCGACGAGATGTCGTCATAGGCCCGGTAGCAGGCCAGGTGGAGCTGGATCTCCGAGGTCGGTGAGCGGCCGTCCCTGGCGGACAGCACCGCGCCGTCGAGGTCGACGGTGACGAGGTCGTCGAGGGTCATGGCCCGGTAGTCAACCGAGGACGGGGTGGTCACGATCGTCCCCTCGGGGGTCCGAGCCGAGATGTTGCCGGCGGTGCCCTCGACCAGGCCCCGGTGCAACATGTCCTTGGCCGCGTCGAGGACGGCCCGGGCCGTCTCGTCTGGCGGCGTCTCGTCTGGCGGCATCTCGTCTGGTGGCGGCGGCTTCGGATCGCTCATGGCAGGACCTCGGGGTTGGCGATGTGGAGAGGCGCGACCCCGCCGAGCAGGCGCTCGAGATCGTCGGCGACGAGGGCGGCGCCCCGGCCCTCGGTGTCCCAGGTGGCCCCGCCGATGTGGGGGGTGAGGACCACGTTGGCCAGCGCCAGCACCGGATGGCCGTCGGGGAGCGCCTCGCCCTCGACATGGTCCAGGCCGGCTCCCGCCAGGTGCCCCGACGTGAGCGCTTCCACCAAGGCGTCGGTGTCGTGGATGGATGCCCGGGCCGTGTTGAGGAACACCGTCCCCGGACGCATGGCCGCGAACTGGGCGGATCCGATCATGCCCCGGGTCGCCTCGGTGGCAGGGGCGTGGACGGACACCACGTCGGCGGAGGAGAGCACGGCCCCGAGGTCGGAACCGGCGCCGGTGACGTAGGGGTCGTAGGCCTCGACCGTCATGCCCAGAGCCTCGAGGCGCCACCTGGTGGCGCGGCCCACGGCGCCCAGCCCGATGAGGGCGACATGGCGGCCCGCCAGCTCCCACCCCCGGAAGCGCTGGTAAGGAATGGTCCCGTCCCGCCACACGAGCCCCGAACGGGCCTCATGGTCGGCAACGGTGATCCCCCGGGTCACGGCCAGCAGCAGGCCGAGGGTGAGCTCGGCGACGGCGTCGGCGTTGCGCGCCGGCGTGTAGAGCACCGGGATGCCCGCGGCGGTGGCGGCCGCCACGTCCACGTTGGTCGGGTCCCCCCGGGTGGCGGCCACGGCCAGCAAAGGCCGTTCGAGGACCGGCCCGCTGACCAGGTCGCTCTCCACCACCAGGACCGTCGCCCCCTCGGCGTCGACGCGCGCCGCCAGCTCCCCGGCGTTGTAGATCCGCAGCGGCGTCTGGTCGATCCATGGCTCGTGGACGATGTCGAAGAGGTGGCGGAGCTTGTCCAGCCCCGGGCCCCGCAGCGGCGCGGTGGCCAGGGCCCGGCGCCGGGCGCCGATGACGGGTCGGGGGAACGGCGGGGGAGCCGGGGCCATCGCGGCCATACTGGCGGGTGGTGGCACCGATGTCACATCCGGAAAGCGGGGACGCGGGGTCGGGGGGTCGCGGCCCGGTGACGGTCGGTATCGACATCGGAACCACCTCGGTGAAAGCCGTCGCCGTCACCGAGACGGGCCGGCTCGTCGCTTCGTGCCGGTTACCGCACCCGGTCCGGGTTCCGAGCCCGGGACGCCTCGAGCACGACGCCGAGCAGGCATGGCGTGAGGGCCCCCGCCGGGCGCTGGCCACCCTGCAGGAGACGGCGCCGGCCGCCGTGGCCGTCTCGGCCATGGCCCCGTCGATGACGGCGGTGGATGGCGACGGTGCCCCCGTCGGCCCCGGATTGCTCTATGGCGACGAGCGGGGCCGGGCTGGCGCCATCCTCGGCGCCCCCGTTTGGGCGGACCCGACGCATTCGCCCGAGGCCCTCGGGCTGCTGCGCTGGGTTGCTTCCCACCGGCCGGATGCGGCGGGGTACTGGCCGGCCCAGGCCGTGGCCAACCGGGCCCTCGGCGCCACCGCCGCCATCGATCTGGGGACCGCGTTCGCCACCGGGCCGCTGCTCGGCGCCGGCGGGTGGGACAAGGAGCTGTGCGCGTCGTGCGGTGTCGACACGACCCAGTTGCCGGCGGTGAAGCTGTTCGGTGAGGTGATCGGTGAGGTGGGCGGCGGGGTCGGCGGCGGGGTGCGTGGTCCGGGGCCGGGGACGGTCATCGGGGCCGGTGGGGTCGATGCCCTCTGTGAGCAACTCGTCGCCGGCGCCGATCGGATCGGGGACGTTCTGGTCGTCTGTGGCGCCACCCTCGTGGTGTGGACGGTGGCCCCGGAGACTGCGGTGGATCCCGGCGCCGCCCCCCCGGGTTGCTGGGTCCTGCCCCATTGGCGGGGCGGGGCGTGGATGGTCGGCGGGGCCAGCAACGCCGGCGGCCTGTGGCTGGACTGGATCGACCGGGTGCTGCGCCCCGCCGATGCCTCGACTGCGGCACCGGGCTCGGTCCCGGTCCTCGCCCCCTACCTGCGGGGAGAGCGGGTACCGCTGCACGACCCGGGGCGCCGGGCCGAGATGCGGGGCTTGGACCTGACCCAGGGCCCAGCGGAGCTGCGCCGGGCGGCGTACGAGGCGTCGGCGTTCGCCGTTCGCCACATCCTCGAACGGTCCGGGGTTGGCCCCCATCGCCTGGTGGCCACCGGTGGAGGCAGCCGGGTGGCGGCGTGGATGCAGGCCACGGCCGACGTGACCGGGCTGGCCGTGGAGACCGTCGCCGTCCCCGAGGGCGGGGCGCTGGGCGCGGCGTTCCTGGCCCGCATGGCCGCCGGCTTGGAGACGGAGATGACCGACGCCGGACGGTGGAGCCGTCGGGGGCCGACGTTCGACCCCGACCCCACCTGGCAGGCGGCAACGGCGGAGCGCTACGAGACGTACCGGGCTCATGCCGAGTCCCCGCCCGACCATCCGTAGAACCGGCCGGGGGCGGAGCGCGGGCATCTCGCGGCAGGGCCCCAGCCTGTATCGTTGGAGGCCGTGTCGAGCGTCGGGGGACCAGGAGAGCGGCCATGAGACTGCTGATGCTGGCGGGACCCGGCGCCGGAAAGGGAACCCAGGCCCAGCGCCTGGCCGATCACTACGGGGTGGAGCACGTGGCCAGCGGCGACCTCCTGAGGGCCGAGGTCGAGGCTGGAACGGATGTCGGCCAGGCGGTCGAGGCCGCCATGAACAGCGGCGACCTGGTGCCCGACGATGTCATCCTGGAGATCATCGGGCAGCGCCTGAGCGCCGCCTCCCACCAGGGGGGCTATGTCCTCGACGGCTTTCCCCGGAACCTGGCCCAGGCCAAGAGGGCCTACGAGATGGCCCGGGAGGTCGGCAACATCGAGCTGCAGGCGGTCGTTCACCTGCGGGTGGATCGCGACGAGCTGGCTCGCCGGATGCTGGCCCGGGCCGAGGAGGAGGGGCGCCTCGACGACACCCGGGCCACCATCGAGCACCGCCTGGCGGTCTTCGATGAGCAGACCCAGCCGCTGGTCCGGTACTACACCGACCGGGGCCTGGTGCACTCGATCGACGGGAACCAGGACGTGGAGGACGTGACGACGGCGATCCTCGAAGCGCTGGCCGGCCTGGCCACCGACGACGACGGCTCGGCCCAGCGCAGCAGCGCCTGAGGGGGCCACCTCCGGTCGGAATCAGGGCCGTTCAGGCTGCGGGGATGAGGGCGAGCAACTCGTCCCAGTCGGAGGCCACGCCCTCCGCCACGATCATCCCGTCGGCTACCACCACGAAGAACGGCGACCCCGACACGCCCCAGCGGATCCACCCCTCGGTCGACATGACCACCGGTGTCGACGCGGGAGCCAGGCGGGCCACGGCCCGGCGGTCCTCGGTCGTCGGGTCGGGGGTGACGACCACCATGGCGGGGCTGGCGGCCTCCTCGGTGGCCCCCTCCACCCCTGGCGCCCCCGCCGCCCCCCCGTCGGTCCCCAGGGCCGTCCAGAAGGTGCCGCACGTCGTGCAGCTGGACGTCAGGAACGCCGCCACCAGGCGCGCCCCGGATCCGGTCTCGATCCGGACCGGGTCGCCGGCGGGCGTCACCCCGGACAGCTCCGGCGCGACGCTGCCCACCCTCGACGCCCGGGGGGGCCGGGCTGCGGGCCGGCGCCTGGCGAACAGGCGGGCAGGACGGAAGGCGGCAGGCACAGCTTCAACCTACCGCCACCCGATCCAGGCCCGTCTCGACGGTAAGCGGCGCGGCGTGCCAGTCTGCGGAGGTGCGCATCGGTGTCATCGGAGCGACGGGACCGGCCGGTCAGGCCGTCGCCGTCCAGTTTGCCGGCATCGGGATCGAGGTGACCGTCGGATCCCGCTCCGAGGAGCGGGCGGCCGAGACGGTGGGCACCCTCACCGAGCGTTGGTCTGAACGATCCCTTCCGCTGGTCGCGGGCACCAACCAGGCCGCCGCCGGGGCTGACGTGGTCGTGGTGGCCACCCCTTGGGAGGGGGTGCTCTCGACCGTCGACGGCCTGCGCCAGGCCCTGGGGGGCAAGTTGGTGGTGTCGATGGCCAACGCCCTCACCCGATGGGGCAAGCACATGGTACCGCTGCTGCCCCCGACGGGTTCGGTGACGGTGGCCGTGGCCGACGCCCTGCCCGACGCCCGGGTGGCAGGGGCCTTCCACCACCTTCCCGCTGGACCGTGGGCGGATCTCGACCACCCCCTCGACGCCGATGTCATGGTCTGCTCGGCCGAACGGTCCACGACCGACGAGCTGATCGCCCTGATCGACCGCCTCCCCGGGCTGCGGGGGGTCGACTCGGGAGGTCTGGGCAGCGCCCTGGCCATCGAGGCCCTGACCCCGGCCATCCTCGAGGTCAACCGCCGCTACAAGACCCATGCCTCCCTCCGCATCAACGGCCTCGACGGTCCCTCCTGAGCGGGCCGAGGCCATGACCGACGAGCCGTCCCTGCACCTCTACGACACGGCCCGTGGCGCCGTGGTTGCCTTCGAGCCCGGTCCCGTGGTCAGCATGTACACCTGCGGGATCACCCCCTACGACGCCGCCCACCTGGGCCACGCCGCCACCTACGTGACCTACGACGTGTTGCAGCGCCGCTTGCGGGACCGGGGCCACGAGACCCGCTGCGTGCGCAACGTCACCGACGTCGACGACGACATGCTGCGCAAGGCCAGAGAGCTCGGCGTCCACTATCTGGATCTGGCCGCCGAGGAGATGAGCCGCTTCGACGGGGACATGGCCGCGCTGGGACTGATCCCCAGCTTCTCCGAGCCCCGGGCCACGTCGGCCATCCCCGACATCCTCGGCTTCATCGGCATCCTCCTCGACACCGGCCACGCCTACGAGGGGGGCGGCGGCGTCTATTTCGACGTGTCGTCGTACCCCGACTTCGGCCAGGTGAGCCACTACGACCGGGCCCGGATGCTCGAGCTGGCCGAGGAACGGGGAGGCAAGCCCGACGATCCGGCGAAGCGCGACCCGCTCGACTTCGTGCTGTGGCAGCCATCGGCTGCCGATGAGCCGTCCTGGGAGACCCTGTGGGGCCCGGGCCGTCCGGGCTGGCACATCGAGTGCTCGGCGCTGGCCATGCGCGAGCTGGGGGAGACCATCGACCTGCACGGCGGCGGGTCGGATCTGATCTTCCCCCATCACGAGTGCGAGGCGGCCCAGTCGGCGTCGGCGACGGGGGAGCCGTTCGTTCGCCACTGGATGCATGTGGGGATGGTGCGGCTGGGCGGCACCAAGATGTCGAAGTCGCTCGGCAACCTGGTGTTCGTCCACGACCTGTTGAAGGAGTGGGAGGCGCCGGCCATCCGCCTGGCCATCATCGCCAACCACTACTGGGACAGCTGGGAGTGGCACAACGGGCTCATGGTCGACGCCGCGGCGCGGCTGGCCCGATGGCGGGCGGCCGGTGAGGGCGACGGTGGCCTGGAGGACGCCCGCCGGGCCCTGGACCGCGATCTGGACACCCCCGAGGCCCTGGTCGCCATCGACCGGGCGGCTGCGGCGGGTCTGGGGGTCAGCCGGGCCATGGCCCTGCTCGGTGTGCTCTGAGCCCGATCAAAACCTGCGAGCTAGGGCGGTGTCTCCCGTAACCTCGCCGCCGTGAGCGCCACCGACACGATCACCGTCAGCTTGCCCGATGGTTCGCCACGAGCGTTGCCCAGCGGATCGACGGGCACCGACCTGGCCCGGTCCATAGGTTCACGCCTGGCGAAGGCGGCCGTCGCCGTCACCGTCGACGGCACCGAGGCCGATCTGGGGGCGCCCCTGACTGACGGCTCCACCGTCGCGGTGGTCACCGCTGACACCGACGCCGGCCGCCACATCCTGCGTCATTCCACGGCTCATGTCCTGGCTCAGGCCGTCACCGACCTGTGGCCCGGAGCCAAATACGCCATCGGGCCGGCGATCACCGACGGGTTCTACTACGACTTCGAGCTGCCGGGTGGGGCCCACTTCTCCGATGACGACCTGGATCGGATCGCGACGCGGATGAGCGCCATCGTGGCCGCCGACCAGTCCTTCGCCCGTGAGGAGCACACCATCGACGAAGGCCGGCGTCTCTTCGCCGACCAGCCCTACAAGATCGAGATCATCGACGGCATCGACCCCGCCCGTGCCGGCGACGAGGAGCTCGCCCAAGGGGTGGGCGATGGCATGGTCAGCGCCTATCGCAACGTGGATTCGGAGGGGCGGGGCGGGTTCGTCGACATGTGCCGCGGGCCCCATGTGCCGTCCACCTCCCGGCTGGGCCACTTCGCCCTCCAGAAGGTGGCCGCCGCCTACTGGAGGGGCGACGAGCATCGCCCCCAGCTGCAACGCATCTACGGCACCGCATGGGAGTCGAACAAGGCGCTCGCGGATCATCTCCACCGCCTGGTCGAGGCCGAGAAGCGCGACCACCGCCGGCTCGGCGCGGAGCTGGACCTGTTCCACTTCCCCCCCGAGATCGGCGGCGGTCTGCCCGTGTTCCACCCCAAGGGCGGCCTGGTGCGCAAGCTGATGGAGGACCACGCCCGGCGCGAACACGAGGCGGCCGGCTACCAGTTCGTCTACACCCCCCACCTGGCCAAGTCCACGCTGTTCGAGATCTCGGGCCATCTCCAGTGGTACGCGGACGGCATGTACCCCCCGATGGAGATGGAGGGGGCGACGTACTACCCCAAGCCCATGAACTGCCCGATGCACATCCTGATCTTCAACGACCGCCAGCACTCCTACCGGGAGCTGCCCATCCGGCTGTTCGAGTTCGGCACCGTGTACCGCTTCGAGCGCTCCGGGGTCCTCAACGGCCTCCTGCGGGTCCGGGGGATCACCCAGGACGACTCCCACATCTTCTGCGCATCCGACCAGCTCGAAGGGGAGCTGGTCAGCCTGCTGCGCTTCGTGATCCGCATCCTGCGGACCTTCGGCCTCACCGACTTCGAGGCCGAGCTGGCCACCCGCCCGAAGGAGAAGTACGTGGGCACCGAGGAGGAGTGGAACCGGGCCACCGGCGCCCTGCGCGATGCGCTGGAGGTGGTCGGCCTCCCCTATGTGGTGGCCGAGGGTGAGGGGGCCTTCTACGCCCCGAAGATCGACGTCCACGTGCGCGACGCCATCGGCCGGCGCTGGCAGGTCTCGACCCTCCAGGTCGACCTCCAGATGCCACAGCGATTCGACATGTCCTACGTGGGGGCGGACAACAACCGCCACCGCCCGTACATGATCCACCGGGCCCTGTTCGGGTCCATCGAGCGGTTCTTCGCCATCCTGGTGGAGCACTACGCAGGTGCGTTCCCGACGTGGCTGGCGCCGGTGCAGGTCCGTATCCTGCCCGTGCGCGACGGCCATCAGGGCTACGCCGAGCAGGTGGCGACCAGGCTGCGGAGCCAGGGCTTCCGGGTGGATGTGGTGGCCGCCGACGAGCCCCTCGGGGGTCGGGTGCGCCGGGGCAAGATCGAGAAGCTGCCGTACGTGTTGGTCGTGGGTGACGACGACGTCGAGGCAGGGACGGTGGGAGTCAACCGTCGGGGCGAGGACCGGCCCGAGCGGGGTGTGGCCACGGAGGCGTTCGCCAATCTGCTGGCCGACGAGGTCGTGGCCCACATGCCTCCAAAACCGGTCGAGTGAGCTCGCTCGAGCGGCTGTGGGCCGGTTGGCGCCACGACTACATCACGACCACGACCGACCCGGGGCCCGACGACGGGTCGCAGCCCGATTGCGTGTTCTGCCGGATCCTGGGTTCGGGCGCCCCGGACACCGAGACGCACGTGGTGTGGCGCCACCGCGGGGGCGCGGTGGTGGCCCTCCTCAACGCCTATCCCTATGCCAGCGGGCATGTGATGATCATGCCCACCCGCCATGTCGCCGACCTCGAGGACCTGAACCCGGGGGAGTCGGCCGCCCTGTGGCAAGCCGTGATCGACGCCACCGTTGCCCTCAAGTCCGCCTACGGCTCCGACGGGCTCAACGTGGGCGCCAACCTCGGTCACGCGGCCGGCGCCGGTGTGCCCGGTCACCTCCACCTCCACGTGCTGCCCCGATGGGTCGGTGACACCAACTTCATGACCTCGGTGGCCGAGGCCCGGGTGTTGCCCGAGGCCCTGTCGGTGACCGACGGGAAGGTGCGGGGCGCCTGGCCCCCCTGAGCCCACCGGCCGGCGCCGGCGGGGGCGGGAACGCCGATCGGCAGAGCCCGGTGGTAGATTGGACGAACCTTCCTTACTAGGAGCACTCTTGTTCGACGGACGTTTCCGTACGGGCGTTGACCGAGCGACGAAGCCTGTCGGCACGGCTCTGCGACGGACCGGACTCTCCCCTGACCACCTCACCGCCCTCGGGTTGGTCCTCGCGGTTCCCACCGCGATCATCATCGCCAGTGGTCACCTGTGGATCGGTCTGGTCTTCCTCATCGCCTCGGCGGTCCCCGACCTCCTCGACGGGGCCCTGGCCAAGGCATCGGGGCGTTCATCGGTCCGGGGCGCCTTCTTCGATTCGGTCGCCGACCGGGTCACCGACGGCCTGGTCCTCAGCGGTGTCGCCTGGTACCTGCAGAGCACCCGCCACGGTCACATCTTCCTGCTCCCGATGGCGGTCCTGGCCGCGTCCCTGCTGATCTCCTACGAGCGGGCCAAGGCCGAGTCCCTCGGCTTCGACGCCAAAGGCGGGCTGATGGAGCGGGCGGAGCGGGTCATCGTCCTCTGCGTGGGCCTGCTCCTCGGGTTTCTCCTCGTCCCGCTGCTGTGGGTGATGCTGGCCCTCACCCTCATCACCGCCGGCCAACGCTTCGTCAAGGTGTGGCGTCAGGCGACGATCGCGGGGGCGGCGCCGGCCGCCGAAGCGAGCCCGGAACCGGTGCCGGCGGCGCCCGTCCCGGAAGCGGCAGTCCCGGAGCCGCCGGCCGCCACACCCGAGCCCACAGACGTGCGGGCCGACGCCGCCGGGGCCCGGTGGCGGGCCTGGCGCGAAGCCAACGGTTGGGC
>JBPCNZ010000063.1:0-44834 GCA_051000755.1 Acidimicrobiales bacterium | reverse complement strand
CGGGGGCCGAGCTGGCGCGGGAGGGGCGGCCGGCGCGGGAGGAGACGCCTGGGCCGCAGGGGCAACCGGGGCGGCCGGTGCCGGAACCGCGGGTGTCGGAGCCGCGGGCGCGGCGGGTGCCGGAGCTGGCGGGGCGGCTGGACCGTCAGCCGGCGTCGGCCTGCTGGTCACCAGTCGGGGGGAGTCGGGACGGCCGGGCGGGCCGGCCTCGGCAGGGGCCGGGGGCGCGCTCTCGGCCGGTGCCTTGGCCTTGGTCGCCTTCTTGGCCGCCGGCTCGTCCTCCTCCGGCTGTACAGCGCGTCGAAGACCCTCGCGGTCCGCCTTGCGGCGGACGCGGTCGGCTTGCTGGTCCTCGATGCTCGAGGAGTGACTCTTCACGCCGATTCCCAAGCCGATGCAAAGGTCGAGCGCTTCTTTGTTGGTAAGGCCGAGCTCTCGTGCCAGCTCGTAAACCCGGATCTTCTTGGGCAAGTTGTTCGGTCAGTCCCTTCTTCTACGTCGCACCGGAGGCGACGTCACAGCCATCTTCTCACGTTCTGCGTGCCTCTCACGAAGCGCCATGATCGACCAAGCCGCCACGGGCGCCCGAAAGGCACGTTGAAAACCCTGGCGTCGCTCCGCCAGTGCCAGGCATGTCACCCGGATCGTGCCGCCGCCAACAGCGCTGTCGACAGCACGACACAACCATGCTCCCCTTCCGGTCCCATGGCGGTCAACCACCAGCGTACCGTCAGCCGTCCGGTTGACGCGGACGAGATCACCGACCTCGTTGGTGGTCCGGCAGCCGATGCAGGTGCGGACCGGTGGCCGGGTGACCCTTACTGCTCTCCCCCGCCCGGAGGTGCCGGGGAGTCCCCGGCGCCGGCGTCGGCCCCAGCAGGCTCGGCCCCAGCAGGCTCGGCGGCAACAGGCTCGGCGGCAACAGGCTCGGCTTCGCCGGCCTCCCCCGACGCCGGCGCCACACCCTCCCCGGGAGGGGGGACATCTCCCGAATCGGAGGCGTCCGAGGGAAGCTGGTCGTCCTCACCCGCCGACCAGGCCTCGGCCGAGACGGTCTCACCGCCCTCCGCCGGCTGCCAGACCATCTCCCCGGCGGCATTCTCCACCCATTCTCCCTCCGCCCACTCCTGGTTGGCGTAGGCCTCCTCCTCGGCGATCTGGGTCTCGCTCTTGATGTCGATCCGCCAGCCCGTCAGGCGGGCGGCGAGGCGAGCATTCTGGCCCTCCTTGCCGATGGCCAGGGACAGTTGGAAGTCGTGGACGACCACGGTGGCGGTGCCGGTCAGATCGTCGAGGTGGACCTCCTTGACCTTGGCCGGTTGCAGTGCCCTCATGACGAACTCGCGAGGCTCGTCGGAGAAGGGAACGATGTCCACCTTCTCTCCCCGCAGCTCATTGGTGACCATGCGCACCCGTGCTCCTCGGGCGCCAACGCAAGCGCCGACGGGGTCCACGTTGGAATCGTTGGACCACACCGCGATCTTGGTGCGGTGACCCGGCTCCCGGGCGGCGGCCTTGATCTCGACGACGCCGCTGGCGATCTCGGGCACCTCCAGCTCGAAGAGCTGCTTGATGAGACCCGGGTGGGTGCGGCTGACGACGATCTGGGGGCCCTTGGTCGTCTTGCGGACCTCGACGATGTAGGCCTTGAGCCGAGCGCCGTGCTCGTACCGCTCGTAGGGCACCTGTTCGGCCTGGGGCAACAGGGCCTCGACCTTGCCCAGGTCGAGGAGGGTGTAGCGGTTGTCGCTCTGCTGGATGATGCCGGTGACGACATCGCCCTCCCGGCCCGCGTACTCCTCGTACTTGAGGTCCCGCTCCGCCTCCCGGATCCGCTGGAAGATCACCTGCTTGGCGGTCTGAGCCGCGATGCGCCCGAAGTCCTTCGGCGTGTCATCCCATTCCCGGGCGACCGTGCCGTCCTCGTCGAGCTCCTGGCCGTAGACCCGGATGTCACCGGTCTCGGGATCGACGGTCACCACCGCCTCCTCGGCCGCTCCCGGCATCCGCTTGTACGCCGCTACCAGGGCGTTGGCGAGGGCGTCGAGGAGGACCTCCACACTGATGCCCTTGTCCTTGGCGATCTGCTGGAGGGCGTCGAGGAAGGCGAACTGGTCTTTCATGATGCACTGTCCTTGTCATCGTCGGCACCGGCAGGGGCGGCCTCGGCGAGGCGCGCCCTCCGGTTGGAACCGCTCTGCTTGTTGCCTGTGGGCTTGCTGCCCCCGGGCTTGCTGGCCTTGGTCTTCGTGGCCTTGACGGCCTGCTGATCCTTTTGATCCTTTGGACCCCACTCGAGGACGGTACGTGCCCGTTCCACCTGGTCGAGGGGCACGGTCACCGACTGTGGAGATCCATCGATCACGACCTCGATGGCGTCGTCGACCACCGCCACCAACGTGGCCCGCGGGCGCCGGGACCCACCGATGGCCACCGTCGTCTTGAGCGCTACGAGAGAGCCGAGGTAACGGCGGTACTGGTCGACGGTACGCAGGGTCCGTTCGATACCGGGGCTGGACACCTCGAGGTCATAGCGACCCGCTGGCACCAGGTCCTCACGCTCGTCGAGGAGCGGCGACAGGGCGGCGGTGGCGGCCGAGAGCGCATCGAGATCGACACCGTCGGGGCGGTCCACCAGGATTCGCACCAACGACGGCCCCACCTCGATGTCCCACAGATCGAGACCGGCGTCGGCGAGCAAGGGACGCGCCAGATCAGCAAGGCCGTCGGTCGTACCCATCTGCACCTCCTCGATCTCGTCACCAACCTCGACCGTCAAGGCTCGGCTACGCCTCGGCACCAGACCGTCAAGGATCAAAAAAAGCGTGGGCACCCTGCTCACGCAGGTGCGGCCCACGCCACGTACTGCACGAGCCGCCCCTCTCCGGGCAGCCAGTGGAGTATAGCGGCGAGGGCCTTCGGCGCGTCCGTCAGGTGCTCTCTGCCAGGCGCGTGGGCGAGGCCGGCGGGGTCCGGGATGGCCGGCCGTCGGCCGCAGGTCCTGGCCTTCCGACCACGCTTGCGCAGCAGATGAACGGTTGGTGCGGCTGCCTGTCTCCGGCATTTAGTAGGCCCTGGCCACCACCGCCACCAGGTCGGCTTCCTCATCGGCGCCGGCCAGGGTCCCGTCGGGGCGCCGGAGGCAGCGAACCGTCACCCCCTCCGATGCCAGGCGAGCTTCGCCCTCCTCCCCGACGCTCTCCCACGGGATCAGGGCGAAGCCGTCGGCCGTGGCGCTGATGGCATCGTCGACGCTGTCGACCGGCTGGGTCCGCTCCCGGGCGGCGGCGGCCGCCTCCGCCAACAGGCTGGTCTGGGTGGCGTCGAGGTCCGCCCGGGCCTCGGTCGTCGCTCCCCCCAGGGGGACCTGCCGCTTGGTGCCCTGATCCCGGCGGACCAGGGTCACCTGGCCCTCGGCCAGGTCGCGGGGCCCGACCTCGATGCGCACCGGGACCCCCTTCAGCTCCCAGCCCACCGCCCGCCGCCCGAACGATATGCCGACACGGTCATCGAGGCGCACCCGGCGCCCGGCGGCGGTCAGCTCGGCGACCAGGCTGGTGGCGGCGGCCCGGGTCTCCTCGCTGTCGCGCACCATCACGACGACAACCTCGACGGGGGCCAGCTCGGGCGGCAGGCGCAGGCCGGCATCATCACCGTGGGTCATGACCAGGGCCCCGATGACACGGGTTGACACCCCCCACGACGTCTGCCAGACGTCTTCGAGGGTCCCATCCTCAGTGGCGAACTGGATCCCGAAGGCGCGGGAGAAGTTCTGGCCCAGCTCGTGGCTGGTACCCATCTGGAGGGCCTTGCCGTCCCCCATCATCCCCTCGCAGGTCCAGGTCCTGATCGCTCCCGGAAAGCGTTCCCGGGCCGTCTTGTGGCCGGTGAGGACGGGGATGGACATGACGTCGACCATGGTCGAGCGGTAGACGTCGTCGAGGATCCGCAGGGCGTAGCGGTGGGCGTCGGCCTCGGTGGCATGCGCAGTGTGGCCTTCCTGCCACAGGAACTCGGTGGTGCGCAGGAACAGGCGGGGGCGCAGCTCCCAGCGCACCACGTTGGACCACTGGTTGATGAGCAGGGGCAGGTCACGGTGGCTCTGCACCCACTTGGCGAAGAAGCTGTTGATGATCGTCTCGCTGGTGGGGCGCACCACCACGGGCTCGTCCAGCTCCTTGCCGCCGCCGTGGGTGACCACGGCGAGCTCGGGGCTGAAGCCTTCGACATGCTCGGCTTCGCGCCGGAGGTAGGACTCGGGGATCAGCAGCGGGAAGTAGGCGTTCTCCGCCCCCGCCGCCTTGATCCGGGTGTCGAGGGCGGCCTGGACCCGCTCCCAGATGGCGTAACCCCAGGGGCGGATGACCATGGTCCCGCGGACCGGCCCGTTCTCGGCCAGCTCTGCCCTCGCCACGACGTCCTGGTACCAGCGGGGGAAGTCGGTGGCGCGGGGGGTCAGCGTGGGTGCCATGGCCAGAGACGGTACCGGGCGCGTACCGGCCTCCACGCGCCGAAGCACCAGTCCGGGACGGTGACGCCGGACCGGTGCTCCGTCGGGAGGCTGCTCAGGGTATGTTGGGGACGAAGGCCAGGCCCTTGGGACTGGCGAACGTGTTGGGGAAGTGGGTGATCACCCCGGTCGTCGGGTCGACGATGCCGAGCTGGCCCACGTTGCCGCTGTCGGCCGGTTGGGCCACCACCAGGCTGCCGGGGGCAAAACCGTGCGTGCCGATGGTCTGCACCGTGCCTGCCGCCTGGTCCACGACGTAGAGGGTGCCGGGGCCGGTGATCTCGACGACATCGTCGATGGTGGGCTGGAGGGCGTTCTCGGCGTTGTGCAGCAACAGGCGGCTGAGGCTCTGCTGAGCCGTATCGGGGTGGTTGACGATGGCGATCTGGCCGTCACCCTGGGACACCTGCAGCAGGGTTCGGGGCAGCACGGGAGCACTCCCGGAGATGTACCGGTTGGAGTCGGGGTCGGTGAGGGCCAGGGTCACGGGCTGGCCGGTGGTGACGTCGGTGGCCTGCCCATCGACCGAGAAGACGGGCGCCAGCTTGGCCGTGGTCCCCCCGAGGGTCATCTCATAGGTGGCAGCGGTGCTCGGGAAGCCCGGGTCGGGGTTGGAGTGGGCCACGTACACGGCACCGAAGGCGCCGATCGTCACGCTGTCGGTCCCTCCGTTGGGTGATGTCTCGCCGGGCGCCTGCTGGGCCGGGTTGGGGCTGTAGGTGTAGTGCGTCGGAACGGTCATGTCCGGCTCGATGACGTACAGGCTGGAGTTGTTGTCCTCATTGGCCGTGGCGAAGACCCGGAAGTGGGCGGGATCGGCGGTCAGACCGTCGACCCGCCCGGTGATCTGCCAGGTCCTGATGGCCTTGCCCTTCCGGCCGTACTCCACCACGCTGCTCTGCGTCACCCCGGTCGGCGACGGCGACCCATCAGGGCCCACACCGTTCTGGTAGGTCACGAAGACGCGACCGTTGAGGGTGGTGACGTCGTCGGGGAGGCTCCGGCCGGTCCCGGCGGTGACAAAGGGAGTCGGCGAGATGACGGGCCGGGAGGGGCTGGAAGTTGCCCCGGCTGCTCCGGCGAGGACAGGGATGCCGGCGACCGTTTTCCGCGGTGGCGCACAGGAAGCGTGGCATGGACCGGTTGGCAGGGGTTCGTCGCAAAAGGGTCTCCGTTCGAGGATGCTTCGTGATGGGTCGGTAACGAGAGTGGCGGCTCCTGGTGCCTTCAGACCCGCCCGCAGCCCAGTGTTCGGCCCCTGTTCACTTTGACGCAGTGCTCACCAACCGGTGTTCACCGCCCGGAGGCGGTCTTCCGGCGGCCCCGCTCAGAACCCGGTCGAGGACAGCGGTGACGGGGTGGCGGCGAAGAGCCGGTCGGCGAGGCGGATGGCGCCGGGACGTTCCTCGACCAGCCTTCCCGCCGAGGCCAGGGTGGTGGCGCCGACCCCACCCAGGTACAGGGCACCGAGCTCGGCTACACCCAGGTGGAGATCGGCGGCCTGGCCCGGGCGAACCCGGCGGACCGACACCCCGTCCGGGCCGGCCTCGACCGACCATCGACCGGCGACCACGTCGTCGTCGCCCGGATGGTCGGAGCCGGGGCCGGTCCCGACCGCGTCGGTGGGGCCGGCGCCGGTCCCGACCGCGTCGGTGGGGCCGCCGCCCCCCGCCGACGGGGCCATGACGTGGATGACCAGCTGACCGGGGGTGGAGTAGGACCGAGCCTCGAGGAGGGCGGCAACATCGAGGGGCCTCAACCAGAGCATGTCGCCGTAGAAACGGGTGCATACCTGGCGGGGGTCGCTCAGCCGCCACCGCAACGGGTCGTCGACGGCCCGGCGCCACGCGGTCACGTCGGTGACCAGGTCGATGTCGAGCAGGTAGCGCCACAGCCCGGCCTCCACATCGGGGGTGGCACCCATCAGGTCCCGGACCTCGAGGCGGGCCTGGTCGAAGCCGTCGATGTTGTCGACCGGATGGGCCCGGTAGGAGGTGAACCCCTTGTCGCCGACGACCCAGATGAGGCCCCTGCCCCCGTCCTCCCGACGGACCCGGTCGGCGAAGGCCGACGCCCACGTGCCTTCGGGGCGGTCGACCTGGCCGGCCCGGTTCCGGCGAAGGCGGTCGAACAGGTCCGGGAGGACCTTGGCCGCCTCGTCCACGTCGACGATGCGGAGATCCAAGCGGGGCGCGTCGATGGCGAAGCGGGATTGACCCGTGCCCACCACGACCGTCGCTGCGGCCGTCGCCTGGCCGAAGCCGAACCGGCCGTAGATCGCCGCCTCCGACGCCAACAGCCCAGCCGCCGGTTCGCCCCGCCGGCGACCGTCATCGAGCATCTCGGTCATCAACCGCCGGAGGATGCCATGGCGCCGGTGGGTGGCGTGGACACCCACGGCCGTCACCGCGGCCAAGGGCACGGTCGGGCAGGGCCGGCCATCGGGCCCGGGGACGGTGACATCCCTCGTCAGCACCGCAGCGTTGCCCACGAACCGTCCATCGTCTACGGCTACCCACGTCCGGGCTGGCTCTACGGTCCGGGCCCAGAACTCGAGGTGGTCGTCGTTGCCGGGGTCGAGGAAGGGGATCTCCACCGATGCCACGAACGCTGGGATCTCGGACGGTTCGATCCGGCGGATGTCGACGCTCATGGCGCCAGTCTGGCGGGTCCGATCCGCCCCGGCACGTGCATTTCCGCGGCCCATGGTGCCACGGCTGAGGCCGTTGGCTGGCCTACTTCCCGGCGGCGTCCAGGCGCTTGTCGATGAGCTTGACCAGAGCGTCGGCGGCGTTGACATCCGCCCCCTTGTCGTCGAGGAGGGCCATCCGGTCCTTCTCCGCTTCGGCGGCGGCCCCCTCGTCAGCGGCGGCCAGGCGGGCGGTGACACCCTCGGCCACCAGCTTCTCGGCCTCCTCGACGAGGGAGGCCACCATCTCGTCCTCGGGGACCACCCGCACGATCTTGCCCTGGATGAACAGGTGGCCGCGGTGCTTGCCGGCGGCGATCCCGATGTCGGCCGACCTGGCCTCGCCGGGCCCGTTGACCACACAGCCCATGACGGCGACCTGGAGCGGGATCTTGCGGCCCTCGAGGGCGGCCTGCGCTTCCTGGGCCACCTTGTAGACGTCGATCTCGGCCCGCCCGCACGCCGGGCAGGCGATCAGGTCCACGTCTTTGCGCTCGCGCAGCCCCAGGGCCTCGAGCAGGATCCGTCCCGCTTTGGCCTCTTCGACGGGGTCGGCGGTGAGCGAGTAGCGGATGGTGTCGCCGATGCCCTCCGACAGGAGGGTGGCGATGCCGGCGGTGGCCTTGATGGTGCCGGCGGGGGGCGGGCCGGCCTCGGTCACGCCCAGGTGCAGGGGGTGGTCGGTGACCTCGGAGAGCTGGCGGTAGGCCTCGATCATGAGGGGAACGTTGGATGCCTTGACCGAGATCTTGACATCGTCGAAACCGACCTCGTCGAAGTAGGCCAGCTCCATCTGGGCCGATTCCACCAGGGCTTCGGGGGTGGCGCCGCCGTACTTCTTGTCCAGGTCCTTGTGCAGGGAGCCGGCGTTGACCCCGATGCGGATGGGTACACCCCGGTCTTTGCACTCCCGGGCCACCAACTTGATCTCCTCGGGCTTGCGCAGGTTGCCGGGGTTGAGCCGGAGGCAGTCGACGCCGGCTTCGAGAGCGGCGAGGGCCATCTCCACGTGGAAGTGGATGTCGGCTACGATCGGCACCGGGCTGCGGGGCACGATCTGGGCCAGACCCTCGGCGGCTTCCTTCTCGTTGCAGGTGCAACGCACGATGTCGGCGCCGGCCGCGGCCAAGGCGTAGATCTGGGCCAGGGTCCCCTCGACGTCGGCGGTCTTGGTGATTGTCATGGACTGCACGGTGATGGGGGCGTCCCCTCCGACCGGCACCGACCCGACCATGACCTGACGGGTGGACCGGCGGGGGAACCGTGCAGAGGGGGCCTGAGGGGTGTGAGCCATCACGCCCGATGCTACCGGCGGGCAGGCCTCAACCAGGAGGGCGGCGCTCAGCTGAGCGGGTAGCGCACGTCGAGGTACAGCGAGGACAGGCCGAGGAAGGCGATGGCCGCGATGGCCAGGTACAGCAGCGGGACGAGCTTGGCCACGTCAGCGTGATAGCGACGGCCTTTTCGACTCCGCACCCCCTCGTAGAGGGCGATGGCGACGTGGCCACCGTCGAGGGGGAGGAGGGGGACGAGGTTGAAGATGCCGAGGGAGATGTTGATGATGGCCAGCAGGTACAGGACGGTGCCGAGACCGTCCTGGCCCGCCTGGTGGAACAGGCTGACAACGCCGACGGGCGAGACGAACCGCTCGGCATTGGGGCTGGTGGCGGCCTGCTTGTTGGACAGCATGTTCACGTAGCTGTTGATGCCGTGCAGGGTGACCAGGTGCCCGAAGGCGCTCAGCGTCAGGGCCGAGGCATGGACCCAGGCCCCTCCGGCGGCGGGCAGGGAGCCGGCGAGGCTGGAGTGCACGACGGGGCTGGGGGCGATGCCGAGGAAGCCGGTGGGCTTGGTGGTCGGCGGCGGATTGGTTCCGGGGGCCCCGGCGACGGTCACCTTCGACAGGTCGACGGTCGTGGGGTGGAGGTGCACGAGGTGGCCCTGGCGGGCGACGGCCACGTCGAGGGTCTGGGCCGGTCGAGCCTGGACATACCTGGTGAGGGATCCGAAGTTGGGGAATGTCCTCCCGTCGACCGACTCGATCCGGTCGCCCAGGCGGAAGCCGGCTGCGGCCGCGGGGCTGGGCCCCGTCGTCAACCGGGAGACATCCACGATCGGGTTGGACGCCGGGGTGGGCAGGTAGTTGCCGTTGTCGCCCGGCCCGGCGAACATGACGAAGAGGACGACGATGGCGATGAGGAAGTGCATGGCCGAACCGGCTGTGGCCACGCTCAGCCGGCGCCCCATCGACTTGGAGCGGTAGGTGCGGCCTTCGTCGGCCGGGTCGATGTCAGCGTCGAGGTTGTGCATGCCGATGATCCGGCAGTAGCCGCCGAGGGGTAGGGCCTTGACGCCGTACTCGGTTTCGCCCCGCCGCACCGACCACAGCCGAGGGCCGAAACCGACGAAGAACTCGGTGACCTTGATGCCGGCGGACTTGGCCGTGAGGAAGTGACCGAGCTCGTGCAACATGATGCAGACGAAGAAGGCGCCGATCAGCAGGACCGTCTCGCCGACGCCGGCGGCGAATCCGACGGCGATGATGACGGCGATCACGACCAGGAGGCGGACCAGGGCGAAACGCTGCCGGTTCTTCGAACCGAGAGGCACCTCGTCGCCCTCGACGCCGTGACGGCGTGTGGCGATGCCCAGGGGATCCTCTCCCAGAACCTCTCGCAGGCCGCGCCCGCCCTCCTCGTCGGGCTCGATCGGTTCGAGGTCGTGGGCACGGCCGAACCGGGCCCGGCGGCCGGTGTCGAGACCGTCGGCACCGGGATCGCTGGACGCGGTGTCGACGGGCTCCTTGGTGCTCACCGGCGTCCAGCTGAACGTCGCCCGATGCTGGCTCGAGCCATGTCTCGCCCGGCCTCGTCCGCTTCCAACACGTCGGCCACGGTACCGGGCTCGGTGACGCAGTAGTCATCGAGGACCTCGGCGATGACGGCCGGGATGTCGACCCAGCGGATCCACCCGCCCAGGAAGGCGTCGACGGCGACCTCATTGGCGCCGTTGAGGCAGGCCGGCGCCGTCCCCCCCGCCCTCCCCGCCCGGTAGGCCAGGTCTAGGCAGGCGAAACCTTCCCGGTCGGGCTCCTCGAAGCTCAACGGGCCCTGCTGGGCCCAATCGATGGCGCCGAACGGTGTCGTCGAGCGCTCCGGGTAGGCCAGCGCGTACCCGATGGGCAGTCGCATGTCCGGTAGGGAGAGCTGGGCGAGGGTGGCGCCGTCGGTCGTCTCGATCATCGAGTGGATGATGGACTGGGGGTGGACGACCACGTCGATGTCGTCGTAGTCGAGGCCGAACAGCTCATGGGCCTCGATGACCTCCAGCCCCTTGTTCATGAGGGTGGACGAGTCGATGGTGATCTTCGGCCCCATCTTCCACGTGGGGTGGGCCAGGGCGTCGGCCACCGTCACCTCGCCCAGCGATCGCACGTCGCGGCCCCGGAACGGACCGCCGCTGGCCGTGAGGACCACCCGGCGTAGGAACGGATTGGTCATCTCGGGCAGCGCCGCCATGGCCTCGTAGCCGAGGACGGCGCGCAGGCACTGGTGGATGGCGCAGTGCTCGGAGTCCACCGGGATGATCTCGGCCCCCGGGGTGGCCCGGGCGGCCTGGACGACCGGGCCGGCGGCGATGAGGGACTCCTTGTTGGCCAAGGCCAGGCGCCGGCCGGCGCCGAGCGCCGCCAGCGTCACCGGGAGCCCGGCGAACCCGACGACCCCGTTGACGACGACCTCGCCCATGGTGGCCGCCTCAGCCAGCGCGTCGGGGCCGGCCAGGACCTTGACCCCTGGGGGCAGCCCGTCGGCCAGCTGGGTCGCCAGGCGTTCGTCGGCGATGGCTACCGCCTCCGGGCGGAGCCGGTGGGCCTGGGCGACGAGGGTTTCGACCGACGTGGCGGCGGCGATGGCGACCACCCGATAGCGGTCGGGTTCGGCCTCGATGACGTCGACGGCCTGGGTCCCTATCGACCCGGTCGAGCCGACCAGGCTGACGGTGCGCATGGCCTGCTTCTCAGCGTCCCACTCAGTGCACGATGCCGAGGTAGGTGCCGAGGTAGTAGGCGGCCGGCAGCACCAGGAGGATGGCGTCGAAGCGGTCGAGCAACCCACCGTGGCCGGGCAGCACGCTCCCGGAGTCCTTGATGCTCAGGTCACGCTTGATCATGGACTCGAACAGATCACCGATCGGGGCCAGCAGGGCCACGACGATACCGAGCAGCAGGCCGTGCTTGACGCCGCCCCAGGGGGTGATCTCCTTGCCGACGATGATGGCGGCGATGATGGCGGCGAGGCCACCGGCGAGGAACCCCTCCATCGTCTTGCCGGGGCTGATGTGGGGAGCCAGGGGGCGGTGGCCGATCTGGCGACCGACGAAGTAGGCGACGATGTCGGCGACGATCACCGGGATGATCGCCCCGAGGAACAGGCCCTTGCCGTGGGAGGCCCTCAACATCAAGGCGGCATAGGAGCCGAGGAGACCCACCCACAGCCAGGTCATGGTCGTGACCGCCACATTGGCCAGCGGTCGGGCCTCGACGATCTGCCACAGGTACCAGACCATGGTGGCCAGGAACAGGATCACTCCGATGAGCGGGAGGGCGGCCTCGCCTCGCCAGTAGGCGGCGAACATCACGCCTCCGGTGGCCACCAGGCCGAGGAGGGTGGCGGGGCGGAAGCCGGCCCGCTGCAGCATGCCGTAGCCCTCCACCGCGCAGGCCACCACGACCGCCGTGGCCAGGACCAGCAGCGCCGCAGAACCAATCGCGTAGGCGACGATCAGCAACACGATGAGCCCGACGCCCACGGCGATGGCCTGGCCGAGGTCCCGTTCGCTGCTGGCGGTGGGCCCGGAACCTGACCCGGTGCCACCACCGCCCACGTTGCGAGACGACGGGGAACGGGTGGCCCTCGTCGTGCGAGCCGGCTCCTGGAGCGGCGGCCGGGCCGAGCCGACACTGACGGGCTCGGCTGCCGCCGGTGCTCCCTCCAGATCGTCGAGGTCGTCGAAATCCTCGAGGTCGTCGTCCATCACGGCCGCATGGGCACCGGAGCGCTCCTCTTCGAGAGCGTCGAACTCCTTGTCGAACGAGTACAGGTCGGACTGCTCGGACAGCGACGTGTCCATGGCCCCGACCCGGCTCTCGTCGCTGCCCAGGTCGCCGAGATCGACATCCTCGTCCCAGTCGCCGTCGCCGCGCCAGCGGGTGGCCCTGGATCCCAGGGCACGCCAAGCCTTGAGGTCGTCGCCCTCGGGCTCCGACGCATCGGACAGGACCCGGGGCACCTCGCCCGTCGGGGGATCCGTCCAGTGCGGCATCTCGGTGGAGCCTCGGGCCACCGACAGCCCCAGGCTGGGCGCGTCCTCTCCTTCGTTCTCGTCATGGATCCCGCCGAGACCGGCGGGTTCGCCTAGTGACGCAGGCATGGACTCTTCTCCTTCGACATCCGGGACGGAGGCGGCTTCCGTCCCCTGGGCGTCTACCGACTCGGGAACGGACAAGCGGCGGGTCTGGTCATCGGTGGGCGGCCGTTGGGGCTGGCCCGGCCCTGCATCGAGGTCCCCCAGGGGCCAATCGGGGACAGGCGGATGGCCCGTTTCGACTCCCCTGAAGTCGCCGAGATCCTCCTCGGCGACAGGCCACACGTCTGAACCCTCGGGCGGCTCTGCCCTCGACGTCGCCGGCCACTCGGAGCGGGGAGCACCGGCTGGTTCCTGCCATTCCCGCCACGAAGCTGACGGCTCCCAGCCCTCTCCGGCCCCGCCCGGTGCCTGGCTGCTCTCGAGCCCGGGGCCGACCGCCTGGGGCGGCTCGCCGGCAGAGGAGGTCGGTTCGTAGGCCTGCGGGCCGGCGCCGGCCTGACTCTCCGTCTGGGGGTAGGGGTTGGTGTTGGGGTCCCAGCCGGGCTGCTGATACCCCGCCTGCGGATCCCAGGCCGGCTGCTCATACCCGGCCTGAGGGTCATAAGCCGGCTGCTCATACCCGACCTGAGGGTCATAAGCCGGCTGCTCATACCCGACCTGAGGGTCATAAGCCGGCTGCTCATACCCGGCCTGAGGGTCATAGCCGGGATGGTCGGCGGGGGCGGCGTCGTTAACGGCGTCGGCGCCCGGCCACATCTCGGTGGCCTCGTGAGCGGCGGCGCCTGTCTCCGGGGGGTACACGCCGGCGTCCGCGTCGGCGACCTCCGTGGCGTCGGCCCCGAGGTCGGGCTCGACAGATTGCCCTACCCCGTGGATGTGGGGGTCGGCGAGGTCGTGGTCGGGGTGGTCGTCCTCAGCAGTGGCAGCTTCGGCTGGCGCGGGCGGCACCGGTACCCGCTCGTCCCAGGGTCGGGGATCGTGGGCTGCGTCGGGGTCGATGCGGGCCGTGCGCCGACCGACGGGGCGGTCGGAGGGAGCCCGGCGGGGTGGGGCCAACGGCCGGCGGGGGACGGCTGCCGCGGGGTCGACCGTGTCGGGGAGAGGGAACCGGTGCGGCGAGCGCGGCCCTTCCGGGGCCGGGGGAACGTCGCCGAAGCGCAGCTCCCCCTCCGGACGGCGCCCGGCCGCCTGGCCGGTGTCCAACGCTTCCTCGGCCTCATCGGCTCGGATGATTCGGACACCCTCGGGAGAGCGTCGATCTTCGGAACGTTCGCTCCTCTTCTTCTTCCGCTCCCTCATCGGAGAAACCTCCTGGATCGCACGGGATGTAGCTCAGACCGCGAGCAACTCCTGCTCTTTGTGGTGGAGCAGGCGGTCAATCGCCTCGACGTATTCCTTGGTGAGCTTCTCAAGGTCCTTCTCTGCTCGTTCGAGATCATCGGAGGAGATGTCGCCATCCTTCTCAAAGGCTTCCAGGTCCTTTCGGGCCCCGCGCCGCAGGCTTCTGACGGCCACCCGACCGTCTTCTGCTTTGGCATGGGCCACCTTCACCATGGCCTTGCGGCGCTCCTCGGTGAGGGGTGGAAAAGACAACCGAATGATGGAGCCGTCATTGTTGGGGTTGACCCCGAGGTTCGAGCTCTGCACGGCCTTTTCGATGGCGGGCAGCGAGCCCTTGTCATAGGGGACGATCACGAGCGTCTTGGCTTCGGGGACCTGGATGCCAGCCAGTTGCTGCAACGGGACCTCCGCGCCGTAGTAGTCGACGCGCAGCTTCTCCACCAGGGCGGGAACCGCCCGCCCGGTGCGCAGCGCGGCGAACTCCTCCTGGGTGTGGGCGACGGCTCGGGCCATCTTCTCTCCACAGTCAGAGAGCACTGCTTCGGTGTAGTCGTCCTCCATTAATGGATCAGCGTACCGATCCGCTCACCTCGGAGTGCGCGACCCAGCATTCCGGGGGTCATGATGGAGAAATACAACACCGGTAGCGAGTTCTCCCGGCACAGGGTGATGGCGGTGAGATCCATGGCCCGGAGGTCCTGGGCCAGGTACTCATCGAAGGTGACGTCCTCGAGTCTCCTGGCGCCCGGGTTGAGGCGGGGATCGGCGTCGTAGATGCCATCGGTGTCGTGGGTGCCCTTCAGCAACACGTCGGCTTCGATCTCCACGGCGCGCAACGAACCCGCCGTGTCGGTCGTGAAGAACGGGTTTCCGGTACCGGCCGCGAAGATCACGACCCGGTCCTTCTCGAGGTGGCGAATGGCCCGCAGCCGGATGTAGGGCTCGGCGATCTGTGACATCCCGATCGCCGTTTGCACCCGGGTGGGTTGACCATGACGTTCCAGCGCATCGCGCAACGCCAGGGCGTTGATCACCGTGGCCAACATTCCCATGTAGTCGGCGTTGGCCCGGTCCATGCCGCTGGCCGAGCCGGTGGCACCGCGCCAGATGTTCCCGCCACCGACGACGACGGCGATCTGGGTGTTGGTGCTGGCCCGGCCCTCGGCTATCTCGGCGGCGATCCGCTCGACGATGGCCCCGTCGATGGCCTCGTCGGCGGCGTCACTGGCAAACGCCTCACCCGAGAGCTTCAGCACGACCCTCTTCCATGGCGGCTTGCTCACGACCGTGTCACTGTAGTGGGCCGCCCGGGAGGCCGGTATCAGCCCCCGATCAGGGCCTGAGCGAAACGGACGACCGAGACGTCTCCCAGCCTGGCGGCCACATTGATCTTGTCGTCCTTGGCGTACGGCTGCTCCAGGAGGACACCGCCAGGAACACGTTTGAACCAACCGGTCAACTTGCCCTCGATGATCTTGGGCAGGGCCGCCTCCGGCTTGCCCTCGTTGCGGGTCTCGGCTTCGAGCGTTGCCCGCTCGGCCTCCACCGCATCGGCGGGGACGTCTTCCCGTCGGAGATGAGCGGGACGACCGAAGGCGATGTGGACGGCTATGTCGTGCGCCTGCTCGGCGGTACCTCCGTCCAGCTCGACGAGGATGGCGTTGACCCCCCGTCCGTTTTGGACGTGCAGGTAGGAGTTGAGGACGTGACCGGCCGGGGCCTCGAAACGGGTAACCGCCCCGATGTCAATGTTCTCCTTGATGGTCACCTTGAGGTCGTCGACGGCATCGGCGTGATTGGCCAGGCCGGTCTGCTCGCCCTCAGCCGCGATGGACGCGGCCAGCTCATTGACCAGGGTGACGAACTGCGGCGACTTCGCTCCGAAGTCGGTCTCGGACTTGAGCTCGACGATCGCACCCGCCGAACCGTCGGGGGTGATGGCGACCGCCACCGCACCCTCGGCATTGTCCCGCCCTGAGCGCTCGGCGGCCTTCCCAAGGCCACGCTCGCGCAACCATGCCGCGGCCTTCTCGGGGTCTCCCCCGGTCTCCACCAGGGCCCGCTTGGCGTCCATCATGCCGGCGCCGGTGGCGTCCCGTAGTGCCTTGACGTCCTTGGCCGAAATGTCTGCCATGGTCTCCTCTACTCCTGAGTGCTGGGTGCCGGCTGACCGGCACGGGGGGTGTCGGCCTCCGGTGCCGTCGCCGCTGGGGCCGCGGCATCGGTCGCCGGGGGGACCGTGGCGGTCGGAGGGGCCGGAGCGGCGCTTTCGGCGGTGGCCTCGGGCACCTCGTCGGCCTGCTGACGGGAAGCGGCGAGCCGTGCTTCGCGCTCGGCCGCCTGGAGGGCAGCCTGGCGACGGGCTTCACGCTGCTGCTCGGCGCGACGCTGCTCCTCTTCGGGATCGAAGGGCGGCGGCTCGGCTACTACGCCGGCGCTCACCACGCCGCGTCGGGCGGCGATAAACCGGCCCTCCTCGACGGCGTCGGCGATCACCCGGCACATCAGGGTCCCGGCTCGGATGGCGTCGTCGTTGCCCGGGATGACGTACTGGATGAGGTCAGGGTCGCAGTTGGTGTCGACGACGGCAACGATCGGCAGACCGAGCTTGTTGGCCTCGGTGACCGCGATGTGCTCCTTCTTGGTATCGATCACGAACACGGCCTCGGGCGGCTTGGACATGCCCCGGATGCCTCCGAGGTTGCGCTGCAGCTTGTCGAGCTCGCGGCTGAGGATCAGCGCTTCCTTCTTGGGCATGGCCTCGAAGTCGCCGGCTGACCGCATGCGCTCGTACTCCTGCATCTTCTTCACCCGTCCGGAGATGGTGTTGAAGTTGGTGAGCATGCCGCCCAACCACCGCTCGTTGATGTACGGCATGCCGCATTCGGTGGCGTAACGGGCGACGGGGTCTTGCGTCTGCTTCTTGGTTCCGACGAAGAGAACCGCACCGCCCTCAGCGACCAGGTCGCGAACATAGGAGTAGGCGGTATCGATCCGCTCCAAGGTCTGGTTGAGGTCGATGATGTAGATCCCGTTGCGCTCACCGAAGATGAATCGCTTCATCTTCGGATTCCAGCGCCGGGTCTGATGACCGAAGTGCACCCCGGCCTCAAGCAGTTGTCGCATCGTGACGACGGCCACGTGTTCCTCACTTTCCCATCGGTTGTTCGCCCACCTCTGACTCGCGCATCGCCCTGGGGGCGACGACCGTGGGTGTGCCAGAGGTTGCTCGGATCCCCGGGGTTGGGGACGGCGTGCATGGTATCGCACCCACAGGCGGGGACGGCTCCCGGGCTCCCACGGTCCCACCCGGACCTTTCGGTGGGCGTAAGCCCTGTTCATGATGGCATCCGAGGTCGAGGAGCTCGGCCACCGCCCTCGGTGCTCTGGCTCCACTGGTCGCCCTCCCGGATGATTCTCCCCAGGGCCTCGAGCTGGTCGAGATGCCGGCACACGACGCCCAGAGCCAGACCGGTCCGCTCGACGATCCGGCCACAGGAGGTCGGATGCCAAGCCACCGCCCGGCACACAGCTTCGGCGTCGGCATCGAGGGGATGATGCTCGCCGCCGGACGATGAGCGGCGGGCCGGGGGCGGGGGCCAGATGTCGAGCATCCCCAGGCCGTCGAGCACGTCACCGGCATGGCGAACCGGTGCCGCACCGTCGCAGAGCAGCTGATTGGGCCCGGCGGACGTCGGTGCCCGGACCGGTCCGGGCACCGCCCGCACGTCCACCCCCCGGGCCAGGGCCGTCTCCACGGTGATCAACGACCCACCCGAGAGGTGGGACTCGACGACAACCACCATGCGGGAAAGGGCGACGATGATCCGGTTGCGGGCGGGAAAGCGCCACGATGACGGCGCACCCCCCGGCGGTGTCTCCGACACCACGACCCCGGAATTGCTGACCCGCTTCCAGAGGTCGGCGTGGCGCCGGGGGTAGATGACATCGACGCCGGTGGCCGCCACCCCGATGGTGGGGGCGACCGCGGCCGTGGCGACCTCGCTGCTCTCCCAGGCCTGGAGAGCTCCGGCGTGGGCTGCACCGTCGATGCCCAGCGCCAGCCCGGACACGACGGGCACGCCCGCCCGGGCCAGGTCGAAACCGAGCTCGAAGGCCACCGAGCGGCCCTCAGGCGAAGCCCGGCGGGTCCCGACCACGGCGACGGCGGGCTGACGGAGGGCACCCAGGTCTCCCCGCCAGAAGAGCACCCCCGGCGGGTGGGGGTCATCGATGAACACCGGCGGCCACCGCTCGTCACCGGGCCAGGTCACCTGGATCCTCCGACGCTGGCTGGCGTCCCAGGCTGACGCCACGTCAAAGGATCGGGCCGCGGACGCCCAGGGTCGCGGGATCGACGCCGTCCCCCGGGACGGCATGGGCCGGACCTCCCTGCCGGCGAGGACCCTCTCCCAGGCCGGGCCGGGGCCGAACTCGGCGATCAGGCTGTGCAGGCGCGCTGGTCCCATACCCGGCAGGGCCGACAGGGCGAGGGCGCAGGGCCCGGCTGGCGCGGGAGCGGCGGGGGGTGTCGTCGTGCTCACGCCGGCACCGCCTCGAAGGCCAGCGGATCGGCCCGCAGGGCCAGAGCGGCGTGGACGTCGTCGACGCCGATGGGGCCGAGCCGTCCTTCCAGGTCGGCGATGGTCCGGGCCACCCGCCTGACCCGGTGCAGGCCCCTGGCCGACAGGCGCCCTTCGCGCAGTTTGGTCTCGAGCAGGTCTCGGCCGGCCCGATCCAGCGGAGCCAGGTCGTCCAGGCGCTGGGACGGGATGGAGGCGTTGGAATCCACTCCACGCTCTCGGCTTATCGACCTGGCCCTGGCCACCCGTCGAGCGACGGTGGCCGACGTTTCCTCCGCGCCTCCGGCGTCGGCCAGGCCCAGCAGGGCGCTGACGTCGGGACGGTCGACCGTGACCCGAAGGTCGAAACGGTCGAGCAGCGGCCCCGACACCCGGGCCGCGTAGCGGGCCCGAGCCACGTCGCTGCACCGGCAATTGCTGAGACCGATGCCCTCGCCGCAGGGGCAGGGGTTCATGGCTGCCACCATCAAGAAGCGGGCCGGGAAGCTCACTGCGGCACGGGCCCGGCACACCAGGACCCGGCCCTCCTCCAAAGGCTGGCGCAGGGTGTCGAGCACATCGGACGAGAACTCACCGAGCTCGTCGAGGAATAGGACCCCGTGGGTGGCGCACGACACCTCCCCGGGGCGCATCAGCGAGGTGCCCCCACCGATCAGCGACACCGTGGACGAGCTGTGGTGAGGGGCCCGGAACGGTGGGCGGCGGATCAGTACCTCGGGGGGAAGCGGGACTCCGGCGGCCGAGTGGATCCTGGTCACCTCCAGCGCCGGCCCCGTCTCCAGGGGAGGAAGCAGACCCGGCAACCTCCGGGCCAGCATGGTCTTGCCGGCGCCGGGCGGTCCCACCAGGAGCAGGTGGTGGGACCCAGCGGCGGCCACCTCGACGGCCATGCGGCCCACGGCCTGGCCCCGCACGTCGACCAGGTCGGGCTGAGGCTCGCCGTCCCCCTTTGCCGCCGAACGTTGCCACGGCGGCCATCCTTCGTCTCCCCGCAGGGCGGCGACCACGCCCCGCAGGGTCGTGGCCGGACAGATCCGGTGGCGGCCGATGAGGGCGGCCTCACTCGCGCCCGACGCCGGAACCACGACCGACATGGGCGCCAGGACATCGACGAGGGCCAGCACTCCAGGGACCCGGCGAACGGAGCCGTCAAGTCCCAATTCGCCGAGGAGGGCCATCCCGTCGAGACATCCCGAAGGGACCTGACCATCAGCGGCGAGTATGGCGACGGCGATCGGCAGGTCCAGCGATCCTCCGAGCGCACCTTGCTGACCCCCCGAGAGTGCCGACCGGGCCGAGAACGCTCCCGGCGCTGCCGGTGCAGGTGGTGCGAGGCGGGATCATGAGCACCCTTATAGCTCCCCCACGACAGCCGAGGGCGTGGTAACCGGTGGCACGAGGCGCGCCTCGGTCCCAGTCGGGAGTTTTGGGATCGGCCGCCATGCCCTTACCGGCCCCTCAGCCATCTCCCTGTCCGAGACACAGCCCCCCGATGGCTCCTCCCGCCCACCGCCTGACCGATGCGGTCCGACACGCAGCCGGGCAGGGGCGCCCGGTCCGCTGGGGGATCGACCACCTCGCCGTACGCTTTCACATCGCGGCTCCAGTTGGGAGAACGACCTTGCTGTCAGGCACGGAGGTACTCGATTGCATCGAGAGCGCTGACACCGCGTGAGTGCGCGTCACAACAGTACGCAACGCTGTGACATCTCTGACGGCTGAAGCCGACAGCTTCATCGACGCCAACCGCAGAATCTTCTCGGCCGTCCCCGAGGGGTGCCCGAAGGGACAGTCCGTCCCCGACGACCCGAGAGCCGCGACATGACACTACCAGGGTGGGCTGACAGCGACTTCGGGGCTGCGCCCCGAGCCCCGATTCACCTGACGGCTGAAGCCGCCAGTCCCCTCGGGACGATCTGATGGACCAGCCGTGGAAGGTGAAGCTGCTGGAGGTAACCACCGGAGAGCCTCCGCCGGCATGGGAGACCCGGTGCTGGGAGTACCCGCTGGCTCTGTTCGCCGGCTACGTCGGGCCGGGAGAGCGTGTCGCCGAGATGCTGCGGTCCGGCTCCGTGGAGGTGTGCGGGGTCGAGGTCGGGACAGCGAAGGACATACAGGTGGTGTCCGACGAGCGGAGGCAGAGTGGCGCTCAGATGTACTCCTTCCAGACCCTGGCCTGGCCCGCGGACGAGTGGAAGCTGAGCGTGTTCGGGACGGAGCAGGTGAGCGATCCGCCCGGCCACATGATCTCGGACGGCGACGCCCCGTCCTTCGTCAACTTCTATGCGGCCGCCTCCAGCTTCTTCCGGCGCGGTGACCAGCCGACGAGCGGCACGCTCACTCAGGACGCCATGTACCGGCACCAGGACCGTACCGGGAGGTTCAACTCGGTCCGGATGATCGTCGCCGAGAACGCTCTGGAACTGGAGATCGAGGGCGACCGGCTCGCCGGGCTAGTCGTGGAGCTGGCTGGCGTGTCCCCTGGACCTACCCAGACGCTCGCCGGGCAGAAGGGGGCCTGGATGGTAACTGGAGACCCACTCGGTCAGCTTCGAGCTGGAAGGAGGACTCCCCTCCGGCGCGTGGGTACTGCTACGGAGAGGTGCGGAGTGGGTCGACCGACGGTTCCTCACCTTTCCCTTCACCCGTCAGGGCGAGTCCGGTGTCGAGTTCGTCGCCGACCAGGCCACCCGGCTGGAGGCTCTCGTCGGCGACTGGGAGCGGGTCGGGGTCGAGTTCAAGCGCCAGATGCCGGCCGACAAGGAGAAGGAGTCCCGGCTGAAGATGATGAAGACGGTTTGCGCCTTCGCCAACGGTGAGGGCGGGTCCCTGCTCATCGGCGTGGACGACGAAGACCGGAGCTACGTCGGCGTCCACCCCAAGGTCCTCGACAGTCTCCAGCGACAGCTCGACCAGATGGTCCGCTCCTGGGTCGATCCGCACCCGGTCACCCGGTTCGAGACCCTCCCGATCCCCATGAGCGATCTCGTCGTGCTGGAACTGGTCGTCGAGGCCGGCTCGACCCTCTTCGTTTGCGGCCAGACCGGGGAGACCCGCCGACCCTACGTGCGGCACCATTCGAGCACCGAGGTCGCGTCCAGGACCGAGATACTCGCCATCACCCAGCGGGGCGCTCAGGTACCCGGCCCAGCATGGATGCGCTAGCTGGGAAGCAGGTCTGGCGCCTGTCCGAGCCGGGGGCATAGCTGCCGGGGGCGCCTGCCCGGACGCCTCCCTGCCATCCCTCCCCCCTCGTGTCCGGTCTGGGACAGACAGTGCTTGGCGCCGAGCCTGACGTATGTCAGGCTGGCGGGCCATGGAGCCGATAACCGAGCTGGTGAGCGGGGCGGAGATCGGCCGGCGCCTTGGGGTGAGCAGGGAGACGGTCCGCCAGTGGCGCGCCCGTCCCGGGTTCCCCGAGCCGCTCGGCGAGGTAGGGCGCTCGGTGGTGTGGGACTGGGGGGCGGTCAGTGGCTGGGCGTCACGAGAACGGCCTGCTCACGGGCCAGCGTCGTCACGGGCGGCGTGTGGTGCTTGAGGGCGAGTTCGTCACCAGGGTGCTGCTGGCACTGCCCTCGGACGGCTCGACGGTCGGCAACGGGCGGCTGCGCGCCAAGTTGGGCCTCGACCCTGACGCCTACGAGGAGCTTAAGGAGGCCCTGCTCGGCGTCGGCTACGTGCTGGCCGGGCGTGGACGGGGAGGATCGCTGGCCATCACCGAGCCCGGCCGTGGGTATCTCGACAAGAAGGTGGGCCCTGCGCCGGCTCGGGAAGCTGGCTCGGCGGAGAGCACGCCTTCGCCAGTAGCCAAGGTCGCTACCCCACCAGTCGGGGCAGCGCCGGCGCCGTCCGCCGGTCTCAGCCAACAGGAGTTGGAGAGCCGGCTGTGGGCGGCCGCCAATGCCCTGCGCGGTCCGGTCGACGCGGCGGACTTCAAGGCGTACATCTTCCCGCTGCTGTTCTTCAGGCGGGTCTCCGACACCTGGGACGAGGAGCACGAGCAGGCTCTGGCCGACTTCGGCGGCCAGCTCAGCGACGAGGTGGAGGCCGACTACCACCGCTTCGTGGTGCCGGCCGGTTGTGGCTGGGGCGACCTGCGGCGCATCCCCGAGAACGTCGGGGTTGGGCTCCAACGCATCTTGCAGCGCATTGAGCAGGCCAACCCCGACACCCTGGCCGGCATCTTCGGCGACGTGGCCTGGGCCAACAAAGACAAGCTGCCCGAGACCGCCCTGCTCGCTCTCATCGAAGCGTTCGGCTCGCTCGACCTGTCCCCTTCCAGGGTCGGCAACGACATCTTGGGGGCCGCCTACGAGTACCTGCTCAAGCAGTTCGCCGACTCCTCGGGCGCCAAGGCCGGGGAGTTCTTCACCCCCCGGGGCGTGGTCCGGCTCCTCACTCGAATCCTCGACCCGCAGCCGACCGATGCGGTCTACGACCCGGCCTGCGGGTCGGGCGGGATGCTGGTCGAGGCGGTCAACGAGGTCATCGAGGCCGGGGGGAGCCCGCGCCAGATGCGCCTGTACGGCCAGGAGGTCAACCTCACCACCGCCGCCATCGCCCGCATGAACCTGTACCTCCACGACATCGAGGATGCCAAGGTCCTCCGGGGCGACACCCTGCGCGACCCCAAGTTCCGTGACCGTCGGGGTCGCCTGGAGCGCTTCGACGTGGTGATCGCCAACCCGCCCTTCTCTCTCAAGAACTGGGGGGCCGAGACGTGGGCCTCCGACCCGTGGGGCAGGAGCGAAACGGGGGTGCCTCCAAGGGGCTACGCCGATCTAGCTTGGGTGCAGCACATGATCGCCTCCATGCGACCTGGCACCGGCCGGGTCGGGGTCGTCATGCCCCACGGGGTGCTGTTCCGGGGCGGCGCCGAGGCCGCCATCCGCACCGCATTGATCGTCCAGGACCAGCTCGAAGCCGTGATCGGTCTGGCTCCCAATTTGTTCTATGGCGCCGCCATCCCGGCCTGCCTGCTCATCTTCCGGGCGACCAAGGCCCACGAGCGCAAGGGAGCGGTGCTGTTTGTCGACGGCTCGGCGGCCTTCACCAAGGGCCGTAACCAGAACGCCCTCGGCCCCGCCGACATCGACGCCATCCTCGCCGCCTACCGCTCGGCCGCCGCTGACGGCCAGGTCCCGGCCCGTCTCGTCGAGCACGCCGAGATCAAAGAGAACGGCTGGGACCTCAACATCGGTCGCTACCTGAAGACGGCCGCCGAGGAGGTCATCGACGTGCCGACCGCTCTTGCGGAGCTTCGGGACGCTCAGGCCCGGCTGCGAGCGGCAGAGGCGGCACTCGACGAGCGACTGAAGGCGGCAGGGTATGCGTGAGGGGTGGCGGGAAGTCCGCCTCGGAGAGGTTGCGACCGTCGTGGGCGGCGGGACCCCTCGTACCTCGGTGTCGGACTATTGGGGCGGTGACATTGTCTGGCTCACACCCGCCGAGGTCGTTGCGGCTAACGGCAAGGCCGTCTGTCATAGCGATCGACAAATCACCAAGGCCGGTCTCGAAAAGAGCGGCGCGACCTTACTCCCGCTGGACACGGTGCTCCTCACCTCCCGCGCCACCATCGGCGCCCTCGCAATAGCAGGATGTCCTCTTGCTACCAATCAGGGGTTCCAGTCCCTCGTGCCAAGCGAAGCTGTCCTGCCACGCTTCCTCATGTACTGGGCCCAGGCGAACCGGGCCGAGTTCATCCGGAGAGCGGGTGGCAGCACGTTCAAGGAGATATCCCGCTCCGAGGTGCGGCAGGTGCCCATCCTCCTCCCCCCGCGCGACGAGCAGCGCCGGATCGTCGATCTGATCGCAGCGGTCGACGAGGCGATCGAGGCGGCGGCGATAAGCGACCATGCAGCCCAGAGCTTCAATCAGGCTTGCCAGGACAGCTTGGAAGAGAGGTTCGCCGAGTCGGTACCAGTGGAGCTGGGCGAGATTGCCGAAGTAAAGGGCGGGATTACGAAGGATTCCAAGCGCCAGTCGGAACCTGGTCTTGTACGGCTGCCCTACCTCCGAGTTGCGAATGTGCAACGGGGCTTCCTCGACCTGACCGATATGACGGAACTCGGTGTGACTCCAGCGAAGGCTCAGGAGCTTCAGCTACAGAGGGGAGATGTGCTCCTGAACGAGGGTGGCGATCGGGACAAGCTCGGGCGTGGTTGGATCTGGGAGGGGCAGTTGCGGACGTGCATTCACCAGAACCACGTCTTCCGGGCTCGACTTCGCGATGAGCGCTTCGACCCTTACTACGTGGCGATCCTCACCAATAGTCGAGCCGGACAGCGCTGGTTCGAGGAGAACGGCTCACAGACAACCAACTTGGCGTCAATCAACGTCAACACGATCCGCCGCTTTCCTGTGCCGGCTCTGAAGAGGTCCGAGCAGCAGGAGATCGTTGACTTGCACATGGCGGCACGGACCCTAAGTCGCGGGGCGAAACAGGAGAGTGGTGCGCTGCGACAACTTCGTTCCGCTCTCCTCGACGATCTCCTATCGGGCGACCACGCCATCCCGGCCTCATACGACGAGCTGCTGAGCGCCTGAGCTATGGCCGGGGGCGGAGAGATCAAGGAGACGGCGGTGCAGGCGGCGTTGGTGGACCGCCTGAAGACCCTCGGGTGGCGGTTCGCCTCCGGTGGAAGCCTGGGCCGCCAGCTCGATGACGTGATGGTCGAGCCGGAGGTCACCGCCGTGTTGGTTCGGCTGAACCCGGTGATCGCCGAACGCCCAGAGCGGGCCCAGGATGTGCTGACCCGCCTGCGGGCGGTGCTGCTGGCGGTGGGCAACGACGGGCTGGTGGCCACCAACGAGGAGATGGTGGCCTGGCTGTGCGGGCGCAAGACCATGCGGTTCCTGGGCACCGACGAATACCTGCCGGTCCGCCTGATCGACTTCGAGGACCCACAGGCCAACCATCTGGTGGTCTCGACCGAGGTGACCTACCGGCCCGGGACTGAGGAGCGCCGCTACGACGTGGTGCTGTGGGTGAACGGCTTCCCGGTAGTCGTCGGCGAGACCAAGACCCCCGTCAGCGGCACCACCTCGTGGCTCAACGCGGCGAACGACATCCACAATGGCTACGAGGTTCGCACCCCGGGGTTCTTCGTGCCCAACGTGCTCAGCTTCGCCACCGAGGGCAGGGACTTCCGCTACGGGGCTGTCCGCCAGCCCGCCGAGATGTGGCTGCCGTGGGGCCGGACCACCGAGGCCCCCCTCCTGCCCGGCCTGGCGGCGGTGCTCAGGTCCGTCGAGCTGCTGCTGGCCCCAACGATGGTCCTGGAGGTGCTGCGGACCTTCACCCTGTTCTCCCGGCGCTCCTCGACGGGCGGCGGGGTCGAGGTGAAGGTGATCCCCCGCTACCCCCAGGTGGAGGCAGTGGACGCCATCGTCGCCCGGGTCCGGGACCCCAGGCGCCGCAATGGCCTGGTGTGGCACCACCAGGGCTCGGGCAAGACGATGGTCATGGCCTTCGCCTCGGCGAAGCTCCGCCAGCAGAGCGACCTGGACGCCCCGACGATCCTGGTGGTGCTGGACCGCCTTGAGCTGATCGAGCAGACCCGCTCCGAGTTCGCCTCGGTGGGCATCCCCCAGATGAAGGTGCCCGAGACCAAAGAGGAGCTGCGCCGGCTCCTTCGCGCCGACGACGCCCGGGGGGTCATCGTCACCACCATCTTCCGATTCGAGGGCGCCGGGCTGCTCAACGACCGGGGCAACATCGTCGTCCTGGTAGACGAGGCGCACCGCACGCAGGAGGGCCGTCTCGCTGACGACATGCGCGATGCGCTGCCCAACGCCCGCTTCATCGGGCTGACCGGCACGCCGATCTCCACGGCCGATCACAACACCTGGGCGACCTTCGGCGACTCCGACGACCCCGAGGGGGTGCTCAACCACTACTCGGTAGAAAGGTCCATCTCTGACGGGGCGACGCTGCCGATCCACGTCGAGACCCGCCTGGTCGACTTCCATATCGACGCTGGCGCACTCGACCAGGCGTTCGCCGAGCTGGCCGACGCCGAGGGCCTGGACGAATCCGAGGCGGGGATGCTCGCCCGGCGGGCGTCCCGGGTCGGCCAGATCATGAAGGCGCGGGCCCGGGTGGCGGCGGTGTGTTCCGACATCGTGGCTCACTACCGGGCCAAGGTGAAGCCGCTCGGGCTGAAGGGCCAGGTAGTGGTCTACGACCGGGAGTGCTGTGCCCTCTACCACCAGGCGATCACCGGCTTGCTGGAGGAAGGAGAAGAGGCGACGGTGGTGATGACCACCGCCAAGGAAGACCCGCCTGAGTGGTCGGCCTGGGACCGGGATCGGGAGGCCGAGAACCGGGTCAAGGACCGCTTCAAGGACCCGGATGACCCGCTGCGCCTGCTGATCGTGACCGCCAAGTTGCTCACCGGTTTCGACGCCCCCATCGAAGGGGTCATGTACCTGGACAGGCCGCTCAAGGCCCACACCCTCTTCCAGGCGGTGTGTCGAACCAACCGGCGCTGGACCAACCCGGCCACCGGGCAGGAGAAGCTACACGGCCTAGTGGTGGACTACGTCGGGATGGGGGCCGAGCTGGCCAAGGCGGTGGCCGTGTCCTCCGCCGACAGGCGCAAGCCGCTGCCGGCCGCCGTCGACGAGCTGGTCGACCTGCTCGGCACCTGGATCGTCACCTGCCTGGCCCGATTCGATGGCGTGGACCGGATGGCCTCAGGATTCGAGCAGCTCTACGCCGCCCAGGAGCGCCTGGCCGACCAGGGTGACCGGGACGCCTTCGCGGCGGAGTTCCTCTACGCCCAGGGACTGTTCGAGTTCCTCTGGCCCGACACGGCCCTTCGTGCCCATGAGGCCGACTACAAGTGGCTGGCCCGCATCTACCGCTCCGTCGCCCCCACCGACGCTGCCGACCGGCTGATCTGGCAGCGCCTCGGGGCCAAGACCGCGGAGCTGATCCACGAGCATCTCTCCGATGTCACCGTGGACGCCTCCGGCCTGGAGACGGTGGCCGTGGACGCCGAGGTCTTCGAGGCGCTGCGCCAGATGGAGCTGTGGCCGCCGGACGAGCCCGAGCCGACCGAGCCTCCGACCGTCGAGGACGTGATCGACCGGCTGGAGACGCGACTGGCAGCCAAGCTGGCCGGCAACCCCGACCATCCGGTGTGGAGATCGCTATCGGAGCGCCTGGAGGCCCTGCGCCGGTCCAAGATCGACTCGGCCGCGGCCAGCGTGGAGTTCCTGAAGCAGCTCCTGGATGTGGCCCGAGAGCTGGTGGTGGCCGAGAAGGCCGACGAGGAGGGGCGCCTGGACGAGATCGCCGTCGTGGACCCCGACCGCGGGGCGCTCACCCAGATACTCGAAGAGTACGCCCCGCCTGACACCCCGGTCATCATCGAGAACGTCGTCGAGCAAATCGACGGCATCGTCCGCCCGGTGCGGGGCACCGGCTGGCAGACGAGCCAGCCGGGCGACCGCGAGGTGCGCCGCCAGCTCCGCCTGGTGCTCAAGAACAACGCGCTACCGCCACAAGGGATCATCTTCGATCGGGCCTATGCCTACATCGCTGAGCACTATTGAGACTTACGCGGCCCGGAGACGCGAAAAGGAGGTGACCGTGTGGCCGAGCTGAGCGTGAACGAGGAGCTGATCGCAGCCCTCCGCCAGTTCTTCTACGGTGGCGCTGGGCCCACCCACGCCAGGATCAGCGCAATATTCACCCGCACTGGATACGGGGACGCCGCTCCCTACGATGCCGCCACGGGCACTCCAAACAAGGAGACACGCGTCGAAAAGGGCTTGCGAGCCGCCATGCGCCGCCCGGCCCGAAGCAGGGAGCTAGTAGAGGGCCTGCTGATCGAGACGCGCCAACGTGGCTGCTTCGATCCCGGCCACGACGACTACAGGCTAGAGACCGTTGAGAGGGCCCGTCGAGCGTTCGCCAAGATCGGCTGGACCCTCAGCTCGGACGGCAATCTCACGACAACAGCGGGGATCGACCTCACAACCGGCGGTCGGCGCGCCTTGGACGAGCAGGTCGAACGGCTCCGGCGTGGTACAGAAGACCCCGGCGTGTTGCTCGGCAGCGCCAAGGACCTCCTGGAGGCGGTCGCCAAGTTCGTAGCCGAAGAACTCGGGATGCCGCTAACTGGACGTGAGGATTACGGCCACCTGTGGCACCTAGTCCGGGATCGACTCGGGATTCTGCCCCAGCAGGTGGCTGCCGGGACACCGGGGGAGGACGCGATCAGAAAGGTCCTCGGGGCTGCATGGACGATTGCTGAGCAGACCAATCGTCTCCGCGGGCTCCAAGGTGCCGGTCACGGCCGCACGTTGCCGACCGGAGTCAGCGCGCCTCTCGCCCTTCTCGTTGTGAGAGAAGCGTGCAGTATCAGTGAGTTCGCGCTGGCCCAACTCGACCTTAACCTCGGCCGGTCGGCGTAGACATCACGAATGTTCCCCTGCTCCGGCTCCTTCTTGTCCCAGTCGACCCCGGTGTCGGAGGGCCACCTGGCCACTCAGCCAGCTTCTCGCGTCCGATCCGTCGCCACCGACACCACCTCGGTCTGGCGTAGGCGCTTCCCGAAGGCGAAGCTCTCGTCACGCTCGGAGCGGGTCAGCTCGGCCACGAAGCGCACCCGGTCCCCCACCGCGGCGTCGGCCAGCGCACCGGGCTTGGCGGCCCATACCCGGTACCCGTCGGCCTTCACCAGCATCTTGATTTCGGACCCGTAGTAGGAGAACCGGCTGGGCTCGACCTTGACGGCGACGATCTCGCCCTCGACGCTCACCACGCCCGTCGGGGCGGGGACCGCCACGGCGGCCTCAGCGGCCCGCTCGGTCTTCCGGCGCTCCTCAGCGGCCTGACGCTCGATGGCCCGACCCACCGCGGCGGTCTGGGCATAGGTCAGGGAACCGTTGGTAGCGAGCTGGCGGGCGAGACTGGCAGCGAAGGGGACGGCGTTCGCGTTGGCGTCCATCCAGGCGGCTTCGATCGGGTGGATGGACGCCCAGGTCGCCGCCTGGATGGCCAGCCTGGCGGTCTTGTTGGCCGCCCTGGTCGCTGCGGCCTTGGTGGCGGCCACCTGGCGGCGGACGTAGCTGGCCCGGAACCGCTCGACGGCCTCGGAGAGCATCGCCGAGGTCTCCAGGTAGGAACCGGAGTGGTTGACTCCCCCGCAGGAGCACTCGCAGGTCGAGCCCGAGGCGTCCATGCACGAGGAGCTGCACACCATCTCGGTAGTGACTCCGTAGATGCGGGAGAGGACCACGATCGAAGAGCAGTCGGGGCAGAGGGTCCTGCGGTGATCGGAGCCGCCGGAGCGGTCGTCGACGGCGAAGGGCCGGATGCAGGGCTCGCAGCGCCCGACGAAACGGGCGGTTGCCATGGTGTTGGCGATCTGGAGGTGCGGGGTGGTGGCCATGCCCACCAAGAGGACGGCCGCCCTGGCCGTCCCGCACTGGCAGCCTTGACGACCCGTCCTGGCAGCCCGTACATTGGTACGTACGAAAGGAGAGAACCATGGCCTTGAAGGACCGACGCCGAGAGGTGCGCTTGTCGAGGCACGACGAGGACCTGATTGTGGAGGCAGCGGGCATCTCCGGCCTGTCCGTGACCGAGTTCTTGCTGGACCGTGCCCTCCCCGACGCCGAGCAGATCGTCCGCAACCACCGCGTCATCGAGCTGAACGAGGCTGCGTACGCGAGGTTCCTCGAAGCGCTCGACGAGCCGCCGGTTCGACCGTCGGGGCTTATGGAGCAGGCCCGCAAGGCTCGGCGTATCAAGCGCGCCGGCTGATGCGCGTCGAGCGCCTCGGCGCTCATCACGACCTGGAGCAGTTCTCGTGCGGCAACAAGGCGCTCGACACCTGGCTACGCAGCTTCGCCCTCCAGAACCAGGAGCGGAACCTCTCGCGAACCTTCGTCCTCGTGGACGACGGCGATGAGGTAATCGGCTACTACTCGCTAACCATGGGGGGCGTGAAGAGCGAGGCGCTCCCCGGGAAGTACCGCCGCGGCTTGCCGGATTACGACATCGGCATGGTCCTGCTGGGACGGCTCGCCGTCAACGGAGGCCACCACGGGCAGGGCATCGGGCGTGACCTGATGATCGACGCCATCCGGAGCGCGGCGCAAGCGGGAGCCCACGTCGCCGCCCGGTTCATCTCCGTTGATCCCATCGACGAAGCCGCCAGGGCCTTCTACAAGAAGTTCGGGTTCAAGGAGGTGCCGGGGGACTCGGCGGGGCGGATGTTCCTGCGCCTCGACGCTGCCATGGCCCTGCTCGACGACGACCTGCACTGAAGCTCTCCGGGACCAGCGGCGCCCTAGGCCATGGGCCCGCCAGCCAGCCGGTAGGTGGCCACCACGTCCGAGAGGTTGTAGGCCATCCGCTCGGCGGCACTGAGGGCCTCCATGTGCTCGCGGTCCACCTCGATCACGTCGATCCCATTCGCTCGTGCCACCGGCTTGAGCGACCAGCGGACATCATTCGCCGCCGCCCAGCCCCGCCACCGGTAGGCCACGTCGAGGTGGCGGTGGACCAGGTGGCCGGCAGCCGGGAACGCGGGGTGGTGGCCGATCGGGGCGAAGCCCGGCTGCGGCTCGTACTTCGGGACGATAGACGGGTCCGGGGCCAGCTCGAACCACTGCCCCAGGCCCAGCACCGTGGTTCTGCGGGCGAGGAACGGCCCGTCGAAGACGGCCCCGTTCCAGGTACAGATCGTCCCGGCCGCCAGGTCCCCCAGGTGCTCGGCCAGGCGACGGATCAGCCGAGCCTCGTCAGCGTCCTCGATGACGAGCGATACCGAGGGGCTGTAGAGGGCGACGGTGGTGATCCGGGAGGTCGGCCACTCCAGGCCGGTGGTCTCGATGTCGAGGGCGTAGAGAGGTGTTAGCGGCTCGGACCACATCTCGTCGGTGCTGTAGGCGGGCGGCTCGGTTGGCACGGGCGCTTCGCTGGCCACGGACGGCTCCTGGTTTTCTCGGTAGGTGGTTGCCATGCTCATCAAGAGGGCGGCCGGCCCGCTCGACCCGCCCGATCACGCCCAGCAGGCCGGTTAGCTCACCCCTCCGTAGTAGGTCGCCCCGGGCCCGAAGGCGAACAAGCCCCGCCGGCGCCGAGCAGGTCTGCCTACCCGAAGACGTGTGTGATGTCTGTGACAGCGCTCCAGGTGATGTAGCCGTGCTGGAAGTTCTCCTCGGTTCCTCCGGCGATGGCGTATTCGTCACCGGTGGGGTAGCCGAGGGGGCTTGACTCCCAACCGATGGACTGCCACGTGCCGAGGATGGCACCGTGGATGGACCAGGCTCCCGCCACTGACGAGTAGACCATGCCGCCCTGGAAGTAGTTGGCGGCTCCCGTCTTATCGGGAGTCTCGATCTGGTTGGAGGTCGGGAAGCCGAGGAAGCCGTAGGGACCTCCGAGAGCCTGGTAGTGGTTGAGGATGGGACCCGTCACATAGGCCGACCCGGTGGCCGGGCTCCACATGATGATGCCGTCGTTGGAGAAGTAGTTGTACCGACCATTGGTACCGGCCAGCCCTGTCTCATCGGTTGTCGGGTAACCGAGCACCCCGGTCGGCCCGCCGTTGGCCAGGTAGTCGCCGAGGATGGCGCCGTGGATGGACCGGGCTCCGCTGGATGGCGACCAGTAGGCGTTGCCACCCTGGAAGGTGTTGTACCGGCCTGTAGCGTCACCTGTGCTGGTCTCGTTGGATGTTGGAAAGCCGAGGAAGCCGTAGGGACCTCCGAGAGCCTGGTAGTGGTTGAGGACGGCACCGTGAACGGACCACGCTCCGGTGGCCGTGGTCCACATGATGATGCCGTCGTTGGCGAAGTAGTTGTAGCGGCCGTTGCTCCCACCAAGACCCGTCTCATCATTGGTCGGATACCCGAGCACCCCGGTTGGTCCACCATCACCGATGTAACTGCCGAGGATGGCTCCGTGCACTGACCAAGGACCCGTTCTTGGGGACCAATAGATGTTCCCCCCGGAGAATGCGCTGTACCTGCCCACCCCGTCAGCGGTAGGGGTCTCGTCTATAAGGGGGAGCCCCAGGAATCCGCTCGGTCCACCAAGGGACCGGTAGTGGCCGAGGATGGCTCCGCGAACCGAGTGAGCGCCGGTGGACTGAGACCAGTACACGTCCCCACCGGCAAAGTCCTGCTCCACTCCGGGACCTGATATGAACGCCGTGTCAGTGGGGGCGCCGAGCCAGCCAGAGGCTCCGCCTTGCTGAGCGTAGTAGGCCGGAATCCCGGAGGGCGGCGGCGGAGGCGGCGGGGCGTACCAGGCGGCATTGAGGTCTGCCTGTGTCACCAGCCCGTTGCTGTTCACCTCGTTGTTGAAGGCCGTCCTCGATCCCGCATCCTGCTTCTCTGCCACGTTGAGGAAGTTGGTGATTGCCGCCCGGCGCGGGCCAACTTGCTCACATCGGGCATCCGATGTGGGATGCGGTCGACTTTCCTGGCCGCCTTCGGGCGGGGGACGGTGAAGACCATGGCCACCGCCAGTGGGCCGTCCAGGCAGGGCCCAGCCCCGAAGCCGGCTGCGGTGACCGCCTGGCGCCAGGGCTTCACCCGCTTGGACGACTCGACCATGACGGCGTGACCGGCCGCCGTCCGCCCCTTCGGAGACTTGCTGCCCTGCGGAGCGGCCTGGCCGAAGACGTGGAACGCCCACCCCGGTGGCGGTGGGCCTGGCGGTGCGGTGGGTGTCGGGTGGCGACGGGAGCTGTTGGGAAGTGAGCGGATCACGTCTACAAAGAGGGCGGCCCGACTTCTGAGCATTCAACATCTCGCCGATCCCGGGTCGCAGTCCTAGAGAATCACGGCATCAGCGAGGCCGTTCGGTGCATCTTGCGGCATCATTGGGAGTTCCGTCGACAAGGAGACAGACCCAATGAACAAAGCCGAGTTCGTCGCCGCTCTTGCCCGCCACACTTCGGTCGAGCAGAAGACTGTCTCGCAGGTGCTCGAAGGCATGGAGGACGTGATCGGCGCCACCGTCAAGAAGGGCGAGAAGGTGATGCTCACCGGCTTCGCTGCGTTCGAGCGGACGGATCGCAAAGCCCGGAAGGGTCGCAACCCGGCGACCGGTGAACCCATCCGGATCAAGGCCAGCAAAGGTGTCCGAGTCACCCCCGGAAGCACGCTTCGCAAGGTCGTCAATGGTGAGGCCCCAGCGGCGAAGCTGGCGAGAGTGGCACCATCGAGTGGTGCGAGCAAGTCGGCCACCCCGAAGGTGACAGCTCCGGCCAGAGCGGCCAAAGCCCCGGTGGCGAACTCGGTGGTGGCCTCAAGGGGCCGCACGGAGCGCAAGGCGGCAGCTCCAGCAACGAAGCGGCGTGCGACGCGTGCCACCACCTCGCTCTCCAGGTCCTGACGGCCTCGTCGCCGAGCTGTCAGGCACTCCTGCGGACCGGGACCGTCCTCGTAGGGGACGCTGAACCGACCGACACCATCTTCGAGCGCTCAGTAGCCGCAGACCAGCTAGCTGGCTGATCTTGAGCGGCCATTGGGCGGCCGCCTGACCAGCCTTTTCCCGAGGCGATTACCGGCGTTTGGCTGGGACGAGAGCGATGGTTCCTCCGCCGCCGGTAGCTAGACGGTGACCTCGCAGGGCCACGGCCTCGGGATCGTCGATGTCGAACTTGAGGGTCCACTGCCGGTTGTCGTTCTGTTGAGCGTCTTGGAGACGACCGGTGACGACGATGAATGACGCGAGCGTGTAGACGACCAGCGACGTGATGGGTGGCTCCCGGATCGTCCAGTAACGGTCTATCGCTACCCGTCCTGCGGAGGTGTCCGGGCAGTCCCACAACGCTCGGTGGTAGCCACGGAACCGGCGCTCTGGCTCGTTGACCTCGACGGCCGGGGCGACTCGGATCACTAAGAGTTCTGGGTGGCTGGAGAGGGGCTTCTGACGGCTACGAGCTTCCCTCCGTCCCAGCCCCCGCCTGGCACGCCCGGGCCGCCTGCCGGGGGCTGGGACCCGACCTGTTCTTTCCTGAGCGCCGAGGCGAGGTCATGAACGACGCCAAGGCCGTCTGCAAATCCTGCCCAGCGCGCTCCGAGTGCCTGGAGTTCGCCATCGCATCCCCCGACATCAAAGGCATCTGGAGCGGGACCACCGAGCGGGAGCGGTCCAGGATTCGTCGCCAACGCAGAGTCGCTCAGCAGCCGGCGGCCTGACCGGCGTCGTGAGCGACCGATGGCGCTGAGCCGCCGGGATGCTGGCGGCTTCCAGAGCGACTCCCAGGGTCAGGCCCCGGCGGCTCCGTGGACGACGCGGAACGGCCAGCCAGGTTCGGGGTGGCCGGTCGGCATCGACGCACTGGTCGGCAGCTCGTTGGGCACCTCACCGGTCATCGACCAGATCGGGGTGCGTCCAGTGCGCCTGCATACCGAGCAAGCCGTGCGGCGGGGCGCGCCGTGCGGGCGCGCAGCGTCGTAGTGGACCGGGACGTAGCGCTCCCCCTTGCACGCCGGGCAGTCCGTAAACCCGGCGAGGGTGACCTGGATGTCGAGCGCCTCGACGATGGCCCGCTTCGTCTCGTCCGTGGGATCGGCGAGTATCTGCGCCGCCCGGTTGGCCAGCTCCCACAGGCGCTCCGCTCGGCCAGCACGCTCCGAGTTCACCTGGAGCCAGCCGACCAGCTTCCGTCGGTGTTCTCGAAGTCCCCCCAGTTCCTCGTGCAGCGACGAGCTGGCGTACTGGGCGACCACGGGGTCGACCCCGGCTCTGAGTGCTTTGGCCAGCTCCTCGCCGGCCAATCGCTCCAGCCTCGCGATACGCCTGTCGAGGGCGGCCAGGTCCTCGGAGCCGACACCTCGGCCGGCCGAAGCGACCTCCATCGCCTCCGCCGCTCCGCTCATCAGCGCCCCGGGGTCCGAGAGAAGCCGGATCACCTCGGCCCAGACCGCCGTGTCGATGATGTCGCGTCGGAGGCTCTGGCATCCGCATCGTTGATCGCGCGGGACGCTCGGCCAGCGCATCTTGCACTGGTACACGGGCGCCGACGGCCCTAACTCGCCGTCGCTGGTGTAGCCGTGCATGCGATGGCCGCACGGCGAGACGATCCTCGCTCCGAGAAGGTAGAAGTGCTTGCGGTAGGTCGTGGCCCTGCGCGTGAGCGCCAGCGCCCCGCGCAGGGCTTCGTGGCGCTCGGCCGTCAGGATGGGCGGCACGGGGATCGCCGTCTCGCCCTTCCGGCCCTCCCGCCACACGAAGGTGCCGGAGAGCGCCGATGCGTTCAGGAGGACGTCGCGCAGCCGGTGCCCGGTCCACGACGCCGCCTTGCGCGGGCGCATCCCCATGGCGTTCATCGACGCCGCGGTGTCCCACGTCGACATGCCGCGGTCCACGATGCACTCCACGGCGTGGCGCAAGGCGGCAGCCTCGTCCTCGGAGACGACCACGGCGCGGCGCCGCCCTTCGGCGACCGTCCAGAGCCCGAAGGGCGGTTCCCCGGACGGCCAGTACCCGTCGCGGGCCACAGCGTCAGCTCCGTCCTGGGTTCGTTCACGGATGCGGTCCCGCTCGAACTCGGCGAAGGCGGACAGAAGGGTCCGCTGGAGCCTCCCGGCGGGCGTCGTGCCATCGACGTGCTCGGCCAGGGACACGAAGGCCACCCCAAGGTCGTCAAGGTCGGCGAGCAGCTTCGAGAGGTGGACGACGCTGCGCCCGAAGCGGTCGAGCTTGGCGACCACGACCACGCCGACGACCCCGGCACGCGCCGCGTTCATGAGGCGGTCGAGCGCCGGCCGGGACCCGAGGGAGCCCGAGACCCCCTCGTCGACGTACGCCTCCTCACCACCGAAGGTCATGTCTTGGGAGGTGACGTAGGCCCTGCACTCCCTCAACTGGGTCTGGAGGCTGGTCCCCTCGACCTGCTCGCTGGTGGAGACCCGGGCATAGACAGCAGCAGCCCTGGCCGGCGTCAAGACACATCTCCCGTCTCGGAGTCCTCGACGACGAACAGGGCTGCTACGAGCGCTCGGCGTCGGGCGGGAGCGTCGACACGCGTCCAGGTCACCTTCTGCGGTCCACTCAGCGACCCGTCCCGGACTCCTTCGAGGTCGGAAGTGGGGGCTGGGCGCCCGATCCGGGCCGGGTCCTCCGTCACGACCCCCAAGAGGGCGGCTACCGGAGAACCCGCCCAAGGCCCCTTCGGGTCCCACGTCGTGAGCGCGGGTCCGGCGGCGATGGCGTCGTCTCGCCACTTGCGACACGGACCCGCTCGACCGGTCCAGGGCTCCGCGAACCCCCTAGTAGAAGGGCATTTAGGGGTCCGCAATGTCGGCTCGGCAGATCCAGGCAGGCCCCTCCTTTGCGCACTCCCGAGGGGGCCAGGTTGATCGTCATGCGTCGCTGCGGCCAGCGCAGGCCACTGGAGAGCATTGCGGCCCGGACCCGGTCTCTGGCCTCCCGGCACGAAGCGTCCGGGAGGCCGACGACGCTGAACCCCGGCAACCCGTTGGAGACGTGGGCTTCGACCGAAATCGATCGACCATCCACGCCGATGAGCGTGGCGGAAGCCACGGTGGCGAGCATGAGAACCTCCTGTTGCACGGAATGAGGAGGGTCGAACACCGACCACCGAGTGGTGCTCAGACCGTACCAAGCACCTGTGTCACCCGATCCTCAGCAGGGGGGAGGGACCACCGTCAAGGCCGCATCGAGGTCGGACCAGAGGTCCTCGACGTCCTCGATCCCGACCGAGAGCCTCAGCAGGCCCGGAGGAAGGGCCTCCTCACCCTGCAACCGCCCTCGCCGCTCGATCAGGCTCTCCACCCCGCCGAGGCTCGTCCCCGCGGTGATCAGCCGGGTGGCGTCGACAACGGCCTCGGCCGGCCCCGCTCCGCCCCGCACCTCGAAGGAGACCATGGTCCCGTAGTCACGCATCTGGCGGGTGGCGAGCTGATGACCGGGGTCGGTCACCAGGCCCGGATAGCGGACCTTCTCAACAGCCGGGTGGCCTACCAGCCGCTCAGCCAGGGTGGAGGCGTTCGCCTGCGAACGCTCAAGCCGGACCGACAGAGTCCGAATCCCCCGAAGGGTGAGCCACGCCTCCCACGGACCCAAAGCGGCCCCGTGAAGGGACCGACGGACCCGCATCAGCTCCGCCACGTCCTGACGCCGGGCGCAGACCAGGCCGGCCAGGACGTCGGAATGGCCGGCCAGGAGCTTGGTGGCGCTGTGGACGACGGCATCGGCACCGAGATCCAGCGGTCGTTGGAGCAGCGGGGTAGCGAAGGTGTTGTCCACCACCACGTCCATGTCCAGGTCGTGAGCCCCCTCGCACAAGGCCGTCAGGTCGGCGATGGCCAACAGCGGGTTCGTCGGCGTCTCGAGCCACAGCAGCCCGCCGGCCCCAAATTGCCCACTGCTGCCAGAAGGGCGGGTCGGGCCGCCCGCAATCTCCGTGCACACCTGAAGGACCTGGGAGGTGTTGGCCACGTCCACGGTCCTGAAGCGCAACCTGCCCCGGTCGGCGGCGTCGATCAGGAACCGCCGGGTGCCGTTGTAGGCATCGCCGGCGATAACCACCCGCCCGGGGGTGGGCAGGGTCTCGAACAAGGCGGCGATGGCGCCCATGCCGGACGCGAAGGCCACCGTCGCGCCGCCCTCGAGGCCGGCGACCGCCTCCTCGAGCGCCTCCCAGGTCGGATTGTCCTCCCGCCCATAGACATGATCGCCCCCCTGATGGAACGTGGAGCTGAGCACGACGGGTGGGTTGACGGAACCGCCAGGCGCCACGGGGGGCCTACCGGCGTGGACGACCATGCTGTCGGGCCGCAGGTCGCGCTCGAGGCTCGGGTTCAAAACACGGCCTCGAGCATCTCCACCCGATCTCCCAGGACCGCCGCGACATCGAATCGGATGCGGCCGCCTCGAGCGGCGGGCTGCTCGGCCAACCATCGGCCGGCAAGGCGGCGCACCCGCACCTGCTTGGAAACGGTCACGGCTTCGGCGGGGGTGCCGAAGGTGTCGCTGGAACGGGTCTTGACCTCACAGAACACCACCAGCCTGTCCCGGCGAACGATCAGATCGATCTCGCCCGCCCGGCACCGCCAGTTCCGGGCCACGACCACGTATCCATGCTCGTCGTACCAGGCCGCGGCCAGATCCTCGCCCCGGCTACCGAGGGCCCGGGAACCGGTCGCGGCGACGATGGCTAGAGCTCCTTCTCGGGCAGTTCTTCGATGTTGACATCCTTGAAGGTCACCACCCGCACGGAGGACACGAACCGGGCGGGCCGGTACATGTCCCACACCCAGGCATCCCCCACCGTTATCTGGAAGAACGTCCTGGCTCCCTCCCCCTTGGCCTCGAGGGTGACATCGTTGGCCAGGTAGAAGCGACGCTCGGTCTCGACCACGTACTTGAACATGGGGAGGACGGCCCGGTACTCCTGGTACAGCGCCAGCTCGATCTCGGTTTCGTAGCGCTCCAGATCCTCGGCGCTCATGGCCGGGAACTGGTCGGGCAGGGGCAGTACATGCCGCCATGCTACGACCTGGGGAGTGACACGGCAGTCCCGTCGAGAGCCCGTATCAGAGGAAGGACGCCCGCTGTGGTGGCCAGATCCTCCATACGGCGCGCCCGACGATCGTGCGTTCGGGGATGGCACCGAAGACCCGACTGTCGGAGGAGTCCCCCCGGTTGTCGCCCATGACCCACACCCTTCCGGCGGGTATTTGCTCGGGGCCAAAGGTGGACGTCCTGGTCGTCTTGGGCAGGTAGGGCTCGATGAGCTGGCGACCGTTGATGTAAATCCGACCCCCCTGGCCCTGCACCGTCTCGTCGGGCAACCCGATCACCCGCTTGATGAGCACCGTCTGGTCGGTGCTCAGGCCCAAGCCGCTGCCGACGTCATGCACCACGCGAGATGCCAGGTTTCGGTGAGGAGTCGGGAGCGCCTCACCCGGCGGGGCCGCGAAAACGACGATATCGCCGCGATGAGGCCGGTGGAGGCCATAGGCCAGCCGGGACACGACGACGCGGTCGTTGACCCGCAATTGGGGCACCATCGAGGCCGAGGGTATGTAATAGGCCTGGAGCACGAAGGTCCGGACGATCACGGCGACGACGATCGCCAACGCGACCAGGCCGGCGCCCTCGGCCAGGTGCCTCTTGGAGGAGCCGGGGCCAGGTCGGCCGGAGCCCCCTGCTGTCGGTGTCGGGCCTGCTGTCGTAGTCGCCGGCATGCGCCGCCCTTGTCGTTGCGGCATGGTTCGGCCAGGAGAGGAGCGTCAGCGGCGGGAAGGTTGCCGCTTCTCCTTGATTTTGGCAGCCTTACCCGTGCGGTCCCGCAGGTAGTACAGCTTGGCCCGACGGACGTCACCCTTCACGGCAACCTCGATCCTCTGGATCACCGGCGAGTGGACGGGGAACGTCCGCTCGACACCGACTCCGAAGCTGATCTTGCGCACCGTGAACGTTTCGCGCACTCCCGAGCCCTGGCGGCGGATGACGGCGCCCTGGAAGACCTGGACCCGCTCCCGGCTCCCCTCGACGACTCGGACGTGGACCTTGAGAGTGTCCCCGGGCACAAAGTCGGGGACGTCGGTTCTCAGGTGCTCGCGATCGACCAGGTCAGTGGGGTTCATGGCGCGTCGGCTCCAACGGTGTGACGGGGGACGACTGATCGTAGTGGATCAGACTCGCCTTCCTCCATCGGCCGAACCGGTCGTCAGGCGGATGGCCCCTCGACCAGTAGGGCCTCGTCCTCGGCCGTCAGTCCACCCCGGAGCTCGATGAGATCGGGCCGCCGCTGCAGGGTTCGCTCCAGGGCCTGCCACCGCCGCCACCGACCGATGGCCCGGTGATCACCAGAGCGCAGGACCTCGGGGACGGCCCAGGCTCGGAAGGTGGCCGGCTGGGTGTACTGCGGATGCTCCAACAGGCCGCCATCGAAGCTCTCGTCGGCGGCCGAGTCGGCGTTGCCCATGACACCCGGCACCAGGCGGGCTACCGCCTCGACAATGGCCAGGGCAGCCACCTCGCCGCCGTTGAGCACGAAGTCACCGAGCGACAGCTCGGCGTCTGCCAGATGATCGGCGATGCGCTGGTCCACCCCCTCGTAGCGGCCGCAGAGCAGGGAGAAGCCGCCCGTGGCAGCCAGCTCAACCGCCGCCCCCTGGTCGAAGCGGCGTCCCGCCGGCCCGAGCAGGAGGAGGGGCCGGGGAGGATCGACGGCTTCGACAGCATTGAAGACCGGTCGGGGCGCCAGCACCATGCCCGGACCGCCTCCGAAGGGTCGGTCGTCCACCGAGCGGTGGGGGTCATCGGCGCCGGCCCGCAGATCGTGGGTGCGGAGGTCGAGCAGTCCCGAGCGTCGGGCCTTGCCGATCAAGCTGGCGTCGAGCCACGGTTCGACCAGCGCCGGAAAGATGGTGAAGACATCGATGCGCATGTCGCTCAGAGGTCGAGGAGGCCGTCAGGGATGTCCACGGTCACCCGTCCCTCCTGTGAGGCGCGGACGAAATGGAGGGGGATGAGCTCGCCGCCGTCAAGAACGAGCAGGTCACTGGCGGGGTTCTCCTGGACCCCCGAAACTCGCCCCAGCTTGACGCCGGACGCGTCCACGACGTCCGAGCCGATCAGCTCGTGGACCCAGAGTGTTTCAGGGTCGCCCAGCGGTTCGGCCCGGAGCATCGCCCCGCGGATCGCCTCCGCGGCGCTGCGGTCGGAGATCCCTGCGAAGGCAACGATCCAGCGAGCCCGCTTGCTCGAACCGGTCGTGAGGCTGGATCGGATCACCTCGAGAGTCCCGGACGGCCCCACCAGCACCGAACCGGGTGCGAGTCGCTCGTCCCTGTTGGTCACCAGCTCGACGATCACCTGGCCGCCGAGGCCGTGCGCCTTGACGATTCGACCGACCTCGAGAAGCATCGGATCCTCGCTCAGCTGGGCCGTCAGTCGACGATGTCGACGACGACGTCGACACCGTCGCGAGCGCCGGCGGCCCGCACCACACCTCTGATGGCCTGGGCCACCCGTCCTCGCCGGCCGATCACCTTGCCCATGTCATCCCCACTGACACGGAGGGACAACTTGGTACCTCCATTGCGGGCCTCGCTCGTCTCGATGGACACCCCGTCCGGGTCGTCCACGATCTGGCGGGCCAGGTACCCGAGGACCGCACCGGCCCGGCCGGCGTCGGGGCCCCAGGCCTCGTCCGCGGCTGCATCGTCACGGGCATGTTGTTCCACGCCGGATCCCTCGGTGCCGCTCACGATTCGCTGGAGGGTGCGGTCTCAGCGGGAGCGGCCGCCGCCTCGGACTCGGCCTGACGGAGCAAACGGGCCACGGTTTCGGTGGGCTTGGCCCCCTTGCTCAACCAATCGTCGACCCGCTCGCGGTTGATGAGGACCCGGCTTGGCTCCTGACGAGGCTCGTAGGTTCCGAGGATCTCGATGAACCGGCCGTCGCGGGGCGAACGGGCGTCGGCCGCAACGAGGCGGTAGACGGGCTGCTTCTTCTTGCCGAACCGCATGAGACGGAGTTTGACGGCCATGGTTTGGTGAGCTCTGCTTTCTGTTGACGTCGGGCCCGGAGGCTGACGGTCGACCCGGCGAAGGCCTACCGACGTTTCTTCTTCCTTGCTGATTTCTTGGACTTCTTACTGCCGGCTCGTGCCACACGCCCGCCGATGCCGGGGAGGCCCGATGCCTGCTTCATGTAGCTCTGCATCTGCTTGAAACGGTCGAGCAGCCCGTTGACCTCGGTGGTTGTCGTCCCGCTGCCCTTGGCGATGCGCAACCGACGGGACCCGTTGATCATGGTCGGGTTCTGACGCTCCTCGGGGGTCATCGAGTGGATGATCGCCTCGATCGGCCCGACCATGGAGTCAACATCGGCGTTGCGAACCTCTTTGGGAATCCCCGGGATCATACCGACCAGGCCGGAGAGCGGACCCATCTTCTTGATCTGCTGCATCTGGTCGAGGAAGTCCTCGAGGGTGAAGCGACCCTCTTGGAGCCGGGACATGGTCGCCTCGGCCTCTTGCTCGTTGACGTGCTCCTCGGCCCTTTCAATGAGCGTGAGGACGTCGCCCATGCCAAGGATCCGGTCGGCCATGCGGTCGGGGTGGAACAGCTCGAAGTCGCCCTGCTTCTCCCCATTGGAGGCGAACACGATGGGACGGCCGACAACCTCTTTGACGGAGAGAGCGGCACCACCACGGGCGTCGCCGTCGACCTTGGTGAGGATGACTCCGTCCAACTCCAGGGTCTGATGGAAGGCCTCAGCGGTGGCGACCGCATCCTGGCCGGTCATGGCGTCGATCACGAGGAACGTGTAGTGGGGCTCCACCGTGGTCGAGATCCGCCGCACCTCGTCCATGAGCTCCGTGTCGATGGACAGCCGACCGGCAGTGTCGACGATGAGCACGTCACGTCCGAGCCGGATGGCCTCCTCCAGGCCCTTCTTGGCCACCGTGACAGGGTCGGATGCCTCCGAGAACACGGGGACGCCGGCCTGGCCGCCCAGGACCCTCAGCTGCTCGACGGCGGCCGGGCGCTGCAGGTCGGCGCCAACCAACATCGGGTTCCGGCCCTGGCTGCGCTTGAACCAGGAGGCCAACTTCCCGGCCGCAGTGGTCTTGCCGGACCCCTGGAGGCCGGCCAGAAGGATGACGGTGGGAGGTCGCGACGCGTAGGTGAGCTTGAGGGTCTCCCCGCCCAGGATCTGGCGGAGCTCGTCGTGGACGACCTTGACGACCTGCTGACCCGGGGTGAGGCTCTGGGACAGATCCATGCCCACGAGCTGGGCGCGAACCCGACCGATGAAATCCCGCACGACACGGAGGTTGACATCTGCCTGGAGCAGGGCCAGGCGGATCTCACGCATGGCCTCATCGACGTCGGCGTCGCTCAGCCGGCCGCGGCCGCGCAGACGCGTGAAGATCCCGTCGAAGCGGTCGGAGAGGGACTCGAACATAAGCTCTACCAGGGTAGACGACCGTCGGGGCGGGGCGGCTACGCCCTCCGTCGCGGGACTTGCCAGGGCGGGGCGTCCGGGGGCCTACCACACGCTCTGCGCCGGACCCTGGTCAACCGGCCCTGGGTGGCGCCCCAAGCCCTAGACGTGGACCGCACGGCGGCCGCTCGCGGCTGCGGTCGCGACTCGCGCCCGGACGCTTAGGCTCGCCAGCCAATGCTCACCTTGATCATCGTGTTGGCCGTCGTGGTGGTTGTGGCGGTGGGGTCGACGACCACCTTCGTTGTCACCCGGCGCCGCCGGGGCGAGATCGAGGGGACGGACACCACCGAGATGCCGCGCTCTCCCCAACCCGGCTCGCCCGATCCCCCCACGACCGACGCTCAGCCCGGCGCCCCCCCGAGTGCGGTCGATACCATCACCCCCCCCGAGGCGGCACCCCCCGCGCCCGAGACCGCAGCACCGCCCGACGCGACAGCACCGCCCGACGCGACAGCACCGCCCGACAGGGCGGCCCCGGAGACTGCCGTTGAGCCTGCGCCCGAAGCGGAGGTCCTCGAACGACCCCGCCTCCGGGACCGCCTCGGAAAGGCCCGCAACCTCTTCGCCGGCTATCTGGGGTCGGTCCGGGCCCGGGAGAAGGTCGATGAGACGACCTGGGAGGAGCTGGAGGAGGCGCTCATCCTGGCCGACGTCGGCGTCGAGCTCACCACGTCGATCCTGGACGGCTTGCGAGTACGGCACAGGAAGGAAAACCTCAACACGCCCGATGCCCTGGTGGGTGCCCTCCGTGAGGACCTGGTGGCCAACCTCGAGGGTGATCGTCAGCTTCATCGGCTCGCCGAGGGCACCAACGTGTGGCTCTTCGTCGGGGTCAACGGAGTCGGCAAGACGACCACGATCGGCAAGGTGGCCCTGGCCGAGTCCTCTGTTGGTACGTCGGTGGTCCTGGCCGCGGGCGACACCTTCCGGGCCGCGGCCGTGGACCAGCTCGCCCTGTGGGGTGAGCGGGTGGGCGCCGAGGTGATCCGGGGCAACGAGGGAGGGGACCCCGGCGCCGTGGTCTTCGACGCTGTCCAGCACGCTGCCGCCCGCAACACCGACCTGGTTCTGGCCGACACCGCTGGGCGCCTCCACACGAAGGTCAACCTCATGGAGGAGCTGCGCAAGGTCCGCCGGGTGGCCTCCCGGCCGCCAGGCGTGGTCAGCGAGGTTCTGCTGGTCATCGACGCCACGACCGGGCAGAACGGGCTGGTCCAGGCCAAGAAGTTTACCGAAGCGGTGGAGGTCACCGGTGTCGTCCTGACCAAGCTCGACGGCACGGCCAAGGGCGGCATCGCCCTCGCGATCGCATCGGAGCTGGGGATTCCGGTCAAGATGATCGGCGTGGGGGAGGGACTCGAGGATCTGCGG
>JBPCNZ010000062.1:0-8499 GCA_051000755.1 Acidimicrobiales bacterium | reverse complement strand
CTCTAGGTGGCTGGTGTCCTTCGCGGTGGTGGGTGTTCGCGATTTTGGTGCGGCTGTGAGAGAATCACATGCATGGCATTCAAGGTGTGGGGTGGGCGGTGAGTCTGGGTTTGGCGGACCGCCAGGGCGTGCTGACCGATGACGTGGTGCGGTTCTGCGATGAGACGCTGAGCCCCGAGTCGATCTATGGGCTGTTGCACCGAGAGCGCGACGTGTTGTTCCCTGACGAGTTCTTCGCCGATCTGTTCTCCGAGCGGGGTCGACGGTCGGTGCCTCCGTCGGTGGTGGCGGTGGTGATGGTGCTGCAACGCTTGGAGGGACTGTCGGATCGCGAAGCGGTCGATCGTTACTGCTTCGATGCCCGTTGGCGTTACGCCACGGGGGTGGGCGGCTATGACACCGGCGGGTGGGCCCGATTCGCCCACACGGTGCTCGTCGACATGCGGGCCCGTCTGGCGGGCTCGAAGAAGCCCCGGCGGATCTTCGAGGTCGTCTTGGACGCAGCCAGCCGGGCCGGTCTGGTCGGCGCCCGCCGGGTGTTGGACTCGACGCCGTTGTATGACGCGGTTGCCACCATGGACACCGTCACGTTGATCCGCTCCGCCATCCGCCAAGTCCTCGAGGTCGCCGACGCCACGTTGGAGGGCGAGCTGCGGGCGGTGTTGGTCCGAGACGACGACTACCGCGCCGGGGGCAAGCCGATCTGTGACTGGGATGACAAGGTCGCCCGCGACGAACTGGTCGACGCGTTGGCCTGCGACGGGTTCGCCGCGCTGGTCGCGCTGGAGGGCCGGGACCTCGACGCGGAGGTCCGCTCGGCTGGGGAGCTGTTGGCCACGGTGTTGGGCCAGGACTTGGAGACCTCCGACGATGGCGTGTTCCGCATCGCCCGGCGGGTGGCGCCAGACCGGGTGATCTCGGTCGTCGACCCCCAAGCCCGCCATGGGCACAAGACCTCGGCGAGGGGCTTCGACGGCTACAAGGGTCATGTTGCGGTCGATCCCGACTCGGAGATCGTCACCGACACCACCGTCACGCCAGGCAACGCCGGGGATGCCAGCGTCGCCGCCGACCTGATCGACGACCGCCACCACCGGCGCCGCCACCACCTGCGACGACACCACCGGCGACGCCGACACCACCGCATGCGACACGACCGCCGACGCTGACGCTGACGCTGACACCGTTGACGACGACGCCTCTGACGACGACCGTGTGGTTTGGCTCCCTGCGGACCTGGCGGCGGAGGCCGACGCGGCCCGAGCGGCTGACAATGCAGATGACGCCGCAGCCAGGGAGGCTGACAAAGAGGCCGCGCCCGGCGAAGGTCAAAGCGACGAGGCGCAACGACACAAGGTGTATGGCGACTCTGCGTATGGCAGCGGCGAGTTCCAATCGCTGCTCGAAGACGCCGGGATCGACTCGGGATGTCGGACCCAGCCGCCGGTCGCTGCAGGCGGCCGTTTCGCCAAGGACCGCTTCTCGATCGACCTTCAAGCTGGGACGGTCACCTGCCCCGCCGAGGTGACCGTTGCCCTGCGTGTTCACCGCGATCACAGCGGCACCGCTCATTTCGGCGGCGCCTGTGCTACCTGCCCGCTCGCCGACCAGTGCACCGCATCGAGATCGGGACGGACCATCAACGTCACCCCCCATGAAGCGAGCCTGGCCCGAGCCCGCTCCCGCCAAACCAACCCCGGATGGGGAGAGGACTACCGGGCCACCCGACCCAAGGTCGAACGCAAGCTCGGTCACCTCATGCGCCGCAAACACGGCGGCCGGCGAGCCCGGGTCCGAGGCACGATCAAAGTCGACGCCGACTTCAACCTTCTCGCCGCCGCTGTCAACGTGGCACGCGTTGCCGTCGCCGGGATCCGCTCTGACGGCACCGGCGGCTGGGCCACGACCGCCTGAGACGGCCCTCCGGGTCCCCACGACCATGAGAACATCCCCGAAGCCCTCAACGACGCCCCCGGCTCACTGCTCACTCTCCGTCGTGGCTCCGTCGCCAACGCCGACGATCCCCACGGCGACTCCCTCACAAAAGCAGCCACACCAGCCCCTCTATTCACACCAGCCACCTAGGGGCCGCTCGGCCCTACAAGCCCGCCCGGCCCTACTCTGCCCGGCGATGGAGGGGCCGCGAGACCACCACCCGCCGCCGCTATGCTCCGCTCTACCTGCAGGCGAGACGGCGGGGCCAGGCACGGAAGCGAGCAGCATGCAGACGACCTCATCCGAGCGCCTTTCCGGAACGGATCGCGAGCCTCTCTCGAGGACCCTCGCCAGCCGGGGCCGCAGAGCAGTGCCGCCCTGGGTCCTCAAGGCCACCGGGATCCTGCTGCTGTCGCGCCTGATGTCCTGATCATCGGTCGGCCGGTGTTCCCCTTCCTCCAATCCCACTCCACCGCCGGGCTGTTCAGCCTCAAGGTCTGGGACAGCTACTGGTACGAGCAGGCCGCTCAGCACGGCTGGCCCCAGGCGGTCCCCCCCGGCATCGGCGGGCACGCCGGTTTCAGCACCCTGGCCTTCTTCCCCTCCTTTCCGGAGCTGATCCGCGCCGTGCACCTGGTCCTGCCCGTCTCCTGGCACACGGCCACCGCCGGCGCCGAGTTGTTGAGCGAGATCTTCATGGTGGTGGCCTTCTGGGCGCTCGCCCGTGAGATCTGGGACGACGACATCGCCGGAAGGGCGACGCTGCTGCTCTGCTTCTTTCCCGGGGCGTTCGTGTTCGCCCTGGAGTACGCCGAGCCGCTGTTCCTGGCGTGCTCCATGGTTGCCCTGCTGGCCCTGTACAAGCGCCGGTGGATCACGGCTGGGGTCTTCGCCGCCCTCGCCACCGTTGGTCGGCCGTCTGGGGTGGCACTGATCGCCTGTTGTGCGTGGGCGGCGTTCTGGGCCATCCGGGAGCGGCGTGAGTGGCGTTCGCTCCTCGCCGTGGTCATCGCCCCGGTGGGGGTCGTCGGCTGGTTCGTCTACCTGTGGCTGTACACCGGCGTTCCGTTGATCTGGTTGCAAGAGGAGCGCCGAGCCTGGGGCGAGCGAAGCGATCCCCTTGCCGTCGTGAAGCTGGTCCACGACTGGGTGACCGAGCCCGGCGGCCTGTTCACCAACCCCAACTACTTCCTCACCGTGGGCGGGACGATCCTGGCCCTGGCCCTGCTCGGCGTCCTGATCTGGGTGCGGCCACCGGGGACGCTCACCGTTTTCACCGGCGTGATCCTGATTGTGTCGATCACGTCGTTGACCCTCGGGTTGCGCCCCCGGTTCGTCCTGACTGCTTTTCCCCTCCTGATGACCGTGGCCGTCCGGCTCAAGGGGGTGGCCTTCACCCTGGTCACGGCGGCGTCGGCGATGACGATGGCTGCCATCCTGCTCGCCGTCGCCGGTTCGCCACCACGATGGCGCCGGGCGGGCTCCTGGTGCCCTGAGGAAGGGCGGTCCCCTCAGGCCTTCTTGAACTGCTGCTCCTCGGTGGAGCCGCTCAGGGCCAGGGTGGAGCTGGCGCCGGCGGTGATGGTGGTGAGCAGGTCGTCGAAGTATCCGGCACCGACCTCACGCTGGTGGCGGGTGGCGGTGTAGCCGTCGGCCTCCATGTCGAACTCGCGCTGCTGGAGCTGGACGTAGGCGGTCATGCCCGTCTCCGAGTAGCCCTTGGCCAGCTCGAACATCGACTCGTTGAGGGCGTGCCAGCCGGCGAGGGTGATGAACTGGAAGCGGTAGCCCATGGCCCCGAGCTCCTTTTGGAACCGGGCGATGGTCTCGTCGTCGAGCTTGGCCTTCCAGTTGAACGAGGGCGAGCAGTTGTAGGCCAGCATCTGGTCGGGGTTCTCGGCCTTGAGGGCCTCGGCGAACTTGCGGGCCTCGTCGAGGTCGGGTGTGGACGTCTCGCACCACACCAGGTCGGAGAAGGGGGCGTAGGCCAGGCCCCGGGCGATGGCGGTCTCGATGCCCGGCGTGACCCGGTAGAAGCCCTCGGCGGTCCGCTCACCGGTGCAGAACTGGCGGTCGATCTCATCGACGTCGGAGGTGAGCAGGTTGGCGCCGAGGGAGTCGGTGCGGGCCACGATGATGGTCGGCACGCCGGCCACGTCGGCGGCCAGACGGGCGGACGTGAGGGTTCGGATGTGCTGGGAGGTGGGGATCAGGACCTTGCCGCCCATGTGGCCGCACTTCTTCTCCGAGGACAGCTGATCCTCGTAATGGATGCCGGCCGCGCCGGCATCGATCATGCCCTTGGTCAGCTCGTAGGCGTTGAGCGCACCGCCGAAGCCGGCCTCGGCGTCGGCGACGATCGGAGCCAGCCAATGGCGGTGCAGGCTGGGATCGTCGTGGTTGTGGCCCGTCTCCGCCCACTCGATCTGGTCGGCCCGGCGGAGGGCGTTGTTGATGCGGCGGACCACGGCCGGCACGCTGTTGGCCGCGTACAGGCTCTGGTCGGGGTAGACCTGCTCGGACAGGTTGGCGTCGGCCGCCACCTGCCAGCCGGAGAGGTAGATGGCCTGGAGGCCGGCCTTGACCTGCTGGACGGCCTGGCCGCCGGTCATCGCTCCCAGGGCGTTGACGTAATCCTCACTGCCGAGCAGGTCCCACAGCCGCTCGGCGCCGAGCCGGGCCAGTGTGGCCTCCACCTGCACCGATCCGCGCAGGCGGACGACGTCGGCGGCGCTGTAGGGCCGGGTCACATCCTTCCACCGGGGATCGGAGGTCCAGGCGTTGTCCAGTTCGCCAACCTGGGCTTCGAAGCTGGGGCGGGGGGTGGAGCTCATGGTGAGACGGGTCCTTTCGGGGAGGGAAAGATGGGGGTCTGCGGGGGCCCGGCGGGCCTCTAGGGGAGCAACTCGTAGGCGGGGAGGGTCAGAAAGGTCGGGAAGTCGTCGGCCAGGGCCACCTTCTCGAACACCGAGCGGGCCTGAGCCACCAGGCCGGCGTCATAGCCGGCCTCGGCCAGGGCGTCGACCTCGGAGTCGAGGCCGGCCCGCACCGACTCGGGCGTGACCGGGGTACCGTCAGCCAGGGTTCGTTGATGATGGACCCACTGCCACACCTGGGCCCGGCTGATCTCGGCGGTGGCGGCGTCCTCCATCAGGTCGTCGATGGCCGCCGCCCCGGTGCCCGACAGCCACGCCGTCAGGTAGCGGAGACCGACGGAGATGTTGGTGTGCAGGCCGGCGGCGGTGATGCCGTCAGGCGGGCAGGACACCTCGAGGAGGCGGGCGGGGCCCACGTTGACCTCCTGGCGCTGGCGGTCGAGCTGGTTGGGGGCGTCGCCCAGGACGGCATCGAACTCCTCCTGGGCGGTAGCCACCAGGCCGGGGTGGGCCACCCAGGTGCCGTCGAACCCGTCACCGGCCTCGCGCTTCTTGTCCTCGGCGACCTTGGTCAGGGCGGCCTCGGTGACCTCGGGCTTGCGGCTGTTGGGGATGAAGGCGGCCATGCCTCCGATGGCATGGGCGCCCCGGCGGTGGCAGGTCTTGACCAGCAGCTCGCTGTAGGCCCGCATGAATGGCGAGGTCATGGTGACCAGCGACCGATCGGGCAGCACGAAGGCGGGGTCCTGAGCGAAGCGCTTGGCCACCGAGAAGATGTAATCCCAGCGACCGGCATTGAGCCCGGTGATGTGGTCGCGCAGCTCGTAGAGGATCTCGTCCATCTCGAAGGCGGCGGTGATGGTCTCGATGAGCACGGTGGCCCGGATCGACCCGTGCTCGAGGCCGAGCTGCTCCTCGGCGGCGGTCATCACGTCGTTCCACAGGCGGGCCTCGAGGTGGCTCTCCAACTTGGCCAGGTAGTAGTAGGGCCCGAAGTCGCGCTCGAGGGACTCGCGGCCGTTGTGGAAAACGTACAGACCGAAGTCGAAGAGGCTGGCGGAGACGGGCTCGCCGTCGACGGTCAGGTGGCGCTCGGTGAGGTGCCAGCCGCGGGGGCGGACGACCAGGGTGGCCGGATCTTGGCCGAGGCGGTACTCCTTGCCGCCCGACGCATCCCCGCCGGTGATGGCGATGGTGCCCCGCACCGCATCCATCAGGTTGGCCTGACCGCCCACCATGTTGTCCCACGTGGGCGAGTTGGCGTCCTCCAGGTCGGCCATGAACACCGTGGCCCCGGAGTTGAGGGCGTTGATCATCATCTTGCGCTCGGTCGGCCCGGTGATCTCCACCCGGCGGTCGGCCAGGGCCTTGGGCGCCTCGGGCACCTGCCACTCGAGGGTCCGGATCTCCGCAGTGTCACCCAGGAAGTCGGGTCGCTCGCCACCGTCGAAACGGGCCTGGCGCTCGGCCCGGGCCTCGAGCAGCTGGGCCCGGCGAGGCCCGAACCGCCGGTGCAGGCCGGCGACGAAGGCCACCGCCTCCGGGGTCAGGACGACATCGGCGTCAGGATGGGAGGTGGTGATGGTCACGTTGTCGTTGGTGTCGCTCACACGGACCTCACAGACAGGAGTCATCACAGCAGGACAGAGAGCCATTATGGAGAAAGGTTGGCCATCTTGTCGAACTAAAGTTCAAGATGGTTGCCTTAAACGCAAAGAAGTGAGAAAGTTTCAGTCATGGTGAGTGCACAAGGTTCGTTCCCCCTCGATCTGCGGGTCTTCGGTCAGCGCCTCCGGCACCTCCGCCGGGAGCAGAACCTGACCCTCGATGCCTTGGGCCGGAAGGTGGGACGGCCCTCCTCGTATCTCTCCCAGGTGGAGAATGGCCATCGCGAGCCCAGGCTGTCGACCATCCACGACCTGGCCGGCGCCCTCGGGTGCGACCCGAGAGACCTGCTCGACTCCACCCCGCCCAACCGGCGGGCCGAGCTGGAGGTGGCCCTGGCCGAGGCCCAGGAGGATCCTCTCTACCAATCTCTCCGCCTGCCCTATGTGCGACCCTCGGCCCGCCTCGACGATGCCGTGCTCGAGCACCTCGTCGGGCTGTTCGAACGGGTCAAGCTGCTCGAGGACCGCCCCCCGATGGTCACCTCGGCGCCGAGCGGGGCCCGGCAGGCCAACGCCGCCATGCGCAAGGAGATGCGCAAGCGGGACAACTACTTCGAGGAGATCGAGAAGCTCACCGGCGCCGCCCTGGAGGCCGTCGGCTACCACGGCCCGGGGACGGTCTCGGAGCGCAACCTGACCGATCTGGCCGCCTGGTTCGGCTTCACCCTGGCCCGGGTCCAGGACCTGCCGGCGTCGGCCCGCAGCATCAGTGACACCCGCAACCGGATCATCTACGTCCCCCAGCGCAACAACGCCAGCAACCGCACGGCCCGGTCGGTGATCGCCCAGACCCTCGGCCATTTCGCCCTGGGCCATCACGACCCGGTCGACTTCGAGGACTACGTCGGTCAGCGGGTGGAGGCCAACTACTTCGCCGGCGCCCTCCTCGCCCCCGAGAAGGCGGTCGTCTCGGTGCTGGGCGACGCCAAGGACAAGGGCGATATCTCCGTGGAGGACCTCAACGAGGTGTTCTACATCTCCTACGAGATGGCGGCCCACCGCCTGACGAACCTGATCACGCGGCATTTCGACATTCCCATACATTTTCAACGCTCCGATCCCGAGGGCCTGCTGTGGAAGGCCTACGAGAACGACGGGGTGCTGTTGCCGGGCGACGCCGACGGGACCATCGAAGGCCAGCGGGTCTGCCGGTGGTGGAGCGCCCGTCAGGCGTTCGAGTCCGAGGACTCCTACTCGCTGCACTACCAGTACACGTCCACGGCGGCGGGGACCTACTGGTGCGTGACCCACATCGAGGTGGAGGGCGGGCGGGGCGACGCCGTCACCGTCGGCACCACCGAGGAGCACGCCCGGTGGTTCCGCGGCTCGGGCACCACCCGCCGGGCCACGTCACGCTGCCCCGACCCCACCTGCTGCCGCCAGCCGCCGCCGGCCGCCGTCCGGCGATGGGAGGGGGTGGCATGGCCCTCGGCGCGCGACCACAGCCACTTCGTGTCCGGCCTGCCCACCGACACCGTGGCGTTCAGTGCCTTTCCGGGGGTGGACATGACCGACGTCTACTCGTTCCTCGACCGCCACCCGGGACCGAGTGGACCTCCCCACCCGAACTGATCCGTCCCGGGCCGGGATGCCCTGGGCTACGTTGAGGCCGCCCCCCGGACGGGCGGCGTGGACAGGAAAGGAGACGGCGTGACGGTGCAAGGCTGCAGACGGCGGATGGCGATGGCTGGAGCCGTGGTGGTCGTGGGTGCATCGATGGCCGCTTGTGGCGGTTCGTCGGCGACCAGCGCCAAGGACTTCTGCACCAACCTCAACAACGCCAGCAAGACCATCTCCGGTGACCTCGGCGGGAACGCCCCACCCAAGGCGACCCTGCAGAAGGACGCCAAGACGCTGAACGACCTGGCGGGCTCCGCGCCCCAACAACTCAAAAGGGTGCGGCGCTCCAGGAGTGAGCTACGCGGCGATTGGGAGGGCACCGTTTGCGTATCGGGACTGGTGGGTGCGTTGTAGTTCTTTGTCGAGGTGCCATTTCCAGTATGTCTCGAAGTCGTCGTTGG
>JBPCNZ010000061.1:0-27529 GCA_051000755.1 Acidimicrobiales bacterium | reverse complement strand
CCCTCATCGTGGACAAGTCCGAAGAGGACGGTGGGGGCGGCATTCCCGGTGGGGGCGTGGAGGACCTCTACCCCCTTCTCTTTCTTGGTCGATTGGCGGTGGCCCGGTCCCTTTGGGGGCCGGGCCGCCGTGCTGTACCGGGGCTCCTACAGTGGGTGCATGCCCGAGACCCTGAGCCCGTCGGTCGGATGGGGAGTCGTCCACCTGTTCTGCAAGCTGACCGATGGCGTCGATCCCGATGCCATCGAGACTGCCGTCAAGGAGGGGACCGGCGACGGTCAGCAGATCGTCGTCTTCTCGGTGTTCGGTCACAAGGCCGACCTGGGGATCATGGCCCTGGGGGAGGACTGGGTTCGCCTGCGCCACCTGCAGGCCGACCTGCAGCGGGCCGGGCTCGACGTCGTCGACTCCTACCTGTCGCTCACCGAGATCTCCGAGTACGCCCAGGAGATGCCCGAAGAGCAGCGCGACATCCGCCTCCACCCCCGGCTGCCCCCGGTCGGCAAGCGGGCCGTGTGCTTCTATCCCATGTCCAAGCGGCGGGGCGAATCCGACAACTGGTACGGCCTGGACTACGACGCCCGCAAGGCGCTGATGATGGACCACGGCAAGTCCGGCCGGCGCTTCGCCGGGCGCATCCTCCAGGTCATCACCGGTTCGACGGGTCTCGACGACTACGAGTGGGGCGTCACCCTCTTCGGCGAGCACCCCGACGACCTGAAGGAAACCGTCTACACCATGCGCTTCGACGAGGCGTCCACCAAGTACGCCGAGTTCGGGCCGTTCTACGCCGGGATTGTCGACGACATCACCGAGGTGCTGAGCCTCGTCGGCGCCCGTTCGCCCGCTCCGTGAGCGCGCCGGGCTCGCTCGAGGCCCTGCGCCAACGACTCCGTGAGCTCGACCGGCTGGTGGTGGCCTTCAGCGGTGGCGTCGACTCGGCGCTGCTGACCTTCGTCGCCCACGACACGCTCGGGCCCGAACGGGTGGTGGCCGCCACCGCCGTCTCCGCCTCTCTGGCCCCCAGCGAGCTGGAATCGGCCCGGACCTGGGCGGCCGACCGAGGCATCCGCTGGGTCGGCGTAGAGACCGACGAGGCCAACCGCCCCGAGTACGTGGCCAACGGAGCCGACCGGTGCTTCCATTGCAAGTCGGCGCTGATGGACGGCCTGGCGCCCCTGGCCGCCGCCGAGGATGCCACCGTCGCCCTCGGCGTCAACGTCGACGACCTCGGCGACCACCGCCCCGGTCAACGAGCCGCGGCCGAAGCCGGGGCGGTGTTCCCCCTGGTCGACGCCGGCTTCACCAAGGCCCACGTCCGCGGCGCGGCCCGCCTCCTCGGCCTGGAGGTGTGGGACAAGCCGGCCGCCGCGTGCCTGGCCTCCCGGCTGCCCTACGGCACGCCCGTCACGCTGGGCACGCTCAGCCGGGTGGCTGCCGCCGAGGACGGCCTGCGTGCCCTCGGCTTCGCCCAGGTCCGGGTCCGCCACTACGGGGACTTGGCCCGCATCGAGGTCGATCCCGCCGACCTGGCGGCGGCCCTGGAGGCCCGGGCGGCGGTGGTCAGGGCGGTCAAGGACGCCGGGTACCGGTACGTGACCCTCGACCTCGAAGGATTTCGCTCCGGCAACCTGAACGACGTCCTCGCCCCCGGCCCGATGACCCGGGGTGTGAGCGGTCCGTGCGCAAACTGATCGTCGCGGTCCTCATCCTGGCCGTGATCGTGGTGGCCGCCAGCATCGCCGACGTGGTCGTCCGCCACCATGTGGAGAGCGCCATCGCCACCCAGATCGACGACCAGGTGCCGGGATCGCACGCCGAGGTGAGCATCTCGTCGTTCCCGTTCGTCGGCCGCCTGGCCGCCTCGGGCCAGGTCCCCACGTTGACCGCCCATGTGACCGGCGTGGAGGCTGGTCCCGTGGCCCTCGACAGGGTCGACGTGGTCGTCCACGACGTCCGGGTGGCCCGGAGTCAGCTGCTGCAGGGCAAGGTCCAGCTCGAGTCCATCCGGGAGGCCGACATCACCGCCCAGATCTCCCAAGCGTCGCTCGACCACCAGATCGGGCTCCCGGTCACCATCGGTGCCGGCACCGTCGGCCTGGCCGGCGTCCAGGCCCCGGCCCATCTGGCCGTGGTCAACAATCGCATCGACATCCAGGTCGCCCCCCTGCCGGCGATCTCGGTCACCATCCCGCTCACCAACCTGGTGCCCTGCATCGGCGCCGCCAGCCTGTCACCCGGTCACCTCACGGTCACGTGCACCACCAACCACCTGCCGCCGGCCCTGGATCACGTGGTCGCCTCCTTCTGAAGCGGGCTCAGCCCCGGGGTGGCATCGCCAGGTTGGTGAGCAGGTGGACCCCGAAATCGGTCACCTCCTGGCGGCTGGCCTGCAGGTCCCCCTCCAACCACCGGCCGAACAGGTTGGCCAGGGCCCCGATGAGCGCCGTCGCGGTCATCTCCGCATCCAGGGCCGTCGTCGTCGCCCCCAGCTGGGAGCGCACCAGGGCCGCGAAGAGGGGCAGTACCTCCACCGCCCGCCGGCTCAGGGTGGCATCGGTGAGGGGCTCGAGCAACAGCACCCGGCCCTTGCGGGGATCATCGACCAGCACGGCCAGGAACCGTTCCACCGCCCTGCGGGCCAGGCGGTCCGGGGGAGCGGGGACGCCGACCTCGGTGGTGGCGACCACGGCGGTGGCGGCGACCAGGGCGTCGCGGGCCTCGGCGGCGACTTGGTCGAACACGGTAAGCATCAGCTCGTGGCGATCGGCGAAGTTCTCGTAGAAGTAGCGGTCGGTGAGCTTGGCGTGACGGCAGACGGCGCGGACCGTCACCGCCGCCGACCCCTCGCCGCCGAGCAGGTCGAGTCCGACCTCGAGGAGCCGCCGACGGCGCTCGTGGCGCCGGGCATCGAGGGTGGTCCCGGCCCAGCCCATGCCGCCAGCATCGCACAAGGGGTTGACGACGAGTGTCATCAACATTAGGCTGATGACAGATGTCCTCACCTCATCCTCTCGGCCCCGACTCTCTGACCTGGCGGTACTTCGGCGACACGCGGACCTTCCTCCTGGCCCTGTGGGCCGGTTCGATGCAGAACATGCACCCCGGTCTGGCCGCCGGGGTGGAAGAGCACTCGGGCTTCTTCGACGAGCGGTGGGAGCGGCTGTTTCGCTCCGTCTACCCGATCCTCGGGGTGGTCTACGACGGCCCTCGAGCGGAGGAGACGGCCAGGGCCGTGCGCGGCTACCACCGCGGCATCGGGGGCATCGACGCCCAGGGCCGGCGTTACCACGCCCTCGACCCCGAGACGTGGTTCTGGGCCCACGCCACGTTCCTCATGGTCTCCGTGCTCCTCACCGATCACTTCGCCAGCCCCCTGAGCGGCGCCGACAAGGAGATCCTGTACGCCGAGGCCCTGCAGTGGTATCGCCTCTACGGTGTCAGCGCCCGGGCTGCCCCACCGGACTGGGCCAGCTTCTGCGAGTACTGGGACCACATGTGCGCCGACGTCCTGGAGGACACCAAAGCGGCCCGGGACGTCCTCGACATCGCCCACATCGAAAAGCCCCCGATGCTCGGCCTCCTGCCCGACCCCCTGTGGGCCCTCGTGCGCATCCCGGTGACCCGCAGCGCCGTCTGGCTCACGGTCGGCCTGTACCCCCAGCCGGTCCGAGAGCGCATGGGTTACCGGTGGACCGCTACCGACCAGCTCCTGTTCGACACCGCAGGCCGGGCGACCAGCCTGGCGTGGCGGTTCGTGCCCCCACCCTTGCGCTACCACCCGCGGGCGAGGGCGGGCTGGCGCCGGGCTCGGGGTCAGATCCCGATGAGCGAGCCGCTGGTGGAGACGCCGGCGGTGTTCCTGCCGCCGATGGATGAACGCCAGGACCCCAAGCACTACGTGCCGGCCAGTTGAAGAGAAAGGGCCCGCCGGCGCCCCGGGGGGAAGGCGCCAGGCAGCGGGCGGGACTCAGGGCTCGACGGCCACCAGGGGCTGATCGCCGGGGGTGCCGACCGTGACCAGGTCGTCGCCGGAGGCGGGCGCAGTGGCGGGCGCCGGGACGGGTGGCGGCTGGCGGGGGAGCAGCACGGCCACCGCGGCGCCGACGACCAGCACGGCTGCGGAGAGCAGGAACGCCCGGTCGTAGCCGTGTGCCAGGGCGGCCCGGGTGGCAACCGCCCCCGACCCATGGTGGGAGGCGAGGTTGGTGGCCACGGTGGCGAGGGCGGCCAGACCGACGGCCCCGCCGATCTGGCGAGTGGTGTTGATCAGCCCCGACGCCAGGCCGGCCTGGTGGGGCGGGAGGCCGGTGGTGGCGGCCAGGACCATGGGGACGAACGAGAGCCCGAAGCCGACGCCGATCAGCACCACGGGTGCCAGGATGTGGGCCGCATACCCCTGCCCGGGGTGGAGGTTGGCCAGCCAGAACAGCCCACCGGCGGCCACCAGGGGGCCGATGACGAGCTGGCGGCGGGGCCCGAGGGTCCTCACCAACCGGGTGCCGACCCGGGTGGCGGCCAAGGTCCCGAGGGCCGAGGGCAGGGTGGCCAGGCCGTTGACCAGCGGGCTGTAACCGTCGATCTGCTGGAGGAACAGAGCCAGGAAGAAATAGGTCCCGAAGAGGGCCGCCCCGATGGTCACCCCGATCCCGTTGGCCGCGGACAGCGAACGGCGGCGGAAGACGCCGAGGGGCACCAGCGGTTCGGTGGCGATCCGGGCCTCGATGACGATGAACGTGGCCAGGAGGGCCAGGCCCAGGGCGAGGGTCACCAATGTCTGGGTGGAGCCCCACGGGTGGGTGTCGGTGCCGACGATGGCATACACGGTCAGGGCCAGGCCGGCGGTGACCGTGACCGCGCCGGGCAGGTCCAGGCTGCGCTTGACGCCGTCACCCTTGGACTCGGTGAGGGCCACGGCGGCGCCGATGAGGAGGGCGGCGCCGATGGGGACGTTGACGAACAGCACCCACCGCCAGTCGAGGACGCTGGTGAGGACCCCGCCCAGCAGGACGCCGATGGCGGCCCCGCTGGCGGCGGTGGCGGACCAGGCCCCGAGGGCCTTGCGCCGCTCGTCGGCCTCGGTGAAGCGGGTGGTGAGCAGGCTGAGGGTGGCCGGGGCCAGGATGGCCCCCCCGATGCCCTGGGCGGCCCGGGCGCCGATGAGCATCCCGCCGCTGGCGGCCAGGCCGCCGATCAGGCTGCAGAACGTGAACACGCCCAGCCCCACCATGAACACCCGCCGGCGCCCGAACAGGTCGGCGGCCCGGCCGCCGAGGAGGAGGAACCCGGCGAAGGTCAGGGTGTAGGCGTTGACGACCCACTGCTGGCCGGCGACGGTCAGGTGCAGGTCATGGCGCATCTGGGGCAGGGCCACGTTGACGATGGACACATCGAGCACGACCATGAACTGGGCCATGCAGCAGATGGCCAGCACGGCCCAGGTGGGGATGCGGCGGCCGGCCCCGAGGCGAGGAGGGGGGAGAACCGTGGAAGTCATGAGAAGACCCTTCCCGAGCTACTTGAACACTGAAACATTTAATGTCAAGATATCGAACGTTGAGAGGTACGGCAACCGATTTTCCTGACGAGGACGTACGATGCGCCCATGAAGGACACGGCGACGGCACGGGACCAGGTCGACGACATCGTCGACTACTGGTGCCAGGAGAACCCCGGCGTCGACATGACGACCAAGGGTTTGGCGGTCCGGATCCGGCGGATCTACCACCACCTCGACCGGGCCCTGCGCGTGGAGCTGGCGGCCATCGACATGGAGCAGTGGGAGTTCGAGGTCCTCCTGCCCCTGCGCAAGGCGGCCGGGCACTGCTGCAGCATCGGGGACCTGTCCCGCGAATCGCAGGTCACGGCGGGGGCGGTCACCAACCGGGTGGGACGCCTCGAGGAGCGGGGCCTGGTCCGCCGCGACGTCGATCCCACGGACCGTCGCCAGGTGATCGTCAGCCTCACCGAGGCCGGCCTGGCCCGCTCGGATCAGATGATCGCCACCAAGATCCAGGCCGACCAGCGGGCGTTCGGGTCGCTCGACCGCGCCACCCAGGAGCGCATGCTGGCCGACCTGCGCACCCTTCTCGTCGCCCTCGAGAGCGACGCCGAGGACTGCGCCGGGGCCCGGAGCCGCCAGGCCTGAGGGGGGTGCCACTCAGGCCGGGGGGCTGGTGCTGCCGACGATCACGGCGAGACTGAGGGGTGATTGGGACATGGCGAACACCCTATTTGTTGAAGTTAACTTCAAGTCAAGGACTTCTCGCCTAGGCTGCCGATCGTGCTTTCTGAGCTGACGATCGGTGAGATGAGCGAGCGAACCGGCGTGGCCACCTCCGCCTTGCGCTACTACGAGCGGGAGGGGCTCATTGACGCCTTCCGGTCCGACGGAGGCCAGCGTCGCTATGCCCGTGAGACCATCCGCCGGGTCTCGTTCGTGCGCGTCGCCCAACAGGTCGGCCTCTCCCTCGACGACATCCGGGCCGCCCTGGCCTCCCTCCCCGACAACCGGACGCCAAGCCATCGGGACTGGCATCGGCTCTCCACCGAGTGGCGGCCCCGTCTCGACGCCCACATCGCCATGCTCGAACGGCTCCGCGACCGCCTCGACGGTTGCATCGGCTGCGGCTGCCTGTCGCTCAAGTCCTGCGGCCTGCTCAACCCCGACGACAGCGCCGGCCAGCGCGGTCCCGGACCCCGCTACGTCATTGATGACGACGGACCGGGGGCTGCCAGGATGGGGGGATGAGCGACGGATATCTGGTGGGCCGAGGCATCGCCGATATCACGGGCGAATCGGTCGAGGTGGAGCTGCTCGGGTATGGAAAGTCCGATCAGCGGGCCACCGGCATCCACCTGAGGCTGCGGTCGAGGGCTTTCGTCTTCGTTGATGCCACCACCGGTGCGCGCCTGCTCATGGTGGTGAATGACCTCCCGATGATCTTCGACAGCGTCCACCGGGAGGTCATGGCCCGGCTGGCGGCCAGCTACGGCGAGGTGTACACCGCGGCCAACGTGACCCTCACCGCCACCCACACCCACTGCGGACCGGGAGGCTATTCCCATCATCTCCTCTACCTCCTGAGCGGGTACCACCCCAAGACGTTCGCCGCCATCGTCGACGGCATCGTCGAAGCCGCCCGGCGGGCCCATGACGACCTGGCCCCCGCCACCCTGACCCTCGCCCGGGGCCGGCTGAGCGACGCCAGCGTCAACCGGTCGCGCCCCGCCTTCGAGCGGAATCCGGCCGAGGAGCGGGCCTTCTTCCCCGACGCCGTCGATGCCCAGACGACCCTCCTGCGCATCGAGCGCGACGGCCGGACGGTCGGGGCCATCAACTGGTTCGCCACCCATGGCACCTCCATGACCAACCGCAACACCCTCATCAGCGGGGACAACAAGGGCTATGCCGCCTACCACTGGGAACGCCTGGTCGAAGGGGTCGACTACCTGGCCGGGGGGCCCTCGCTGGTGGCCGCCTTCGCCCAGACCAACAGCGGCGACATGTCCCCCAACCTCAACCTGGCGCCCGGTTCGGGCCCGACCGGGGACGAGTTCGAGAACACCCGCATCATCGGTCACCGCCAGTACGCGGCCGCGACCGACCTGGTCGGCGCCGAGATCGGCGGCGCGATCGATTGCCGGATGACCTGGATGAACCTGGCCGACACCGTCGTGACGCCCGAGTTCACCGGCGATGGTCGCCCCCATCGCACGGGCCGGCCGGCGGCGGGGGCGGCGGCCTTCGCCGGCACCGAGGAGGGCCCCGGCTTCAAGGGGTTCCGTCAGGGCTACGGCCACAACCCGCTGTGGGAGGCCCTCTCCAACCGGGTCCTGTACCGGCTCTCACCCCGCCTGCGCGACGCCCAACACCCCAAGAGCGTGGCCCTGCCCGGCAGTCCCCTGAACTCGTCGCTGGTGCCCCTGGTCCAAGAACGGGTCCCCGTCCAGTTGCTGCGCATCGGCCCTCTCTACCTGATCGCCATCCCCGGCGAGGTCACCATCGTCGCCGGGTTGCGCCTGCGCCGGGCGGTGGCGGCCATCGTCGGCGCCGACGTCGCCGACGTGCTCGTCGCCGGTTACGCCAACGCCTACATCCACTACGTCACCACCCCCGAGGAGTACGACGCCCAGCGCTACGAGGGGGGCAGCACCCTGTTCGGGCGCTGGGAGCTGGGGGCGTTCCTCCAGGTCGTCTCCGAGCTGGCCCGGGCCATGGCCGACGGCGTCGCCATGCCGATCGGGGTGTCCCCACCGGACCTGTCGGGGCGCAGGCGGCGCACCCGGCGCCGCTCGGGCGCCGACGAGGCACCCCCCGGCCACGGGTTCGGCTCGGTGGTGGCCACACCCCGGGACCGTTACGCCTCGGGGGAGCAGGTCCTGGTGACCTTCGTGGGGGCCCATCCGGGCAATGAGCTGCGCCGGGGTGGCACCTTTGTCTCGGTCCAGCACGCCCATGGGGGAGGGTGGCGGACGGTGGCCGACGACGGCGACTGGTCGACGAAGTTCCGCTGGAGCCGGGCCGGCCGGCACGGGTCGCGCATCACCGCCACCTGGGACATCCCGCCCACCACCCCGGCCGGTCGCTACCGCATCCGCTACCACGGTGACCGGGTCGATCACCACGGTCGCCTGGCGCCCATCGCCGGCGTCACCGAGCCGTTCGAGGTGGTGGCTGGGCCCCGCCCGCACTGAGGGGGCGAGGAATGGGCGATGGCGACCGACCGAGTTGGGGACCCCTCCCTGTCTCCAGGCGGGCAACCAGCCGATACCGTTCAGACTGTGGACGGAATGGCAGGTGCCATCAGGGGTGAGACCCAGACTGCGCCGCCGGCCGGCTGGGTCCTTCCGAGCGGCTGGCAGATCCTGACCCCGCCCCCAGGCGTCTCCCTGCTGGCCCGGCCCTCACCCTGGTCGGGGAAGGTACCGCCGCTGGCCGCGGCCACGGTTGGGCCGACCGACGTGAGCCTTGCCGACCCTGGGGCCTGGGAGCGGTTGCGGTCCGCCTGCCGAAGCGCAGCGGTGGGCGCCGTCCCCGACGCCATCGTCATCGACGAGGTGGCCCGGGACAACGAGTACTGGTTGGTGGTCGCCCACGACCAAGTCGGCCCTGGCGGGGCGACCACGGCCCAGCGCTACCGGTTGGAACCGGCCGCCGCCACCGGCCGGGGCAGCCCTGGAGCATGGCTTCTGTGCGGATGGGCGAGCGCCGTCGATGCCGAGTGGGCCCACCTGGGCGCAGCTCTGCAAGGGATCGTGGCCTCTGAGGTGATCGTCCCTGGCGTTCGGCGACCCCTGGACACCGACCGTCCGGGGCCCGTCGACGAAGACGCCACCCCGGCGGCCGCACCGTCGACCACGTGCCGGTGGGAGGTGACGCCCCGGCAGTCGGACGTCCTGTTGGCCGCCAGCGACCAGGCCGTGCCCCCCGAGGCAGCGAGAGTGGCGCTCGACGACACCGGGTTGGTCATCGACGGCAGGTGGCGGGCCGGGCTCCGAGGCCCCCTTTGTGCATGGGCGGGGGGCCGGCGGTGCAGGTCGCGGTCGACCGATTGGTGGGAACCCGCTTGGACACGGCCCGGGCCCGTGTCAGCGCTGAGGGCCTCTTGGCCTGCGGGTTCCCGACGGCTTCGGGCCAACCGGTCTGGGCCCACGAGCGCCCCGGGTCAATCGGGCGCATCGTGGCGCAGATCATCGGTGTTGGATCGGGAGACAGCGGCTGCCAGCGACACAAGCTCGATGCCGAGGCGCCCATGACCTTCCAGATCCGTCTCTGGGCCGGGCACTGGGAGACCGTCCTGGTCATCCAGACCGACGGCCGGGGAGGCTACGCCATGAACGACCCCGACCAGGTCCAAGGCGGCGCCGTCCTGGCCGCGTGCCGGGCCACAGAGGTGTGGGCTCGGCTGTGCCAGCTCACGGGTATCGTCCACCACCAGATGGCATCGGCATAGGAGACAAGACTTCGTCATGCTCAGTCCGATCGGGTTCGATCAGGGGAACGCAGCTGCCTTGGCGGGCGAGCTCCAGCAGGCCGCCAGCTCGCTGCTCGAGGGCGTGGCCTTGATGCAAGCCAAGCTCGCCTACACCGTCGACAACTGGGGCGGAACGTTCCGGAGCACCTTTGACACCGAGTGTGCCACCGAGATCGCCAGTGCCGTCTCCCAGGCCCAATTGTTCCTGGACCAGGCGGCCCGCGTGGAGGCGCTGGCCCTCGAGGCGCAGGCAGCCAACCAGCTCATTGCCCAACAGAACGCACAGAACCAGCCGACAGCGACCCCGGTGGGCACCCCGACGGCGACACCCCAGCCATGAGGAGCGACCTTTTCTCGGGCGGTGGTGGGGCCGTGACCGCCGGCGGGTCATCCTCCTCATGCCGACCCGATCGGTTGGTGGATTTCGCCGCCATCCTGGTCGGCATCGCCGAAGGCATGTCGCCGCGCATCAACGCCCTTCACAGCGCCGTCGACCGCTACCTGTCCTCCTGCGACCATGACTACACGGTCGACCTGTCGGGCGCGCCGGTCGGCCTGGGGGGATGGGGCATCGCCCTCCACGACCTCGGTGACTGGACCCGGGGGGTGGCAGCCACGTTTCTGCTCGCCGATGCCATCCCCCTCTACACCGGGATGGGCGGCGTCAACCAGGACGCAGTGATGACCCTCCCCGACACTCAGGTCATCGCCGGCCTGCCAGCCCGCTTCGCCTCCGAGCCCTACCTGGGCGTGGCATCCTCCGGTGAGATCGACTGGGCCCACACGAACCTGGCCTCCCAGTGGCTGAGCGAGGTGAGCAAGGGCCTCAGTGGAGCGGACCTGTCCAACGGGCCCCTCAAGACGGCAGGAGAAGTTTGGCAGAAGGGGCTCCAGACCGAAGGGGTGCTGACCCACACGCCGGTCAGCTCCCTGACCGAACAGGCCGGCGCCTTCAACGACCTGGACAAGGTGCTCGGGTCGGCGGTCTCCTTCGCCGCCGGCTTCGCCGGCCAATGGGACAAGGACGAGGGCCTGCCCGAAGGCACCAAGGTCCTCCAATCCCTCGGGCGTGGCGTAACCGACGCCGTCAGCTTCGAGGGCGGCTTCGCGGTCGGTACGGCGCTCACCGTCCCCGCCCTGGGGCCGGCCGCACCGTTGGCCGGCCTGGCCCTCGGCACCCTCGCATCGTTGGGCGCCGGCGCGGTGTTCGACCATCTCGTCCCCGGTCCGAGCGTCGCCCAGCGCATCAGCGCCAGCAACGTCACCACCCAGGAGATGGCACAGACGCGGATGAACGCCGAGAACCAGGCCTCGGCTGATTCCAACAACAACCCGGCCCGGCAGGCCCAGATCCAGGCGGACGCCGCCAAGGGCCGCCAGCAGCTCGAATACGATGCGGGCGTGGCCGGGCCCCCCGGCACGGTGCCGCCGGCCTCGCCGCCACCCGGCTCATGATGTCGCCGCTCGCCAGCTCCGTTGTGGCCGCCGCCGCGCCACTGCCCGGCTCCTACGCTGTGATCGGTGTGCCCGCCGGCCTGTTAGGCCTGTGGGCCGGATGGAAGGGCTTTCACCGCGGCACCTGGGGGGTCGAGCGCCGGCGGGGTTTTCCCGGGGTGTGTTCGTTCGTGGCCATGGTCTTCGGGCCCGGTGTCGCCGTCGTCTGTTTCACCGGGGCGATCAGCGAGGGTGCCTGGCTCGATGTAGGCCGTCCGGTCGGCCTCGTCGTTCTCGTCGTCTGCGCCGTCTACAACATCTTGTACTTCGCGGGCCTGGTTCCCGACGCCCTCCTGCCCCAGCTCCAGCGGGCGACACCCCGGCACCGTTCCTCGGCGCCCGTCGACGCCAGCCCCAGGACCCAGATGCCCCGCCCATCGGGCTGGGACCGCAGCCGCGACGGCGACCTCCCTGACGACGAGTAGCGTTTCCCCGCTACGGCCGGGGCGTCGAGCGGGTCGTTGGTCGGCTACCAGCCCATGGTGCCGGGCTCGCCCTTGAACGGGCCGATCACCCACGAGGTCACCCAACCGCCGTAGAACCCGCCCGGTTGGGGCTCGGCGGCCTCGTCGCCGACCTCGCAGAGCCCCATGGCGGGGGCGTAGAAGGCGACGTGGTCCCGCAGGTCCACGAACCCGGGAGTGGGGTCGGGGTAGGACCAGGCCGCGGCCGGGGCCACGGCGTCGCCGGCCCGGACGGTCCAGTACCGGGCCTGCCCCTTCCACTCGCAGAAGCTCGATGCGGTCGCCTCCTCGAGGACGCCAGGGGCGATGTCGGCAGGCGGCAGGTAATAGGTCGGCGGGTGGCTGGTCTCGAGGACCCGGTAGGCGGCGGTGGTGTCGGCCACGACCATGGCGCCCAGCACCACCCGGATGCGGCGAGGCTCGGGCTCCAGGCGGGGCGGGCGGGGGTAGTCCCACACCGACTCCTGGCCCGGGCCGGGGCGGTCGGGGGACGGGCGGGGCTGGCCGAACGGTCGCATTGCCACCAGCATGGTCCCCGCCGGCGACCTATGGCGTGCAGTCCGCCCGCTGACGGGCGTTTGGGCGGGTCGGGGATTGGGGAGCTCTCCCCAACGTCGACGCTGCCCTTCTGGAGTACCGTCGCCGTGTGCTGAAGAGGCGGCAGTGGGTGGCGGTCCTGGGGGTGTTCCTCCTGGTCGCAGGGTTGACGGTGGCGACCCTCACCGGCACCCGCGAGCGCGCCGCGGCCCTCCAGCTGCTGCAGGGTGACGCCTGGCTGGCCAACAAGGTGACCGGCACCGTGACCCACGTCAACGGGTACGCCAAGCGGACCGATCCTCCCGTGCCGGTGAGCTCGCCCGGCGATCCGTTCACCGTGGTCCAGCGGCCGGACGGGGCCTACATGCTCGACACCAGGACCGGGCGGCTGACCCGGGTGGGCGATGACACGCTGGGAGTGACGGGATTCCGCCAGGTGCCGGGGCAGTCCTCGGCGTTGCGGGTGAACTCCAGCGGTTCGGTGACCTGGGTGATCGACGCCTCGTCGGGGGTCCTCCAGCAGCTCAACCCTGGCTCTTTGACTCCGGTGGGCGTGCAGATACCGCTGGGAGGGCTGGTCGGCTCGGCGGTGAGCGACGCCTCCGGCACGCTGTGGGCGGCGCTGCCGGACAAGGGCGTCGTCGACCAGGTCAGCCCCGCGGACGGCGCCATCCACCAGATCCCGGTGGGCCAGCCCGGTGACCGGCTCCAGCTCGTGGTGACCGCCAACGGGACATGGGCCATCGACCCTCAGGCCGGTGAGGTGCTGTCGCTGAGCGATCCCAGCCTCCCGCCAGTACGCGTCGGCCAGGTGGCACTCAGCGCCCCGCCGCCGGTCGTCGCGTCGGCTCCCGCCAGCCCGGATCTGGTGGTGGTGTCGGGGACGACGCTGACCGACATCCAGACCCCGTCGGGCACGTCGTCGTCGCTCAGCCACGCCAGCTACGGGGCGGCCACCCAGGCGGTGATCGCCAACGACCAGGTGTATCTGCTCGACGCCGGTTCGCATCAGCTCGACCTGGTCGGCCTCAACCCCCTCCACCCGATCGGTCCGGTGGCCGTGCCTCCCGGCTCGGATCAGCTGGTGGCCCACGACAACCTGGTCTTCGTGAACAATGACGGGTCGCCGTCGGCGGCCGTGGTCGACGCCTCGGGTCACGTGACCGACATCGCCAAGTACCAGGTGGCGCGGGCACCGGCCGCCCCCGGGGCCCCCGCCGGCAACGCCGCCCGTGGGCCGCTCGGACCACCGGTTCCCGGTCCGGCCCTGGCCGGCGCCCCCCTCGGCCTCCCGGCCACCGTCGCCCCGCTCCTGCCGAGCCCGCCCGTGGCGAGCCCGCCCGCGGCGAGTCCGCCCGCGGCGACTCCGACGCCGGCGCCGGTCGTTGCCGCCCCGACGACCACCCTGCCGTCGGCGCCGGGCGCGCCGTCGGTTCTGGGCGTGACCGCCGGTCCGGGAACGCTCGGCGTGCGCTGGCAGGCGGGGTCGGGCACCCCACCAACCGGGTATGTGGTGCTGGTCACCCCCCAGGCGGGTGGGTCGACGATCAAGGCGACGGCCGCCGCCGGCTCCTCCCAGATCACGGTGCCGGGCCTGGCTCGGGGCGTGGCCTACTGCGCCCAGGTCCAGGCCACAGGGGCCGGCGGCGGGAGCGCCCTCTCGGCGGTCAACCCGGCGAAGGACTGCACGGCCACCACGCCGAATGCGCCGACGGCGAGGCCGTCCCAGCTCAGCTTCGTGCCCGGCTTCAACGTGGTCGACCTCACCTTTGCCGCCGGTGCGGGCGACCCGGCGGGCACGACCTACACGGTGGCGGTGAACGGCGCCGCGGTGAAGACAGGCGTCGCCCCCGGCACCCGGCCCATCAGCGTCCCTGTTCCGGCGGGGAAGACGTTCACCACGGCGACGGTGACCGTGTCCGGCACCGATGCCGGCGGTACCGGGCCGGCTGCCTCCCTCGCGGCGTGGTCCTACTGGGTGGGCAGCAACGAGGGCTGCACCAACGCCGGCGGCAACTGGTACACCCTCGGCGCCGGCCTGGCCTGCCCCCGGGTGGTGACCCCCCACCTGACCTACGAAGACACCCCCGAGGACTCGTCGACCCTCCTGCCGGTCGACGCGGCCGACGGCGAGGAGACGATGTGCCATGCCGGGTCGCCGGCGACCGTCGCCATCTACCTGGTGAGCGCGCCGGGACAGACCACGTGCCCGGCGCCCCCGCCGGGCTTCGGGTCCCCGGTGGTCGGCAACGTGGTGTGGAGCAAGGCGGGAAGCACCCACACCTCCCTGGTCCAGGAGTGGCAGGGCACCGAGGCCAACGGCACCGTCGAATACGTCTTCGTCGCACCAGGGGAGACGCTCAACGCCATCGCCGGTCAGACGCTCACCAACGTCTCCGTGTACGCCAGCTGGTACAACGACCCGGGCTGATCGCCGGCCCGCCGCCGGCTGGCCACCCGGGGGCCGCGCCCGCCACCATGGTGGCTGTGGAGGACGCTGCAGGAGAGGACCCGGCCCGGGCCCTGGCCGACGGCATCGACGAGGCCGTGGCGCCATGGGTCGTTCGTTGTGTCACCTCGATCATGACGGCATGGCGTGGGCAATGTCCTCCCGATGTGGCCGCGGCAGCCGCCCAGGCCGGGGCCGAGGCGCGCTCCGAGGTGACCCCGCAGGTCCGGGCCCTTCTCGAGGCCGACATCGACGATCAGCGCACCACGCCGCTGGCCATCGTCCGCGCCGCGGTGCGCTTCCCGACTGCGGTCCTGGCGAGCGCCGGGTGTCCCGAGGTGGTGCGGGACGACTTCGCGGTGCGGGCCTTCCCCGCCGACGTCTACGACCTGTCGCCAGCGTCGCTGGCGGAGGTGGCCGAGGGCCTGCAGGAGCTCGGGATCATCTGGGGCGCGACCAAGGCCTTCGAGCACAAGCGGCGCCACCGCACCTGAGGTCCGTGTCGGATCTGCTGTTGGGCAGGCGGCCCGGTCCGGCTGTGGCTCAGCGCTTGCGCTTGGGCTTCGGCGGCTTGGGCCGGCGGCTGCGCTTGGCCGGGGGGAGTCCGGCCAGCTTGTCGGCGGTGTTGGACATCGGTTGGCTGGGCGCCTGGGCCCAGCCGATGCCCGACACGGGGCGGTCCTCGAAGAACAGGCAACCGTTGGGGCAGGCGAAGGGGTCTTCCTCGTTGACCGACAACCGGCACCGCTGGATGATGTCGCCCCCCGAGGTGCTCCGAGCCAGGTAATGGCGGCAGTCTTCGCGAACGGCCATGGCCCCCATAGTTCCACGCTCCCGGTGCCTTCTCGGACCGGGGCGTGGAATGGAGGGATCAGTTCCCCGGTCGGGCCACTCGCGACGCGGCCGGGCCTCCCGCTCGAGGGCGTCACCGGCGCCGCGGTGAGGTCAGGACCGGCTGGCGTCCTCTAGGATCCACCGGTGGGACAACGTCTGGTGGTGGTCGGTGGCGACGGGGCGGGCATGGCCGCCGCGTCGGTGGCCAGACGCCGCAACCCCGACATGGAGATCGTCGCCCTGGAGAAGGGGCCGTGGACGAGCTACTCGGCCTGTGGCATCCCCTATCTGATCGGTGGCGAGGTGGGCCGCCTCGAGGACCTGATCAGCCGGCCCCCGGAGAAGTTCCGGGAGGTGCGCATCGACGTGCGAACCGGCCACGAGGCCACCGGGATCGACCTCGACGCTCGCACCGTCGAGGCCTACAACATGGCGCATGACCGCACCTACCGGCTCAGTTTTGACCTGCTGCACCTGGCCACCGGGGCGGTGCCCCGCCGGCCGCCGATCCCGGGCCTCGACGCCTCCCACGTTCACGGCGTCCAGACCCTCGCCGACGCACGCGACCTCCTCGCCGATGCTGCCGACCGCCGGCCGGAGCACGTCGTGGTGGTGGGCAGCGGCTACATCGGCCTCGAGCTGGCCGAGTCGTTCCTCCAACGGGGCTCGTCGGTCACCGTTGTCGAACAGGGTCCCGAGGTGCTTCCGGCCCTCGACCCCGAGATGGGCACCCTCGTCAGCCGGGCCATGCGGTCCATGGGGATCAACTTGCGGCTCGGGGAGGTCCTCGAGGAGGTCGAGGAGTCCGCCGTGCGCACGTCGGCCGGGACCATCCCTGCCGATCTGGTCGTCCTCGGCATGGGGGTCAGCCCCAACTCGGAGTTGGCCATGAAGGCCGGTCTGACCGTCGGGTTGCGCGACGCCATCGTCGTCGACCGCCAGCAGCGGACATCAGCCGAGGGCGTCTATGCCGCAGGCGACTGTTGCCAGTCCATCAACATCGTCTCCGGCCTCCCCGCCTACTCGGCGTTGGGCACCGTGGCCAACAAGCAGGGCCGGGTGGCGGGCATCAACCTCTCCTCCGGCTACGCCACCTTCCCGGGCGTGGCCGGCACCGCCGTCACCCGCATCTGCCGCACCGAGATCGGCCGGACCGGGCTCAACACCAAAGAGGCCACGGTCGCGGGGTTCGGATTCGTGACCAAGACCATCGAGACGACCGGGCACGCCGGCTACATGCCCGACGCCGACCCGATGACGGTGAGGATGCTGGCCGAGAAGGGGACCGGTCGCCTTCTCGGCGTCCAGCTCGTCGGGGGGCCGGGGGCGGCCAAGCGGGTCGATGTCGTGGCCGCCTCCCTGGCCGCCGGGTTCAGCGTCGAGGATCTGATGATGTTGGACCTGGGTTACGCCCCTCCGTTCTCGTCGACATGGGATCCGGTCCAGGTCGCGGCCCGGGCCCTCATCGCCGAGCTGTAGCCCGGGCCCCCGCTCCCGTCGGCGCTCGGGCTCGCCGCCCCGGTAGCCTCGCGTCCGATGGCCGGAGCGGATGTGACGGAAGCGGATCTCACCAGGTGGAGCGAAGCTCTGTCCGGAATCGCCCGGACCGGACTGGGCTTCACCCAGAACCTCTACGAACGCGAGCGCTTCGAGGAGGTCCTCAAGGTGGCCGCAGAGATCGGAACCCGAGCCGCCCACCGCAACGGGGTCTCGGCCGAGGACCTGACTGCGGGATGGCTCGACAGCGTCGGCCACGGGGTCGCCGGATATGTCACGCCCAAGGTCGCGGTTGGTGCCGTGGTGGGCAATGACGCCGGCGAGCTGCTGCTCATCCAGCGGGGCGATTCCGGCGTGTGGCTGTACCCGACGGGGTGGGCCGACATCGGCTACTCCCCGGCCGAGGTGGTCGCCAAGGAGGTCGAGGAGGAGACGGGCATCGAGGTCGAGCCGATGCGGATCATCGCCGTCATCGACAGCCTCCGTCTTGGGGCCCGGGGCCTGCCGTTCTACTCGGTGGTGTTCCAGTGCCGAGCCGTCGGTGGGTCTCTCCGGCCCCATCCTCTTGAAACCCAAGACGTCGGTTGGTTCGGGCCGGAAGACCTGCCCGAACCCCTGGCGGGGGGCGGACGGTGGCGGGACATGGCCTTCGCGTCCATCCGGGGTGAGACCGTCGAGGCGGCCTTCGACCGCCCCCGGACCAACGTGTGGGAGCAGGCCAAGGGCAGCTGAGCCCCCGGCTTGGCCCTCGGCGCGGCGTGGGGCGCTTGCGGGCCGGTCGCGCTCGGGCCGCCTACGTCTCGGGCCGCTTACGGCTCGGGCCGCTTACGGCTCGGACCGCTTACGGCTCGGGCCGCTTACGGCTCGGCGTCCCGAGTCGGGAGGTGCGGCTCGGGCGTCCTTGTTGCGAGGGGGGTGGCTGCGGTCCGATCATGGGCCCATGTCCTCTCTGGCCGTGGCCGTCGTGGTCTTCGGCGCGTTGGCGGCAGCCGTCCTGGCCCTGCTGGCGGTGGCGTGGCGGGTTCCGGCGGCGGACGAGGCGTTGGTGGTCACGGGCTGGAGGCCGAGAGTCGTGCGCCGGCGAGGCACCTTCGTCTGGCCCCAGGTCGAGCGGGCCGCTCGCGTCGACCTGAGCCTCCATGTCCAGACCGTGGACGTCGACCTGGCCGCCGCCGAGGGCATCGCCTTCCGCATCGGCCTCGAGTGCTCGTGGCAGGTCGGGGGCGACGAGACGGCCATCGTGGCGGCCGCCCGCCACTTCTTCCGCCGGCCGGACTTCGCCGGCCACCAGATCGAGGGCTCTATGGCCGCCCGGATGCGATCGGCGATCGGTGCCCTCCCCGCGGCTGCGCTTCTCGACGCCGGGGTCGGCGTCGACCTGGCGGCCCGAATCCGGGGCGCGGTGGCTGCCGACCTCCAGCCCCTCGGCCTGGTCGTGGTCTCCCTCGACATTGCCCGGATCGGCGACACCTCCGGCTACCTGGCGGACCTGACCCGCCCTCACCTGGCTCGGGCGGCCAGCGACGCTCGCATCGCGACCGCCGAGGCCGACGCCGCCGCGGTCGAAGCCGAGCAACGCTCCCGGCTGGTCCAGGACCGTGCCGCCGGCCGGGATCCCGGGATCGCCCGGTCCGCGTCGTGAGCGGCGGGGACGGCCGCTCGGGCGGTGGGGACCGCCTGTCGGGTGGTGGGGACCGCCTGTCGGGTGCGGGGGGCGCCGGGGACGGCCGCTCGGGCGGTGGGGAACGCCTGTCGGGCGCGGGGGGCGACGGGGAAGGCCGCTCGGGCGCCGGGGAAGGCCGCTCGGGCGCCGGGGAACGCCTGTCGGGCGCGGGGGGCGACGGTGACGGCCGCTCGGGCGCCGGGGGCGAACTGGATGAGGCAGGGGTGGGCCCGGGCGGCCTGCGGGGCGGCGCCAAATCTCTCCTCCGGCGCCTCAGCCGGCCAACGTCGACTCTCGGCACCGTGGCCGTCAACGTCGATGACGACGCCGTCCGGACCGGGCTCGACCAACTCGGTGACGCCGGCCCCCTCGTTGTCGCCCTCGATCAGGAGGTCGAGAGGCGTCTGGCGACGTTCGGGGCGTTGAGCGAGCTCACCTCCCGGCTGGCCCTGTCCTACCTGGAGCGGATCCGCCACCCCATCGCGTCCCTGACCTTCGAGAGCGGCGTGGTTCTCACCACTCGCGGCTACCTGGCCCATATGGCCGTCGAGGACGACTCGGTTCGCTTCGGCGCCGGGGGGGAGGTGCCCGTCATCGGAACGCTCCCTGACTTCCGCAAGGGTCGGCCACCCCAGGACCTGCTGAACCGGGTGGTGAAGGCCTCGAGGCGGGGCTTTGAGCAGATCCGAGCGGTGCCCGACGACGTCTGGACGGGATATGTGCTGTGTGTGACCGGCCGTATCCACGCCGGCGACAACGAGGGGGCCCTCCTCGACTCGTCGGTGGTGGACAGCCTGCTCCGCTTCGGCTGGGTGCTCCGCCAGGTCGATCTGCGCTACGGCCTCACGCCCGGGTGACGCCGCTGGCCTGGGCCTCGGGCCCCGGCCCGGCCGGGACTCCGCCTCGATAGCGGCCCAGACGGCCGGCTCGGGTTCTGGGAGGCTTTCGGGCGTTTCTGGTCTGCGACGTGAACACTTTGTTTCGGTCTCAGCCCGGTCGCGAACCGAATGTGCTGCAGGGCGGAGTCTTCGGTTCATGACTCGGTTCAAACCGATACTTCCGGTTCACGTCGGTTCTGGAACCGATACTTCCGGTTCACGCGGGTTCTGGAACCGACACTTCCGGTTCACGTCGGCGGGCGCCGGTCGCCGGCGGCGGCCCCCGTCGCCCGGCAACCAAGGTTCCGGAACCTCAGAACGCCGCGGCAAGGTCGGATTGTGACCACCGCTGACCCGACGAGCCTCCTCCGCCGCCACACCCGTCGCCTGGCGGAGATGGTGGACCAGGCGGAATCGGGGGATCACGTGGAGGCATCCCGTGGTGCCACCGGTCTCCCCATCGCGCTGCCGCTGTGCGTGCAGTCGTGCGGCGGGATCACCGAGGAGGTGTTGGCCGCCTTGCTCACCCACAACCAGGCGCTGGACACCTTGGAGTCGGTCGTCGGTCCGATCCGGGGCCGGTCCGTGGTGCCGGGCGACGCCGTGGCCGACGCCTTGGAGGGTGCCTACCAGGCGTCTGATGTGGCCCACGACGCCGTTCGTCACGCGCTGCGGTGGATGCGAGACGCCGTCCGGTTTCAACAGGATGCGGTACGGGTCGCCCACCTGGCCGCGATGATTGCCGCCGATGGTGACGGTGGGATCGTCCCGCGACCTCGCGGATGGCGGTAGCAAGGGACCGTTCAGCCCTTGTCCCGCTGTCCGGCGGCGATCTCGTCCGCCACCCTGTCGCCGCCCAGGCGCCGGGTGACGCGGGCCGCGAGGCCGGGTGCAAGGCCGCCGAGGAGGGCACCGGCATGGACCTCGCGAGGAGCGACGATGAGCTCGGCCTTGTCCTTGACGATGGACCTTCGCACAGCGTCCGCCACCTGACCCGGGGAGCTGGTGCGGACCCCGGCCGGGAGACGGGCCTCGCTGTCGGCGAACATGCCGGCATCACGGATGAACCCGGGGAGGATGACCGACGCCCCGACCCCGGTGCCGTGGAGATCCTGGCGGAGACCGTGGGCGAAACCGCGGAGGCCGAACTTGGTGGCGCTGTAGATCGACGTGCCCGACGTGGCCGACAGCCCCGACAGCGAGCTGATAAAGCAGAAGTGGCCCCTGCCACGCGCCACCATGTCCGGGGCAAGGATACGGGCGAGGACGATCGGAGCCCGCAGATTGACCTCCAGGCAGCGGTCGATCCGGTCCAGATCGAAGTCGAGGAGCGGACCCGATGCCGGCAGGGCGGCATTGGCAACCACGATGTCGATTCGGCCGGCGGCCGCCACCAGCTCATCGAGCCCAGAGCGCGACCCGAGGTCGGCGGTAAGGACCTGCCCCCCGATATCGGCGGACAAGGCTTCAAGCACGTCGGCCCGCCGCCCGGTCAGCACCAGCTCGGCGCCCGACTCGGCAAGGGTCCTGGCGATGGCGTGGCCGAGGCCGCCCGTCGCCCCGGTGAGCAGGACTCGTGATCCGGTCAGGTTCATCGCCGCATCCTACGGGGGGCCCGGGAGGGCGCCGGCCGCCGGGTGCTCATCGTCGCCGGGTCCGCCGGGTGCTCGCCGGCGCCGGCCGGCCGCCAGCCGCACGGTCAGCCGGCCACGGGACCGGCACCCAACTGAACGAGCAGGTCGGCGATGACCGACACCTGCCCCTCCGTGGCTTCCCAGCGGTCGCCGATCCCCTGGTGGTCGACCAGGCCGAACACGTCGGGCGCGGCCCCGAGAGACTCGGCGGCCGCCTCGGCCAGCGGGCCGGGTTCGGTCTCGTCCCCGTCGATCGGCCAGGCCTCCAGCCCGTCCCACAGCTCTTCGAGCGGGGCCGGTGGCTCGGCCCCGGTGGCCAGGGCCAGGGCGGTGGCGGCGAAGATCTCGTAGGTCCCGACCCCCCGGGGCCGGCGGTAACCAGCGACGGGGTGCAGGCGCCATTCCAGCGCCATCCCCGACGGGCCGTCGTCGCGGATCCACACCTGGCTGCCGTTCACGTAGGCGTCGACCGGCTCGCCGAAGCGGTCGTCGAGAGCGACGATCACCTCCGGTCGGGCCCGCCACACGCAGGCCGGTACCAGGGCGGCCACGTTCAGAGCAGTCGAGGCCGCGGGCGGGTCAATCCTCGTCGCCGTGGTTGCGAAGAAACTGCTCGACCTCTTCGGCCAGGGCGCCCGCGTCGGCGGGCAGGGGCGGCGGGCTGTCGTCCAACCGGTCCGAGTCGTCCGCCTCCTCGAGCTGGGCCACGTAGGCGGCGGCGTCCTCGTCATCGGCGACCCGCTCGCTGACCTGGCGCTCGTATTCCTCGGCGGCCACCCGCAGCTCGAGGGGGTTGACCCGGGCGCCGAGGACCCCCGCAGAGCGCTCGATCAGGGCCAGGGCGGCTTTGGGGGAGGGGACCTGATGGACGTAGTGGGGCACCGCGGCCCAGAAGCTGACGGTCGAGAGCCCGGCGCTCTGCAATGCGTCGTGGAGGACACCGATGATGCCGGTCGGTCCCTCATAGGTGTTGGACAGCACGCCGAGGCGGCCGGCCAGCTCGTGGTCCTCCGAGCTTCCCGACACCCGCACCGGGCGGGTGTGGGGGACGTCGGCGAGCAGGGCGCCGAGGATGACGACGGTTTCGACACCGACCTCCTTGAGGATGTCGACGATCGACGTGCAGAAGGTCCGCCACCGCAGTTGGGGTTCGACGCCGCGCACGAAGACCACGTCACGAACGGTGCCGGGCACCTCGGCATACAGCAGGTCGGTGGTGGGCCACTCCAGGGCCCGGGTGGCCCCGTCGACGATCTTGACCTGGGGCCTGGTCTCGGTGAAGTCGAAGAACTCTTCGGGATCGATGGTGGCGAACTCCTCGGCGTCCCAGGTCTGAGCCAGGTAGCTCACGGCGAGAGACGCAGCGTCACCAGCATCGTTCCACCCCTCGAAAGCCACGACGGCCAGAGGGCGTCGCAGGCGGGGGTGCTCAGACCACTGGATGGAATCCATGGCATCGACGGTACCGCCCCCCATGGCGTCAACGACGGTTGGTTCTTCGCCGGGGTCGGCGAAGGAGTGGCTCAGCGTGCGAAGAGGGCCACGAAGTCCCTCCGGAACGGAACGAGGAAGTGGTTGGTCGGGAAGTACATGCTGGCCAGGAGCTTGGTACCGACCACCGCCGACCCGCCGCCGGTGAAGGTGTCGAAGGTGACCCACTCCGGGTTGATGTCGAGCTCCATGGCTCGGATCGCACCGACGGCGACCATGGCCGAGGCCAGGGTCTGGGGGTCGAGGCCAGGGCCGGCCACGTAGAGCAGGTCGCCGAAGGCGTCCACGCCGAGGGCCGAGCGCCAGGTGAGGACGTTCTCGTGGAGGGGGTCGCCCCAGATGGCGATGGGGTTGGCAGCGGCGGTCAGGGGGGTGGGGGCGCCACCGTCGACGAGCAACTCGAGGTTCTGGCGCACGGCGACCACCGTGGGGGTCAGGGTGGCGTCCCGTCCCCATTGGGCCACCGTGGCCGACCCGTCGGACCTGATGACCAGCGACGCCGCCCCATCCCGTAGGGGAATGGCCTGGCGGCCGTCGGCGTACCACCCGCCCCGGGAGGCATCGAGCTGGAATCCCCCGTTGAAGGCGGCGACCAGGGTCCCCTGGAGCGCGGCCGGCACGGCGCCGTCGTTGGACCACGGGCCGGCCGGCTGGCTGGTACCGGCATACAGGGCTACCGAGGTCCGGGCCGACGAGACCCATGCCGCCGACAGCAGATGACCGCCCTGGCTCAGGGTGGTGGTCTCCACGCCCGGCTTCGTCCCGACCGGGCGGCCGGCACCGGTCCACTGGCCGTCGCCCGGCGCCCCTATCCAGTCGGCGGCTACGGGAGGTGGGACGGGGTCGGGCGGAGGCGGAGGTGGCCGGCGGGCGGTCGGGGGCGGATCGGTCGGCTGGTTCGGCGTGGCGGTCGGCCCGGCCCGGCTACGGGGCGCGGGCGGCGGGTCCTTAGCTCCCGCTTGGCGACCGCCGGACCCTGGTGAACAGCCACCGACGAGAGCCAGGCTGGCGACGACGGCCAGGCTCGCGACGAGGGTGACCGACGTCCGAAACGGGCGGCCGGGGAGAGGGGACGCCACGCGCAGGAAGCTACCGCCCGGTTCCGGCTTCGAGTTGTCGGGTTGACGCTGTGGGCCTCAGCCGTCGGCGAAGGGCACCGCCGGCTGTGCCGCCGGGCGGGCGGCGACCAGGGTCGCCACCGCGAAGGCGACGGCGACGATGGCGGCACCGACGACGACGTCGAGCAGGTAGTGGTTGCCGGTGACGACCACGCAGATGAGGGTGATGGCCGGGTAGCAGGTTAGAAGGACCTTCGACCACCATCGGCGCAGCACTGGCATCAGCGCCACGGCACACCACAGGGCCCACGCAAGATGCAGGCTGGGCATGGCCGCGAACTGGTTGGAGAGATCGGGCATCGGTCCCGAGTTGAACGCCCACAGCCCGCCGACGGTCTGGAGGGTGTCGACGAAGCCGTAGCCGGGGGGCAGCAGCCGGGGGGGCATCAGGGGGAAGAAGGCGAACCCGGCCAGGGCCAGAATCGTCGTCCCGGCCAAGGCGTTGCGCCCGATCCGGTACCGGCCCGGGAAGCGGAAGAACAGCAGGACGAGCACGACGCCGGTCACCACGAAATGGGTGCTGCCGTACCAGACGTCGAGCACGGCCACGACGAAATGGGCGTGGAGGAAGGCATGCTGGATCGCGGCCTCGCGGTACACCCCGACAGCCCGCTCGGATGCGATGATCCACCGGGCGTGGTGGAACGCGACGGAGGCGGAGACCGGCGTCGTGCCTCGAATGTCCCGGATGGCGGTGTAGACGACGTAGAAGGCGGCGACGATCAACAGCTCGCGCCAGAAGCGCAGGGCCGGTCGCCCCCCCTCGACGTCGCCGCGCCGGAATCTGGGCCACCACCGGGGTCGGTCGTGGTGCCTCTTCTCGGCCACGGCCTTCTCCCGGGTTTGCCGGGTCGAAGGATCGACGGTGAGTCGCGAGGTGGCGGGCATCGGGTCCTTTGCGAGCTTCTGCGGTGGTGAGCTTCGCTGGTGGCTGCGAGATGGTCGAGAGCCCGGGAGGTCGCGCGGTGGCCCGAGGCGATCAGCCGTGGGTAGCTCCGAGGTGCGCCGGGCCGGGGGTGGCGGCAACGAGGGTCCGGGTGACCCCGGCCGTGCCCGCCTGCACCCGGGCCCCGGCCGCCGCTCTTGGTGGAGGAGCGGAGAAGTCGGCCACCGCAACCCGGACCGCAACGAGGGCCACCACCGTGCTCAGCCCCCGACGACGGGACCAGCGATGATGGGGAGCCCAGAGGTGCCACACGGTGCCGTCGACCCTAATCCGCGGGTCCAACAGGGCTGAAGGCAGTTTTCCCCCAGCCCCTATCCGGTGTCTTCAGCGGGCCTTCAGTGTCAATCAGCCAGCGTGGGCTGATGGCCGGCCTGATCGTTGCTCCCCTGGCTCCGCCCGGCCCGGCCCATGGGCTGGAGATGACGGTCGCCGCACGCGGCGACCGTCGGCGCCGGGGCGTGCCCCGCTGGGCTGTCCGGACCGGGTTGGCATTGGTCGTCGCCGCCGTGGTGGCCTACAGCACCCCCTCCCAGCTCGGGACGGCCAGCCGGACGCTGCACCTGCTGGCCGCCCCCCGGTGGGGTTGGGTGGCGGCCGCGGCCGCCGCCTGCGCCCTGACCCACCTGATGGGCGCAGTGGCGATCTCGGGGGCGACCCAGGTGAACCTCCGCCTCGGTCGGACCTTCTGCGTCCAGTTCGCCTCCTCGTTCTGCAACCGACTGGCCCCGGCCGGGCTCGGGGGCATGGCCGCCAATGCCCGGTACCTCGAGCGGTGCGGCGCCGACCGACCGGCGGCCGTGGGCGCCGTGGGTCTCAATGCCGCGGCCGGCTTCGTGGTTCACGCCGCCTGCCTGGCGGTGATCGTCCCCATCGCCGCGCCCGGTCTCCTGGCCCGCATCACCGTGCCGGCGTCGGGCCTGATCGCTGCGGCCGCCGTGGCTGGCGGTGGGGCCGTCGCAGCTGGGTCCTGGATCCGGTCGGCTCAGGGACGCCTGGCCCGGGCCTGCCGGGCAACAGCGCGTGATCTGGCCGGGACCCTGCGGTGTCGGCGCCGGGCCGCGGCCCTGTTCGGCGGCTCAGCCGGGATCACGGCCGCCTACGGCATGGCCCTGGCCGCGTCGCTGTGGGCCTTCGGTGTCCACATCGGGCTCCTCCGGGTGATCATGGTGCTGCTGGTCGCCTCGGCCGTCTCCGCCCTGAGTCCCACGCCGGGGGGTGTCGGGGTCGTCGAGCCCGCCCTCGTCGCCGGCCTGAGCGGCGTCACCGGCCAGGTGGCGCCGGTAGTGGCCGGTGTGCTGGCCTACCGCCTCATCACCTACTGGCTGCCGGTGGTGCCCGGCGCCGGGCTGCTCGTGGTCCTGCGCCGCCGCCACCTGCTCTGAGGCCAGCGGACGGCGCTGCCTCCGGATGGCGCAGCCTCCGGCCAGGGCCGCTTCAGAATGGCGCAGCCTCCGGCCAGGGCCGCTTCAGGTTAGCTTCAGCTACCGGGGGTCATAGTCCTCCCATGAAGGTCTTGGTCGTCGAAGACGAGAAGCGGCTGGCGTCGGCCCTCAAGAGGGGCCTGGAGTCGGAGGGTTTCGCCGTCGATGTCGCCCTGGACGGCACCGACGGGCGGTGGTTGGCCTCCGAGAACCCCTATGACGCCATCGTCCTCGACATCATGTTGCCGGGCGTCAACGGCTTCCAGCTCTGCGCCAACCTGCGCGACGCCGGCAACTGGACCCCGATCCTGATGCTCACGGCCAAAGACGGCGATCTGGACGAGGCCGAGGCGCTCGACACCGGCGCCGACGACTTCCTGACCAAGCCGTTCTCGTTCGTTGTCCTCGTCGCCCGCCTCCGGGCCCTGTTGCGCCGAGGGGGCGCCGAACGGCCCGCCCTGCTGAGCTGCGGCGACCTCCAGTTGGATCCCGGCGCCCACCGCTGCAGCCGCGGCGACGTGGTCGTCGACCTGACCGCCAAGGAGTTCAGCGTCCTCGAATACCTGCTGCGCCGGTCGGGCGAGGTGGTGACCAAGACCGAGATGCTGGACCACCTCTGGGACTTCAGCTTCGAGGGCGGCACCAACCTGGTCGAGGTCCATGTCAGCGCTCTCCGCCGCAAGATCGACGCCCCCTTCGCCTGCCAGAGCATCCAGACCATCCGGGGGGTCGGCTACAAGCTGGTCGGCACGGGTGGGTAAGGGGCGGCTGCGCCGATTCGGCACGGTCCGGGTCCGCACGACCGTGGCCGCCACCGCGGTGGTGGCGGTGGCCATGGCTGCCGGTGGGGCCATGTTGGTGACGGTGCTCACGTCCTCGCTGGAGCACAACCGCCAGAGCGTCGCCATCAGCCAGGCGGTCAACATCGCCGACCTGGCCGCGTCGGGCCACCTTCCGGGCGTGCTCGCCTCCCCCAACGAGGAGACGACGCTGTCTCAGCTTGCGATTAAACCTCGGGTTCAGCCTGAAGTGGCTTCTTTGAGGATCAGGTCGGTGGCTTTGGCGGCGACTTCAAGCATGTTGGCGATGAGGGCGCGGAGTCGGCGGTCGTTGTCGATCCATTCCT
>JBPCNZ010000060.1:0-5095 GCA_051000755.1 Acidimicrobiales bacterium | reverse complement strand
TCCCCAACTGCTCGTACCGATTCAGGGGGGCGCATGTCCGGCTGGGTGGCGGCCAGCACCCGGCCGGCCAGATCCATGATCTCGCTCGGCGTGCGGTAGTTGACGGTCAGCTCCACCTGGCGCCAGGCCCGGGCCGTGGGCAGATGGCGCACCACGTCGGCCCACCCGTCGGGGGCCCACGCCCCGGTGGACTGGGCGATGTCGCCGACCACCGTCATCGACCCCGACAGGGACCGGCGGGCCAGCATCCTCAGCTGCATGGGCGACAGGTCCTGGGCCTCGTCGACGACGATGTGGCCGAAGGACCGGATGTCGGGCTCGTCGCTGTTCTGCCGACGCCGGAGGGGCCCGAGCAGGGCCCGGGCCTCGTCAAGCAGGGCCCGATCGGCAGGCGTCCACGCCGCCTCGAGGGGGTGGCCGCTTCGGGAGCGGTGCAGGCGCTTGGCCTCGGCCGGGTCGACCTGGCCCCTGGTGGCCAGCTCGATCAGCGGCAGGGCCCCGAACAGGTCATGGATGAGCTCGGCGGGGCTGAGCACCGGCCACATCCGGTCAAGGCTCTCGGCCACCACCGGCTGGCGCCGCAGCTCCCGGCCCAGGTCGTCGGGGGCCGGCGGTTGGCCCGGGTTGTCGAGCTCGGTGGCGTTGCGTTCCAGGCGGCGGGCCAGCTGCTCGGCCAGATGGCGCCACAGCAACGTCTCGACGGTGCGGCGCCTGGCGTTGTGGGTGCCGGGCCGGCGGCGGGCGGCGGTGACGATCTGGGCGGACGCCTCGGGGGTCAGGCGCAGGGTGGTGCGCCCGTAAGGGACCTCCACGGCCCGCCGCAGCGGGCGCTGGCGGTCTCGGACGGCATGGGCCATGACCCGGGCCATGCGGGCATCGCCCTTGAGTCGTTCCGTCTCGGTGTCGTCGGTCGCCCGGACGGTCACCTCGCTGACCAGGCCGGCGACGGTGGAGAGCTGCACGCCGCTCTCCCCGAGCGAGGGCAGGACGTGTTCGATGTAGCGCAGGAACGTCGGGTTGGGGCCGACAACCAGCACCCCCTGGGTCTCCAACGGGAACCGGTGGGTGTAGAGCAGGTAGGCGGCCCGGTGCAGGGCGACGGCGGTCTTGCCGGTACCGGGCCCGCCCTGGACGACGAGGATGCCGGGCAGGTCTCCCCGGATGATCTCGTCCTGCTCGCGCTGGACGGTGGCCACGATGTCGCGCATGTGCCCGGTGCGGGACCGCTCCAGGGCGGCGAGGAGGACCTGGGGCCCCGACAGCCCCAGGCCCACCCCCGAGTCGTCGCCGTCGCGGTCGAACAGCTCGTCCTCGAGGTCGAGCACCTCTTGGCCCTCGGTGAGGAAGTGGCGCCGCCGGCGCAAACCCATGGGGTGGGCGCCGGTAGCCCGGTAAAATGGCTCGGCCACCGGGGCCCGCCAGTCGACGACGAGGGGTTCCTGGTCGATGTCGGACACAGCCAGGCGACCGATGTGGAACGCCTCCTCGTTGCCGCCGTCGGTCGGATGAGGGTCGATTCGCCCGAAGATCAGCGACTCGCGCCCGATCTGGAGCTGGTCCAGCCGGCTCAGGCTGTTGCGGACCCGGATGTCGCGCTCGGTGAAGGACTGGAAGGTGCCCCCCCGCTCACCGAAGGCGTCCGCCAGCCTCGTGGCGGCAGCGGCGCGCATGGCCCCCAACCGCCCGTACGCATGATCCACATGGACCTGCTCCGCCGGGACGTCCGGATGTGTCATAAAGAGAACGTCCACAATGGTCGCCGGGGGAGCCCGGGCGCAAGCCAGGGCGCCGCCCCCTGACCCTGTCTGATGTCATGTTGCTAGGCGAGGAAGTTAGCAACCTCGGATGAGGATAACTTATCTACAGGTTATGTGGATAAGTAGGTAGGATTGGGGCGTGATCTACGGCGCCCCTCCATTGCGGGCCGTTGATGAGGCCGCTTTGGACACAATCCACCAGCTCCGCCAGGAGCTCCGGTTCTTCCTCCGGGAACCGCGGCGCTGGTACGGGAGCCTGCGCCGGACGACGCTGGCCCTGGCCGTGCAGGGCTCCAACTCCATCGAGGGATACCACGCAAGCGTCGAGGACGTCGCTGCCATCGTCGACCGCGAAGAGCCCTTGGGGGCCAGCGAAGAGACGCGAGAGGCGATCGCCGGTTACCGGGATGCCATGACGTACGTGCTGCAGCTCGCCGGCGCGCCCGTTCGCGTCGATGAGTCGCTGATCAAGTCACTCCACTTCATGATGCTCAAACATGACCTGAGCAAGCATCCGGGCCAATGGCGTCCAGGGGGGATCTGGGTCGAGGACCAAGAGGGACGCAGCGTCTACACCGCCCCTAGCCGCAAGCAGTTGGAACTGCTCATGGCCGAGTTGGTCGATCAGCTCAACACTGCCGATGGCGACGCCATGATCACGGCCGCCATGGCGCATCTCAACCTGACCCTGATCCACCCGTTCAGTGACGGTAATGGCCGCATGGCCCGTTGCCTCCAATCGTTGGTTCTGGCCAAGGAGGGGATCGTCTCCCCCGAGTTCGCCAGCATCGAGGAGTACCTCGGACACAACACCGCCGCCTACTACGCGGTTCTCGCCGAGGTCGGCCAGGGGCACTGGCACCCGGACCGGAGCGCCCGCCCGTGGATCGAGTTCTGCCTGACGGCACACCACCGCCAGGCCGTCACGGTCCTGCGCCGCATCAGGGAGACCGAAGCCCTGTGGGATCGCTGCGACCAGCTCGCCACGACCCACCGCCTCCCCGGTCGCTGCGTCGGGGCGCTCTGCGACGCCGCTCGCGGGTGGCGGCTGCGCCGATCGCTCTATGTCAAGGTGATCCTCAGCACCTCGGGCGAGGAGATCACCGACGCCACCGCGACCCGAGACCTCCGGGCCATGGCGGAGGCCGGATTGCTCGAACCTCACGGCGAGAAGCGCGCCCGTCAGTACACGCCAACACCATCGCTGCGCAGAGCATGGGACGGCATTCGAGCCCAGCGGCCGGCGACCACGATCGCAAGCCCGTATCAAACCGACCCAACCGCGACCCAGCCCCCGCTGCCGGGGCTCGACCGCTGAACCACGCTCCAGTTGGCCCAGTATCCTTGCGGCAATGGCCTCCGCAGCGGTCCTGCGTCAACTGCTGGAGCCAACCAGTCTCCCGGCGGGCCTGGTCGAGGAGTTTCTGGCCGAGACCAACGCCCTGTGGCTCCTCGGCGAACGAGATGACGTGGTGGCCGGCGAGATCGTCCTCTGCCACCCGCCGCTGGCCCCCGGCGAGGTCCGGGCCGTGGTCAAGGGAACCGACCAGGCCGGCGCCTGGCGCATCACGGTGGTGACCGCCGACCGTCGCGGTCTGCTGGCGTCAAGCGCGGCGGTGCTGGCCAACGAGGGGCTGGGCGTGACCAGCGCCGCGATCACCGTGCTCGAGAGCAGCCGCCTGGCCCTGCAGCGGGTGACGGTGGCCGGCGCCCCGACCGCCACCGCCGAGGACTGGGAACGCCTGGGCGACCGCCTCCGCCAAGGCCTGATCCGGGAGGGGACGGTCGACGTGTCGTGCCGTCCGAGTGACCCGGTTGCCGTCGAGAGCCACCCCCAGGGCTTCGGGCGGACCATGATCCAGATCGAGGCGCCGGACACGACGGGGCTGCTCTGCGCCGTCGCCGGTCACCTCAAGGCCCAGGGGGTCAACATCGAGGCGGCCCGGCTGGGCAGTGAGGAGGGCACGGCCAAGGACGTGTTCATCGTCGTGGGCGACGTCGACCCCGAGCGGTTGCTGGCCGCCCTGAGCGTCGAGGGAGCACCGGTGGTGTCGCCGACGACGTTGGGCAAGGTCCTCACCGTCCCCCTCCGGGCCGGTGCCGGGGGCTTACGTCGCAGTGCCGAACTCTTGGCCCGGCTCCGCGGCCGGCGGCCTCCGCCCTGACCAGCATCGAACAATGTGCTGAGGGACTTGGCTCCCCGCGGCCACGTCCGTCTTGGCTCGATCGATCTGCGGCACCGTGGCTCCAGGCCTGCGCCTCAGGCGTTAACAGCTGGAATCCACGCGGCCCGGTACCGTGGTCGGATGCCCGAGGCGATGACCAACTCGTCGGCGTTTCTCCGGGCCTGCCGGAGCCAGATGGCCGACCACGTCCCGGTGTGGTTCATGCGCCAGGCCGGGCGGTCCCTACCCGAGTACCGGGCGTTGCGCCGCTCGGGGAGCATCCTCGACGTCATCCGCCAACCCGACCTGGCCGCCGAGATCACCCTGCAGCCGGTCCGCCGCTACGGCGTCGACGCCGCCATCCTCTACTCCGACATCGTGGTGCCGGTGGCCGCCATCGGCTTCGGGGTGGACATCGTCCCCGGCGTCGGGCCGGTCGTCGAGGAGCCGTTCACGACCGAGAAGGACCTTGGTCGCCTCCGCGACCTCGAACCCGACGTCGACCTGCCTTGGGTGTCCGAGACGGTGAGGATCCTTGTCGGCGAGCTCGATGTCCCCGTCATCGGCTTCGCCGGGGCGCCCTTTACCCTGGCCAGCTATCTGGTGGAGGGCGGCCCGTCCCGGACCTTCGTCAAGACCAAGTCGCTGATGTACGGCGATCCCCACCTGTGGCAGCGGCTGGTGGACCGGTTGGCGGCCATCACCGCCACCGCCCTGCGGGCCCAGGTCGAAGCGGGGGCGGCGGCCGTGCAGCTCTTCGACAGCTGGGTCGGCAACCTGTCCCCCGACGACTACCGCAGGTACGTGGCCCCGTCCTCGGCCCGGGTCTTCGACGCCATCGCCGACCTCGGCGTGCCCCGCATCCACTTCGGTGTCGGCACCGGCGAGATCCTCGATCAGATGGCCGCCCTCGACGTCGAGGTCGTCGGCGTCGACTGGAGGGTGCCCCTACCTCGAGCCCGCACCCTTGTCCGTCCCCACCAGGCCCTGCAGGGCAACCTCGACCCGACGGCGGTGCTGGCCCCCTGGCCCGACCTGAAGGAGATGGCCTCCTCGGTGCTGCGGGCCGGCACGGCCACCGGGCCGGGCTACATCTTCAACCTGGGCCACGGGGTCCTCCCCGAGACCGACCCGGATCAACTGGCCCGCCTGGTCGACCTGGCCCACGGATGG
>JBPCNZ010000059.1:0-28459 GCA_051000755.1 Acidimicrobiales bacterium | reverse complement strand
GCGCTGGGCGGTTGGGGTCCTGCGCCGGGGGAGGCGCCTGGCCCGGGTGCACTTGGGGGCGGCGTCGGCGAAGGCGCCGGGCCCCGGTGCACCTCGAGGCGGTCAGAAGCGCTCCGCTCCCTGGCGTCGGGCGAAAGCGGCCCTCACCCGCTGGACGAGCATCTCGGCGGTCCAATCGGACGTCACTTGCAGCACGATCCATCCCTGCAGGGCCAAGACGGTCGCCTTGTGACGATCCGAGTGAAAGTGCCGGTCGTCGCCGTGGATCGCCAAGCCGTCGTACTCGATGGCAATGAGCTCGTCGGGATAAGCACAGTCGAGCTCCCGGACCTCGCCGTCCACCTCGACGATCAGATTGCGGGCCGGCAGGGGCAGGCCCCCGGCAAGAAGGGCATCGACCACCCAGTCCTCTACGGGGTGAAGCACCACTACCTCGCTCGAGGCGAAGGGCGATGACCTCGTCGATCATCCCCTTCCGGAACCGCGGCAGCGGGCCACCCCCGTCCAATCGCTCGACCATGTCCTCGATGCGGAGGCGGCGGGAGCGGATCAGATCATCTACCACTCGCTCGAGGAGTCGCTTGGTCACCACCGTCGACAGATCGAGAACCGTCCGGGCGGGTCTGGTCACGGGTATGGCCCACCGCTGCGTGATGTCGTCCGGTGACAGCGGCAGCCGGCGAGCCGGAGGCTGGCCTCGACGCGACCTGCGGCTCGGTGGAAGGGTCACCTGGATGGGCGGCGGGGCGACGCTCGTGACCCGCCACAGGTAGGCCGCCGCCAGGTGGGAGATGGCGACGTCGCCGCCGAGCACCAGGCACCGGGCCAGGGCCCGTTGCCGCCACGATGGCTGGGCTCCGACCAGCCGGTACACGCCTCGTCCCACGGGAACCAACATGCCGGAGGCGAGACGCCGGTAGAGCGCCCCGGCGGAAAGCTCCTCGGTCGCCTGCGCCCGCGTCACCAGCCCGAACTGGGCGTTCGCATGAGCGGTCAGGGAGACGGGCAACAGGTCCACGCCGTCATCTTAAGATGTTATTTTGCGCATTGTCGATGGTTTTTCATGTTCTCTAGGCGGACTTCCGCCGTCGGATTGAACCGAAGGTGTCGGTTTTCGCGAGGTCCTGAACCGTTCGTATCGTCTGGTGGCACCAACGGTTCGCGATCCTCAGAACGCCGGTACCTACGGTTCAAAGCGCCCGGCGGTCACCCCCAACCCGCGACCTGAGGTAGCTCCGGCCCTTCCATCAGACGCCCCGCACGGAGCCGGGTGTAGGCACTCCGGGCGACCATCCGAGCCCGGCTGCGGCCACGGATCCGGCTGCGGCCACGGATCCGGCGAGGGCCCGGATCCGGCGAGGGCCCGGATCCGCCGATGGCCATGGCGCCGTCACCGCCCGCACTCCCTGCTCGAGCGCCCACAACTTGCCCAACCAGCCCAGGCCCGCTCCGCTCCATCCATCCATCCATCCATCCATCCATCCATCCATGAAATCTGACCTACTTGCTAAGGTTTGTCCCCTTCGACGGCCAGCCCGCTGAAGGCCACCCCAAGTCACCTGGAGGTTGCGTGTCCGACGAGACCCTTGGCTTCGAAACCCGGCAGATACACGCCGGCGCCGTCCCCGACCCGACGACGGGCTCGCGCGCCGTGCCGATCTACCAGACCACCAGTTACGCCTTCCGCGACAGCGCTCACGGCGAGGCGTTGTTCAGCCTGGCCGAGCCCGGAAACATCTACACCCGGATCATGAACCCCACCAGCCAGGTCTTCGAGGAGCGCATGGCCGACCTCGAGGGTGGCGTGGGTGCCCTGGCCACGGCCAGCGGCATGAGCGCCGAGACCCTGGCCATCCTCACCCTGGCCGACGCCGGGGACCACATCGTCTCCTCGTCGTCGCTCTACGGCGGCACCTACAACCTGTTTCACTACACCCTCCCCAAGTTGGGCATCGAAGTGAGCTTCGTCGAGGATCCCGACGACCTCGACGCGTGGGAGAAGTCGATCCGGCCCGAGACCCGGGCCCTCTACGGGGAGACGATCGGCAACCCCAAAGGCGACGTCCTCGACATCCCTGGTGTCTCCGAGGTCGCTCATCGCAACCAGTTGCCGCTCATCGTCGACAACACCTTGGCCACCCCCTACCTGGCCACCCCCTTGTCCCATGGGGCCGACATCGTCGTCCACTCGGCCACGAAGTTCATCGGTGGTCACGGCACCGCCATCGGCGGGGTCATCATCGACGGCGGCGGGTTCGACTTCCTGGCCAGCGGCAAGCACCGCGGCTTCGCCGAACCCGATCCCAGCTATCACGGGCTCGAGTACTGGAAGATGCTCGGTCCCGGTGCCTACATCGCCAAGGCCCGGGTCCAGGGCCTGCGGGACCTGGGCATGGCCGCGTCGCCGTTCAACGCCTTCTTGTTCATCCAGGGTCTCGAGACCCTCAGCCTGCGCATGGAACGCCACGTGGCCAATGCCCAGCGGGTCGCCGAGTTTCTCGACGGGCGCGATGAGGTGACGTGGGTGACCTACCCCGGGTTGCCCTCCTCGCCGTGGCATGAACGCGCCCGCCAGCTCCTCCCTCGCGGCGCGGGCTCGATCCTGTCGTTTGGCATCGAGGGCGGCGCCACCTCCGGGCGCATCTTCGTCGACGCCCTGACCCTCCACAGTCAGCTGGCCAACGTCGGCGACGTGCGGAGCCTGGTCGTGCACCCGGCGACCACGACGCACTCGCAGTTGAGCGAAGCGGAGCAGAAGACAACCGGCGTGACCCCCGACCTGGTCCGCCTGTCGGTGGGTCTCGAGACCATCGACGACATCCTGGCCGACCTCGATCGCGGTTTCGCGGCCGCCCAGGCCTGAGCGGCCCCCAAGGCGACGTCCTACGCTCCTTTGATGGCCCGCGTCGGAACCTCCGCCCCACGGCCTGATGACCCCTGGGATCGCCTTCCGGCCAGCGGAGCGTGGCGACCCGGCGACGAACCCGGCGGCCGCCACCTGGTCACCATCGCCGGCGGTGATCCCCTGTCGCTGGAAGCGGGCGGGTCGGTGGGCCCGGTGATGGTGGCCTACGAGACGTGGGGGGAGCTCAACGCCGCCCGCTCCAACGCCGTGCTCGTCGCCCATGCGCTCACCGGCGACTCCCACGTGAGCGGTCCGGTCGGCCCCGGGCATCCCTCCCCCGGCTGGTGGGACGGCATCGTCGGCCCCGGCGCCGCCCTCGATCAACGTCGTTGGTTCGTGGTCTGTCCCAACGTTCTCGGTGGCTGCCAGGGGACGACCGGACCGGCGTCACTCGACGGGGCCGGCACGCCGTGGGGGTCGCGCTTTCCTGTCGTCACCATCCGTGACCAGGTGGCGGTCGAGGTCGCCCTGGCCGACCACCTCGGCATCGACCGGTGGGCGGCCGTGGTCGGAGGGTCGATGGGGGGCATGCGGGTCCTGGAATGGGCCGTCTCCGCCCCCGATCGCGTCCGCCGAGCGGTCGTCGTGGCCTGCGGAGCCACCGCCACCGCCGAGCAGATCGCCCTGGGCGCCATCCAGGCTCAGGCCATCCGCCTCGACCCCGGCTTCGCCGGCGGTGACTACTACGAGGCCAAGGCCGGGCGGGGACCGGGGCGGGGCCTGGGCCTGGCCCGGCGTCTCGGTCACCTGTCCTACCGGGCGGAGCTGGAGCTTGCGGTCCGGTTCGGCCGCTCGGTCCAGGCCGGCGAGGAGCCCCTGGCCGGGGGCCGCTACCAGGTGGAGAGCTACCTCGACCACCAGGCCCTCAAGTTGGCGGCCCGATTCGATGCCAACAGCTATCTGGTCCTCAGCCGGGCCATGGACCACCATGACCTGGGTCGCCATCGCGGCGGGGTGGAGGCCGCCCTCAGCCGGGTCACGGCCGAGGTGACGGTCGCCGGCGTGGACTCCGACCGGCTCTACCCATTCCGGCTGCAGCAGGAGCTGGTGGCCTTGGTGCCGGGCCAGCCTGAGCTGGTGACGATCACCTCGGCGGCGGGCCACGATGGCTTTCTGGTCGAGGCCGACCAGGTCGATGCCGTGGTCGCCGCCGCCCTGGCCTGACCCGCCTGGCCGAGCCGCCCAACAAACCCCCGGCCGCCAGGCGCGCCGACCCGACCCCCGAATGAGCCGCCGAGAGCCAAGAGCGCCGGAGAGCCTCACGCCCTCGTCGCCTGGTACCGGGCCAGCGCCTCGTCCCGCTCGGCGTGATGGTCGACGATCGGCTCGGGGTAGCCGGCCGCGTCGAGGGGGAGGCCTCCGGCCTCCCAGGGGGCGTGGATGTCCCGGGCGGGCACGGATCCCAGCTCGGGCACCCAGCGCCGGATGAAGGCGCCGTCGGGATCGAACTTCTTGGACTGGAGGACCGGGTTGAAGATCCTGAAATAGGGGGCGGCATCGGTTCCCGTGCCCGCCACCCACTGCCAGCCGTGGTTGTTGGAGGCCAGGTCGCCGTCGACCAGATGGTTCATGAAGTGGCGGGCCCCCCGGGTCCAGTCGATGTGCAGATCCTTGACCAGGAAGCTGGCGGTGATCATCCGCACCCGGTTGTGCATCCATCCCTCGCCGAGCAGTTGGCGCATGCCGGCATCGACGATCGGATAACCGGTCCGCCCCGCCGCCCATGCCTCGAACCGCTCATCGGCCTCCCTGCCCCTGTCCAGCCTCATGGTCGCCATCGCCGGCTGCAGGCTCCGGCGGGCGCTGTCAGGGTTGTGCCAGAGCACATCGGCGTAGAACTCCCGCCAGGCCAGCTCGCTGCGGAACACGGCATGACCCTTGCGACGCAGGTCGAGGCCGGCCAGCAGGGTGCGGGGGTGGACACACCCCCAGCGCAGGTACACCGACAGCCGGGAGGTGTGGTCGCCGGCCGGTTCGTTGCGCCGCCCGCCGTAGTCATCGAGGGCCTCGTCCCGGAACCACTCCCACCGGCGCCGGCCCGCCTCCTCCCCCGGGGGGGGCAGGTCGGCGTGGATCTTCGGGGCGCGGGGCAGATCCCGACCGGCCACGTCGTGCACCCAGGTGATCCGTTCCGGTCGGGACAGCGGTCCCGACCACCCGTGGCCGGCCCAGGCCCGGGAGAACGGGGTGAAGACCTTGAACGGCGTCCCGTCGCCCTTGACCACGGTCCCCGGTTCGACGGCGTAGGGCGAACCCGTCCACTCCAGCGCCACGTCGCCTGCCTCCAGGGCGGCCGCCACGGCATCGTCGCGCCGGCGACCGTAGGGCCCGAAGTCGGCGGCGGCGTACACCGTGGCGGCCCCGACGTCCCCGGCGAGGGCGGCCACCTCGACCGCGGGGTCGCCGGCCCGGACGACGAGGTGGCCGCCGATGGAACGGTCGAGGGCTTCGAGGGCCCTGATCATCCACGCCCGGCGGGCGTCGCCGGATGGGCCCCATAGGGCGTCGTCCACGATGAAGAGGGGAACGACCGCACCGGCGGCGGCTGCCGCGTTGAGGGCCGGGTTGTCCTCGAGGCGCAGATCCCGGCGGATCCACCACACGACGGTCGTCAAGGGGAGCGGGGTGGGGCGAAGGTCGCCGAGCAGCTCAGGGCACCAGGCAGTGGGTTGGCTGCGGGGACCAACGCCGGGGGGACGGCAAAGGCAGCGTGGCTGGTGTCGAGGAAGTCCATCACGGTGGCGGCGTTGGCGTCACGGTAGGTCAGGGCCGGCAGGTTCCATTTGGCCTCGATGGTGGCCAGCACCGAGGTGTGGTCGTGGACCGCATCGGTCACCGAGTGGAGGCGGGCGTACGGCGAAACGACCACCGCCGGGACCCTCGGGCCGTAGAGGTCGTAGCCGCCCGGCTGGTCCCCGGGGGCCAGCTGGGGAGCGATGGAGTCGGGAGCGATGGCCGCAGGCGGGGCCACGTGGTCGTAGTACCCGCCATGCTCGTCCCAGGTGAGGACCAGCACCGTCCGGGCCCAGGCCGACGATCGCATCACCGAATCGACGATGGAGGCCACGAACGCCTCGCCGTAGCGGATGTCCTGGGGATCCTCCTCGCTGCCGCCCTGCGCCCCCAGGCGCGCCCCCAAGGCCTTGAGGGCGGGGACATTCATCAAAGGATTGCCGACATCGGAGGTCGTACCGAACTCCGGATCGACGAACGACACCGCCGGCAACGTCCCCAGGGCGCACGCCAGGTGGAACGCCGCGACCGGCGCCAGGTTGAGCGGGTGCTTCTCGATGATGGAGGGGATGATCGCCGTCTGAGGCAGGTCGACGAAGTAGTTGGCCCAAGTGATGCCGTGGGCGGACAGGCGATCGAAGATGGTCCCGTTGGGCGGCGGCGGGTCGAAGATGCTGGCATAGGACGTGGCGATGTTGCCGTAGGCGGTGCCGGCCATCAGGAACCGACGGTTGGGATAGGTCTGGCAGGGCGCCGAGGAGAACCACCGGTTGGCGAGGGAGAACGTCGACGCCAGCGAGTAGTAGAACGGCAGGTCGGCGGCGTTCCAGTACCCCATGGTCTGATCGTTGCCGTTGGCGGTGACGAACCCGTCCATGCGCCCGCCGGCGATGCTCCTGTGGGTCACGTCCCACGATTGCGACACGCCTTCCCCGGGGCACAGGGTGGACAGGTGGAATGCGGGGACGGGACCCGAGGCCCCCGGGTTGGCGTTGGTGGGCCTCCCCCGGGGGTCGAAGCGGAAACCGTCCGCCTCCGGTTGGCCCGAGTGAGCCAACACCCCGAAGTAGTTGTCAAAGCTGTGGTTCTCCATCATGACCACGACGAGATGATCGAACGGCATCGCCGGGTCGGGTGCCCCCGCCGGGCGGAAGGGGTGAGGCAGCGACCCCGGGCCCCGCCGCACGGAGCCTGCCGGCCCCGGATCGGCCAGGGCCGGGCCGAGCGCCCCGGGCAGGCCTGCCATCGCCGTTCCCGCCAGGGCGCCGCCGATGAAGCGCCGCCGTGTCATCCCCATGGAGCCCACCGTAGACCCGGTGCGCCGCGGATCAGTCGTCGAGGCGGAGGGCCTGGATGAACGCCTCCTGGGGGACCTCCACCCGACCGATGTTCTTCATGCGCTTCTTGCCCTCCTTCTGCTTTTCGAGGAGCTTGCGCTTGCGGGTGATGTCGCCCCCGTAGCACTTCGAGAGGACGTCCTTGCGCTTGGCCTTGACCGTCTCCCGGGCGATGATCCGGCCCCCGACGGCGGCCTGGATCGGCACATCGAACATCTGGCGGGGGATGAGGGTGCGGAGCTTCTCGGTCATCCGCTTGCCGTACTCCGACGCCTGGGTCTTGTGGACGATGGCGCTGAAGGCGTCGACGGGCACGGCGTTGAGCAGGACGTCGATCTTCACCAGATCGGCGGTCTCCCAGCCGTCCGGCTCGTAGTCGAGGCTGGCGTACCCCTTGGTGCGGCTCTTGAGGGCGTCGAAGAAGTCGACCACGATCTCGGCGAGGGGGATCCGGTAGACCAGTTCGAGGCGTTCGGGGGACAGGTACTCCATCCGGATCATGACCCCCCGCCGGGTCTGGCACAGGTCCATCAGCGTCCCGGTGTACTCGGTGGGCGCCAGGATGGTGATCTGCAGGTACGGCTCCTCGATGCCCTCGAGCTTGTCGGGCGTGGGCATCTCCGAGGGGTTGTGGACCTCGACGACCGAACCGGTGGTCGTGTAGGCCCGATACTCGACGCTGGGCGCGGTGGCGATGAGCGACAACCCGAACTCGCGCTCGAGGCGCTCCCGGACGATCTCCATGTGGAGCAGCCCGAGGAACCCACACCGGAACCCGAACCCGAGGGCCCCCGACGTCTCCGGTTCGTAGCTGACCGACGCGTCGTTGAGCCGCAACTTCTCCAGGGACTCTCGCAGGAGGGCGAACTCGTCACCGTCGATGGGGTAGAGGCCGCAGAACACCATGGGTTTGGGATCCTGGTAGCCCTCCAGCGGCTTGTCGGTGGGGTGGGCGGCGGTGGTCACCGTCTCACCGCTGCGGGCCTCGCCGATGTCCTTGATCCCGGCGATCAGGTAGCCGACCTCCCCGGGCCCGAGCGCCTGGACCGGCGTGTTGATCGGCGTCCGGATGCCGATCTCCTCGAGGTCATGGGTCCGCCCCGTCTGCAGGAAGCGGACCCGGGAGCCGGAGACGAGGCGGCCGTTCATGACTCGGACAGCGCTGACGACGCCCCGGTACTGGTCGTAGTACGAATCGAAGATCAGGCCCTGCAGGGGTGCACCGGCGTCGCCCGTCGGCGGCGGGATCCGTTCCACGATGGCGTCGAGCAGATCGGTGACCCCGAAGCCGGTCTTGGCCGACATGCGGATGATCTGGTCGTTGGGCACCCCGAGGACAGACTCGATCTCCGCCGCGTAGCGGTCCGGGTCGGCTGCGGGCAGGTCGATCTTGTTGAGGGCGGCGACGATCTCGAGGTCGTTCTCGAGGGCCTGGTAGGCGTTGGCCAGGGTCTGGGCCTCGATGCCCTGGGCCGCGTCGACGAGCAGCACCACGCCCTCGCAGGCGGCCAGGCTGCGGCTCACCTCGTAGCCAAAGTCGACATGGCCGGGGGTGTCGATCAGGTGGATGGTCGTGCCCTTCCATCCGACCCGGACGTTCTGGGCCTTGATGGTGATGCCCCGTTCCCGTTCGATGTCCATCGAGTCCAGGTACTGGGCCCGCATGTCCCGGGCGTCGACGGCGCCGGTCAGCTCCAGGATCCGGTCGGACAACGTGGACTTCCCATGGTCCACGTGGGCCACGATGCTCAGGTTGCGGATGTGGGACAGCGGGGGGGTGGGTACAGCGGGCAACAGGTTCCTCGGGGACGGCAGCCGGAAGGGACCACCAGTCTGGCCCAAGCACCCGTCGACCCGTCAGTGTTTGCCGGGCATGGGCTCCGGTGAAGCGGAAGACGGGCGGGCCGCCGCCTCTGCTCTGCGGGCCTGGCGGCAGCGCTCCGGCAGATCCACCATCAACCCGGCCCCCTCGTCCCGGTCGCGGTCGCGCAGCACGGCGTGCACCCGCCGGCCGGCGGTGTCGAGATGGATGCTGGTCAGCCAGAGCCGGCGCTGCAGCGGTCCTTCGACCCGGCGCACGCTCTGCACCTTGGCTAGGGGCACCCAGTCGGTGACCCGCCGGAGGCGGCCACTGGTGGTGACGGCGTACCGCTCGTTGGCGCCCCATGCGAGGAAGCGAAAGCGCAGGGGCGACTTCCACCGGGCTCGCGCCGGCGGGACCGCCCGTTCGGCCGGCAGGTCGGGGAACACTCTGCCCATCAGCCACGCCGCCTGTTGCTGGCTCCCGACCGGGAGCAGGGCCCGGGCCGCCTTGGACTGGGCCCGATCCTGGCGTCCCTTGGCCTTCTGGCCGGCCACGTCGACCTCCAGGCGACACCACCCGAAGGGCCGCCAGGCCAGGGGTTCGACCATCCGCACGGCCTGCACCCTGCCCCGCGGGATCGTCTCCGCCGAGGTCTCCACCAGTCCCGAGCGCAGGCGCAGGCCGTCGGGGGCCTCGGCGACGGTCAGGCGATAGTCACCGTTGAAGCGCCGGAAGAGGCCCACGACCAGACCGAAGAAGCCGGCCGCCCCGACACTGATGGCCGCCCCGGCGGCGCCGGGGGCGACGATGGCGAGGACGATCAGGGCGACGATGGCCACCTCGAGGATCAGACCGGTCCCGGTGAGCAGGATCGACGCGAACAACTGCCCGGGGGCCACGGTGAGCAGCGCCTGCTCGGGCGGGGCCGGGGTCTCCTCGGCCACGCCGTGAGCCAGGGCCAGCAGCCGGGCCCGCAGCACCTCGGCCTCGGCGTTGCCCAGGTAGGCCAGCCGGCCCGCCCGGCCGCTGCCCCCGGCCAACCTGATGCGCAGCTCGGCGACGCCGAACATCCGGGCCAGCCCCGGGCGGACGGTGTCGATGGCCTGGATCTGGCTCAGGGGAAAGCGTTCGGAGGTCCGGCGGATGAGGCCGCTCTCCACCCGCAGGACGCCACCTTCCACCCGCCACCGGGTGACCAGCCACGAGACGACCCCGAGGACCAGCAGGATGATGATCCCGGCCAGGTGGAGGAGGTCGTTGGTCACTGAGGACTTCTGCCCACCGCTGATCAGGGGGAGGACGACGATGACGAAGACGGCGATCAGGCCTCGGCCGGCCCGGACGAGGGGCGAGAGGGGGTGGAGGCGTTCCCATCGGCCGGCCAAGCCGGCGATCGGTGGGCCGCCCGGCGCCGAGCCGGCGGCGGTGGGAGCGGCAGGGTCGGTGGGGTCAGCCCTGTCGGCCCGGCCGGTGGGGGCGGCGGGGTCGGTCACAGCCCGGTGGCCTGGCTCTCGCCCAGTGATGTCAGCTGGTCCCGGAGCCGGGCTGCCTCGGCGGCCGGCAGGCCCGGCACCCGGGCGTCGCTGGCTGCCGCCGCGGTGTGCATCTGCACGGTGGCCAGGCCGAAGGTCCGTTCGAAGGGGCCGGCCGTGACCTCCACGTATTGCATCCGGCCGTAGGGGATCACCGACATGCGCCGGAACATCACGCCCCGCCGGACGAGGAGGTCATCGTCACGCTCGGCGAACCCCCAGGCCCGGACCCGGCGGCCGGCGAGCCGATCGGTGGCCAGGGCCAGGACCGCCACCGCGACCACAGCGACGACGATGGGGAGCGACCCGGCCCCCGTCAACGTCGCCACGACGACGGCAACGACGGCGAGGACGACGGCGACGGCCGCCACTTGATAGCGCCGCAGCAACCGCAGCCGGGGGGAGGGCCCGTGCCATACCAGGGACCCGTCGTCGACGTTCTCGATCGCGGTCACGGGTCCGACGGTACCGCTGACGGCCGGCGCCGGTCGCTCCACCGCCGACGGGCCTCCCCCCGCCCGGACTGCTAGCTTGACTCGGTTCCCTCAACCCCCGTAGGACGGTATGGCCAACATCAAGAGCCAGATCAAGCGCAACCGCACCAACGAGATCCGGCGCGTGCGCAACAAGGCGGCCCGCTCGGAGATCAAGACCCGGGTGAAGAGGGCCGTCCAGTCGGCCGAGACTGGCGCCGAGACCGCGGCCGACGAGCTGCGCCTGGCCGTGAAGCGCCTGGACAAGGCCGGAGCCAAGGGCACCATCCACAAGAATCAGGCGGCCAACCGCAAGTCCCGCCTGGTCCGGCGGATCAACGCCCTGACGGCCGACGACGCGGCGGGCGACGAGAGCTGATTCGCCGCCTCCCCCGCGACCGGCGGATCGGGAAGCTCAGCGGGATCGGGAAGCTCAGCGGGATCGGGGAGCTCAGCGTCGGATGACCGGGTCGGCGGATCCGGGATGGAGGGCCAGGACCTCGGCGAAGCCGGCGGCCAGGCTGTCGACGAACTGGGTGGGTTCGGTGACCGACGCCGCGTCGTAGTTGACCGCCAGGCAGCACGTGTCGCCGTGGCTCAACATGGTGATCATCATGGCGCAGCCGGGCAGAGGGCCGAACGCGTACACCCGTTCGATCTTGGCTCCGGCCAGGTAGACATCGTCGCGCAGGCCGGGGATGTTGCTGGCCTGCAGGTCATTGCTCTTGGTCATGCCGCCCCCGAAGCGGGCGATGACCGCACCGGGCAGGCGGGCCACCACCGGGGCCATGGCCACGCTGGCCTCGATGGCCGGCTCGCCCCGGGCCTCGGCCAGCAGTTGGCCGACACGCTGCATGCGCGTCGCCGGGTCGGCGATGCCGACCGGGCCGGCAATGCGGGCCGAGGCGATGCGGTTGGTGCCCTCGGGGTCGTCAGGCTTGCGCACCGAGACAGGAATGGCCATGGGAATGACCTCGACGGGCTGGCCGAGAGCCTCATGGTAGAGGCGGATCCCGCCGAGCAGGGCAGCCACGTAGGCGTCGTTGAGTGAGCCTCCGCCCGCCTTGCCGGCGCCGCGCAGGTCGGCGAAGCGCACATCGAGAGCAGCGAAGCGCCACGACATGCTGCGCTTGGCCAACAGTGGCGAACCGGAGGCCGCCGACTCGCCCAGCATTCGGCGCAACGACGCCCCGTAGCGCAGGGCGCTGCGGGCCGCCCCCGTGGGGTCGGTCACGGTGCTCAGCGCTGTTCCCCCAACGGAGCGCACGACGCCCGGGATCCGCTCAAGATCCTCCTGGGCCTGGCGGGCGATCGCTCCCAGGGGATTGGGAGAATCCGCCCCAGGTGGGTCGCGCTGCTCCTTGTTGGGGTCGTGCTGGCGCTGGCGGGAGTGCAGGCGGCCCAGCAGCGAGACCACCCCGAGGCCGTCGGCGGTGGCATGGTGCATCTTCAACAGGTAGGCCGCCTTGCCCTCGGGGAGCCCTTCGAAGAGGACCACCTCCCACGGCGGCCGGGCCCGATCGAAGGGGGTCATGGCGATCTGCTGGGCGGCTACCAGCAGCGACGTCCAGGTGGCGGGCTCGGCCAGCCGGGTCCGGCGCACGTGGTAGTGGAGGTCGAAGTTGTCGTCAACCGTCCAGCGGGGGATGGCCCAGCTGATCGGGCTCTCGGCCACCCGCTGGCGGAAGCGGGGCACCAACCGGGTGGCCCAGTCGTGGGCGTCGACCAGGCGATCCCAGTCGGGGACGGTGTCGAGCAGCTCCAGGCCGACCATCGTGGAGCGGAGGGTCGGGTCGGCCTCGCCCCGCCACATGATGGTGTCGAGGGCGCCGAGCGCCTCCGAGCGACTGAAGGCAAGACCCTCGTCGCTACCCCCGGCCGAATCCCTGGCGACCATGCTGACCATCTCCCCGAGACCCGACCTTCTTTCGGACCCATCTCCACACGGGGTCCGCCCGTCAACCTACGGGACGGGCGCCGCCGCGTCCAGCATCGCCCGCCCCCCCGCCGCCGGCCCGTCGTCGTGGCCGAAGACGGCAGTGCCGGCCACCAGCACGGTGGCGCCGGCATCCACGCAGGACCGGGCATTCCCGGCGTCCACGCCACCGTCGACCTCGACCTCGGTCGCCAGGCCCTGGCGATCCACCTCGGCGCGCACCCGGGCCACCTTGGCCAGGGTGCGCTCGATGAGGCGCTGACCGCCGAAGCCGGGGTTGATGGTCATGACCAGGGCCAGGTCGCACATCTCGAGCACATCGTCGAGGCACGACGCCGGCGTGCTGGGGTTGACCGCCGCCCCGGCCCGGCAGTCGAGATCCCGGATGCGGCTCAGGGTCCGGTGCAGGTGAGGGGAAACCTCGTAGTGGACGGTGATCCCGTCGGCGCCGGCCTGGGCGAAGGTCTCGAGGTGGCGCTCGGGCTCGACGATCATCAGATGGAGCTCGAGCGGGAGGGCCGTCTCCCTTCTGAGGGCGCGCACCGTGTCGGTGCCGAAGGTGAAGTTGGGGACGAACACGCCGTCCATGACGTCGACGTGGAGGCGGTCCGCCCCGCTGCCCTCGAGGGCGTGGGCCGCATCAGCCAGATGGCCGAAGTCGGCGGCGAGCATGCTGGGGGCGAGATGGATGGCGCCCACACACGGCGTCCAGGTAGAGCGGGGCATGGCCGAATCATGGCAAATCGGGCGGGAGGGCGCGGGCTGACCGCCGGCCGAGCGGGTCAGGTGGCCCAGAAGTCGATGGCCACGGCCAGGCCGAAGAGGACCACGAAAACCCGCAGGTACAGGGGTTTCACCAGGTGGACGGCCCTGGCCCCGAGGATGCCGCCGAGGATGGAGCCGACGGCCAGGGAGGGCACCAGGGACCAGGCCACGTGGCGGCCCAGGGCGAACACCACGGCGGCGATCAGGTTGATGACGAAGGACAGGACCTGCTTGACGGCGTTGTTGCGGACCATCCCGGCGTCGGAGAACAACCCGAGCAGGGCCAGGATCATGATCCCCAGCCCGGCCCCGAAGAACCCGCCGTAGATCCCACCCAGGGCGATGATGATGGGCAGCAACCACGGACTTTCCCCGCCGACGACGGCCTCGGGCGCGGGGGCGGCGACGCCGGCACCGGCGACGGCCCCGGGCGCCGGGTCCGGGGAACGGCCCTTGACCCAGTCGCGCACCCGGTCCTGGAACACCAGGGCGACGCAGGCCGCCAGGATCAGGAACGGGACGACCGTCTTGAACAAGCTGTTGGGGGTGACCTGGAGCAACAGGGCGCCGATGACGGCGCCGACCCCGGCGAAGATGGCCAGGCGGCGGGCGGAGCGGAGCCCCGACCCCAGATCGGCCCGCTGGGCCCAGGCCCCGGCCAGATAGCCGGGGGTCTGGCCCACGGTGACGGTGATGTTGGCCGAGACGGTCGGCACGCCCAGGGCCACCAGGCAGGGGAAGGCGATGAGCGTCCCGCCGCCGGCCATGGCATTGATCGCCCCCGCAGCCACACCCGCTCCGCCCACGGCGACGATGTCCAACAGGCTGGTGTTCATCTCCCCGCCCCGTGCCTTCCCCCCGCCCGGGCCTGGGTCCGGGCCAGCCGGCACAGCCGGGCCACGAGGACCTCGAGGACCAGGTCGTCGGGCCATTCGTCCCGGCCACCCTTGAGGGCGATCTCGGCGTCGGCCACCAGTCCGACCGCATCGACGATGCGGGCGGAGCCGTACCGGCGCGCCGAGCTCAGCGCCTTCTTGGCCGGATAGGTGCTCCGGCCGCTGCCGATGCCCATCGCCGCGGCGGCGGCCGCCTCGGTGGTGATGGCGGGACCGTCGACGCGCAGGAGCGAACCGACGTGGCGGGCGAGGATGGCGTGCCCGACGAGGGGGTGGCGCTCGCCGGCCTCGAGCAGGCGGCGCAGGGCCCCGAGGGCGACCTCGGTCTCGCCGCTGTCGATGGCGTCGGTCAGGTCCCAGGGAGCGACGGATCCGGCGTCGCCCAGGTACGGCTCGATGTCGTCGGGGCCGAGGCGGGCGCCGGGGTCGAAGGCGGCGCCGAGGACGTCGAGGAGGGCACCGAGCCTGCTCACGTCCTCGCCCAGGTGCGCTTCGAGCAGGGCGGCGGCCCTTGCGTCGAAGGTGACCGGGGCGGCCTTGATGCGATCGTGGACGAAGGTCTTCGCCGTCTTGCCTTTGACCGACGTGCCAGTCACGTGGCCGTGGGCCTTGACGGCGGCCAGGAGCTTCGGGGCCAGGCGGCCGCCGCCGGCGGCCAGGACCACCGCCGTGGTGTCGAGGGGTGACTCGAGGTAGGCCAGGAGGGGCGCCAGCTCCTCGGTGCCGAACCGGCCGATGTCACGGACGACCACCACCCGGCGGTCCGCGAGGAACGGCGGGGTGGTGGCCGCATCAGCGACCACGGCCAGGTCCAGCTCTTCGCCACCGAAGTCCTCGACCACCAGGCTGCGGTCGGTGTCGCCGACCAGGTCGTCGATGGTGGCCTTGGTGGCCTCGGCCACGAGGACAGGGTCGTCCCCCTCGATCAGCCACACCGTCCGGCCCGCCAGCGGGCTCATGGGGCGGTGAGGACGGCGGCCAGGGTGTCAGCCACCCGGCGGGCCGCTCGGACGTCGTGGGCCCGCAGGATCCGGCACCCGAGGCTGACGCCGAGGGCGTGGGCGGCCAGCGAAGCTGGGTCCCGATCGCCGATGTCGAGGTCGAGCAGGGCGCCCAGGAACGTCTTGTTGGACGCCGAGAGCAGCAGCGGGTAACCCAGCCCAGACAGCCGGTCCGACGCCCGCAGCAGCTCCAGGGACTGCGTTGCGGTCTTGCCCAGGTCGAGGCCGGCGTCGATGACCACCCGCTCGGCCGGGATCCCCGCCGTCACCGCGGCCCCGGCCCGGTCGGTGAGGAATCGGGAGACGTCGACGACAAGATCGTCGTAGTGGGGGTCGGGGTCGGGTATGCGCGGCCCGAGGCGGATGTGGGTGGCCACCACCGCGGCGCCTCCGGCTGCGGCGGCGGCGAGGTACTCGGGGTCGGCGAACCCGCTGATGTCGTTGCCCATCACCGCGCCGGCGGCAAACGACGCGGCCGCGACCGAGGCCCGCCAGGTGTCGACCGAAAGGGCCACGTCGAAGCGGGCGGCCAGGGCGGCGATGGCCGGCACCACCCGGTCAAGCTCCTCGGATTCGCTCACCTCGGGACCGGGACCGGCCTTGACGCCGCCCACGTCGAGGATGTCGGCTCCGTCGGCGACGAGGGCCTCGGCCCGCCGGTAGAAGGCGTCGAGATCCCAATACGAGCCGCGGTCGTAGAACGAATCAGGGGTGCGGTTGAGGATGCCCATCACCAGCGCCCGCGAACCCACGTCGAAGCGCGTGCCACCCAGGTCGAGCCACACAGCCGGGCTCAGAACAGCCGGGTGGTGAGCGCCTTGCGGTAACCCGCGGTGCGCGGGTCGTCTGGACCGAGGACCTCGAGCAGATCGACGAACTCCCGGCGGGCCTCGTCGTCGGCCTTGACCCGCTCCAACAGGGCGTCGAGCTTGGAGGTGACGTCCTCTCCCCCGGCGTCGACCACCTCGTCGCCGACGCGGGCCTGAGCGCCCAGGTGCCGGGTCTCGGCCGTCTCGGGCACCCGCTCGAAGAGGGTGAGCGCCTCGGCCTTGCCGGCGGCGGTGTCGGCGGCCACCAGGAGAGCGGCGAGGGCCACCGCAACGGTGTCGTTGGCCGGCTCGAGCTGCAAGGCCTGGCGCAGCGAGGCCTCGTCACCGGCATCGAGGAGGCGGTCGACCTCGCTCGGTTCGGGGGCCAGCTTGGCCACCCACTGGCGCACCTGCGACTCGGGCAGAGCTCCGACGAAGCTGTCCACCACCTTGCGATCGGCGATGGCGTAGACGGCCGGGATGGACTGGACCTGGAAGGTGGCGGCGACGCGGGGGTTGGCGTCGACGTCCACCTTCACCAGCTCCACGGTCCCGTCGGTCTCCCCGATGACCTTCTCCAGGATGGGGCCCAGGGTCCGGCAGGGTCCGCACCACGACGCCCACAGGTCCACCACGATCGGGACCTGGGACGACCGTTCCAACACGTCGGCCTCGAAGGTGGCATCGGTGACATCCATCAGGTGTGGCCTTCCTCTCAGGCTCTATGTTGGCCCCTCATGAGCGACCTTGATCACCCAGGCGACGAGGGCGCCTCTGCCGAGGGTACCGGCCACCCAGGCCGTCCCGAGGGCATCGACGTGCCCAGGGTGAGCGCCTGGTTCGCGGCCAACATTCCCGGGGTCAGCCTGCCGCTGCGCTTCGAGCTGATCGCCGGAGGTCGTTCCAACCTGACCTACCGGGTGATCGACGACGCCGGGCTCATCGACGTGCTGCGCCGGCCCCCGACCGGGCATCTCCTGCCCACCGCTCACGACATGGGCCGCGAGCACCGGATCATCGCCGCCATGGGCCCCGCCGGTGTCCCGGTGCCCTCGGCGCTGGGCCTGTGCACCGACACCGAGGTCACCGGGACGCCCTTCTACGTGATGGACTTCGCCGACGGCTACGTCCTGCGCAACGAGGAGGAGGTCGTTGCCGCCCTCGACGAGCCCACCCGGGGGGTCGCAGCCCGGTCGCTGATCGACACCCTCGCCCAGATCCACAGCCTCGACGTCGACCAGATCGGCCTCGGCGACCTGGCCCGCCGGGAAGGCTACATCGCCCGCCAGCTCAAGCGCTGGTACGCCCAGTACTGCTCGGCGCGCGACGAGCAGTCGGGCCCTTCGGTGGAAGCCATCGACCGGGTCCACGCGGAGCTGGTCAACCGGATCCCCGAGCAGGGCCCGGCGACCGTGGTCCACGGTGACTACCGCCTCGACAACACCGTCATCGCCGCCGACGGCACCATCGTCGCCGTCCTCGACTGGGAGCTGTGCACGCTCGGCGACCCCATGGCCGACCTGGCCGGACTGCTCGCCTACTGGGCCGAGCCGGGCGAGTCCTCCCCCCTCGGCGCGTCGCCGACCAGCGCCCCCGGGTTCCCGTCCCGGACGGAGGTGGCGGCGCATTACGCCGAGGTGTCCGGCCGCGACATCAGCCAGCTCGCCTTCTATGCCGCCTTCGCCTACTGGAAGCTGGCCTGTATCCTGGAGGGCGTCTACACCCGCTACGAGGCCGGGGCCATGGGCGACGGTGACTTCGACTACAGCTTCTACCCCGACGCCATCGCGGCGCTGGCCGCCAAGGCCGAAGACGCCCTCGGTCGCCTCCCCTGACCGGGAGCGCCGCCAAGCTGAGAGAATGAAACGACCATGACCGACCTGGCCACCATCCACGCCTGGCCGAACCTCGAACGACCGGTGCTGGTCGTCAGCCTCGAGGGCTGGGTCGACGCCGGCCTGGCGGCGTCCACGGCGTCGGCGGCGCTGCTGGGGTCCATGCCCCATGAGACCCTGGCCACCTTCGACGCTGACGAGCTCATCGACCATCGGGCCCGCCGCCCGACCCTGCGGGTCGTCGACGGGGTGTCGACCGAGTTGCGGTGGCCGGAGATACGCCTGGAGGTGGCCACCAACCGAACCGGTCGCAGTGTGCTGATGCTGACCGGTCCCGAGCCCGACATGCGCTGGCACCGTTTCATCGCCGAGGTCGTGTCGCTGGCCTCGCGCCTGGAGGTGGAGATGATGGTGGGCCTGGGGGCGTTTCCGGCTCCGGTCCCCCACACCCGCCCCGTGCGGCTGGCGGCCACGGCCAGCACCGCAGAGCTGGCCGCCGACGTGGGGTTCATCCCCAACACCATCGACGTCCCCGCCGGGATCCAGGCCGGCCTGGAGCGGGCGTTCGCCGAGGCCGGCATCCCCGCCGTCGGTCTGTGGGCCCGGGTCCCTCACTACGTGTCGGCCATGCCCTACCCGGCGGCCGCCGCCGCCCTGCTCGAGCAGCTGACCCGCCTCACCGAGATCGAGACCGACACCAAGGCGCTCAGCGCCGCGGCCGCCACCACCCTGGACCAGATCGAACAGCTCATCGCCGGCAGCGAAGAGCACGCCAACATGGTCCGCCAGCTCGAGGCGCAACTCGACGCGGAGCCCGACAAGGCGGCCGGCAACTTCGGCAACCTGCCCTCCGGCGACGAGATCGCGGCCGAGCTGGAGCGCTTCTTGCGCAACGAGGACTGACCTCGGCCCTCGCCGTCGTAGCTAGGGTCGGGGCATGCTCATCGACGGAGGAATCAGCAACAATCTGGCCAACGTCGGGGCCCAGGCGGCCGCTGCGGAAGGGGCCGGATACGACGCCGTGTGGGGGTCGGAGACCAACCACGACCCGTTCCTCCCCCTGCTGCTGGCGGCCGAGCACACCGATCGCATGGCCGTCGGCACGGCCATCGCCGTGGCCTTCGCCCGCAGCCCGATGACCACCGCCAATGTGGGTTGGGACCTCAACGCCTACTCGCAGGGCCGTTTCCTCCTGGGTCTCGGCTCCCAGATCAAGCCCCACATCGAGAAGCGCTTCTCCATGCCGTGGTCCCACCCCGCGCCGCGCATGCGGGAGTTCGTCTCGGCCATGCGGGCCATCTGGGACTGCTGGCAGAACGGGACGAAGCTGAATTTCCGCGGTGACTTCTACAGCCACACGCTGATGACACCGTTCTTCGACCCCGGGCCCAACGAGTTCGCTGCCCCCCAGGTGTTCCTCGCCGCCGTGGGCGAGGGCATGACCCGGGTGGCCGGTGAGGTGGCCGACGGCATGCTCGTCCACGGATTCACCACCGAGCGCTACCTGCGGGAGGTGACCGTCCCTACCGTCTCGGCCGGTCTCGATGCTTCCGGCCGCAACCGGGGCCAGTTCCAGTTCTCGTACCCGATGTTCGTGGTCACCGGCGCCGGCGACAAGGACACGGCGGAGGCCTCGGCCGCCACCCGCAAGCAGATCGCCTTCTACGCCTCCACGCCGGCGTACCGACCCGTTCTCGAGCTCCACGGGTGGGGCGAGTTGCAGACCGAGCTCAACGGCCTGTCCAAGCAGGGCCAGTGGGACACCATGGGCACGCTCATCACCGACGAGATCCTCGATGCCTTCGCCGTGGTGGCCCCTCCCGACAAGGTGGCGGCCGGGATCATGGCCCGGGTCGGCGATTTGGTCGATCGGGTGAGCCTCTACACTCCCTTGCTGCCCTCCGAGGAGGTCATTGCCCAGATCCTCTCCGATCTCAAGGCGTACTGAGGGAACCGGCCCCGGCCGCACCTCGAAATGGACAAAACACGTCTGTGCGGTCCGCATCTGGTACTTTGCCGACAGCAGCACTTACCGAACGTGGGGGAACATCGGATGGCAATTGTCGGCTACGTATTTTTAGCCCTGGTGGTCCTGGCAATCCTGGCCGCGATCATCTTGGGGCTCGTGTCCGGAGGGGATGTTAAGCGGTACTTGCGCATCCGCAAGATGTAGCACCCGGCATGCGCCTCAGATGACGAGGTTGACCAGCTTCGGCGGTCGCACGATCTGCTTCGTGGGTTCGGCGCCGGCCAGGAAGGCGACGATCTTGTCCGACGCCCGAGCCACGGCCAACGCCGCCGCCTCGTCGATGTCGGGAGCCACCTCGGCCCGATCCCGGACCTTGCCGTTGACCTGGATGACCATGGTGACGGTCTCCACGGTCAACATGGCGGGGTCGGCCACCGGCCACGACTGAGCATGCACCGGAGCTTGATCGGGATGACGGCGCTCCCACAGCTCGGCGCTGATGTGGGGCGCCATGGGCGCCAACAGGACCAGCAGGGTGTCGACGGCGACGTCGAAGGACGCTTGGCGGGCGCCGGCAGGCGATTGGGCGTAGTGGTAGAGCTCGTTGACGAACTCCCTGATGGCGGCCACGGCCGTGTTGTAGTACCAGCGTTCGAAGTCGGTGCTGATCCGGTCGATGAGGCGATGGGTGGCCCGCTCCACCTCGACATCGGCAGGGCCCGCCGATCGCTCCTGCACCGTGGCCCGGTTCACATCACCGAGGGCCAGCCGCCACACCCGCGACAGGAACCGGCGGCACCCGTCGATGACCTCGTCCTCCTGCTTGGTCCAATCGAAGCCGTCGCCGGGGGGGCCCACGGAGAGGTGGAACAGGCGCAGGGCGTCGGCCCCGTCCCGCTCGAAGTAGTCCGATGGGCTGACCAGGTTGCCGCGTGACTTGGACATCTTGGAGCCGCCCATGGTCACCATCCCCTGAGTGAACAGGCGGGTGAAAGGCTCCCGCACCTCCTTGGGGGCCAGGCCCACGTCGGCCAGGGCCCGGGTGTAGAAGCGGGCGTAGAGCAGGTGGAGGATGGCGTGCTCGATGCCACCGATGTACTGGTCGACCGGCATCCACCGCTTGGCCGCGTCGGCGTCGATGGGCCCGTCGGTTGTCCACGGGTCGGTGAAGCGCTGGAAGTACCACGACGAGTCCACGAACGTGTCCATGGTGTCGGTCTCGCGCTCGGCGGGGCCGCCACAGCGCGGGCAGGTGGTGTGCAGGAACGCCTCGTGGTGGCGGAGCGGCGACTCCCCCGTCGGGCGGAACTCGACGTCTTCGGGGAGCAGCACGGGGAGTTGATCCTCAGGTATGGGAATGACCCCGTCGGTCGGGCAGTACACCACCGGTATGGGGCAACCCCAGTAGCGCTGCCGGGACAACAGCCAGTCCCGGAGCCGATAGTTGACCTTGGGAGCGCCGATGCCCTGGTCGACCAGCCAGGCGATGGCCCCGGCCTTGGCCTCGGTCACCTCGAGGCCGTCCAGCCACTCGGAGTTGATGGCCGGCCCGGTCCCGGTGTAGGCCTCCCCCTCCCAGCCGCCGGGGGGCGCCACCGTGCGCACGATGGGCAGCCCGTAGGCGGTGGCGAAGTCCCAGTCGCGCTGATCCTGGCCGGGCACGGCCATGATGGCCCCGGTCCCGTACGTCATCAGCACGTAGTCGGCCAGGTAGACCGGCACCTGCTTGCCGGTGAACGGGTTGATGGCATAGGAGCCCGTGAACACACCCCGCTTGTCGAGGGGGCCCTCACTCGACTGGCGGTCGATGTCGGACACGTCGCTGACCCGGGCGACAAATGCTTCCACCTCGGCGCGCTGGGCGTCGGCGGTGAGCCTCGGGACCAGGGGGTGCTCGGGAGCCACCACCACGAACGTCATCCCGAACGACGTGTCCGGCCGGGTGGTGTAGACCTCGATGTGCTCGCCGTGCTCGCCGGCCGGGCCGACCACCGGCAGGGCGAACTGGGCGCCCTCGGAACGTCCGATCCAGTTGCGCTGCATGGTCTTGACCCGCTCGGGCCAGGCCAGATCGTCGAGGCTCTCGAGCAGCTCGTCGGCGTAGTCGGTGATCCTGAAGAACCACTGGGTCAGGTCCCGGCGCACGACCAGGTCACCGGATCGTTCACAGGTGCCGTCGGCGAGGACCTGCTCGTTGGCCAGGACCGTCTGGCATCCCGGGCACCAGTTGACCGGCGCGTCCTTGCGGTAGGCCAGGCCGGCCTCGAGGAAGCGCTCGAAGATGAGCTGGTTCCAGCGCGTGTACTCGGGGTCGTGGCTGCGGACCGTGCGGCGCCAGTCGTAGCTGGCCCCGAGGCGCTTCAGGCTGGCCTCAAGTTCGGCGATGCGGGCGTCGGTGAACGGCCGGGGGTGCACGCCCGTCTTGATGGCCGCGTTCTCCGCCGGCAACCCGAAGCTGTCGAAGCCGATGGGGCTGAGCACGGCGTAGCCCTGCATGGTCCGGTGGCGGACCAGCAGATCGCCGAAGGTGTAGTTGCGCACATGGCCCATGTGGGCCGGGCCGCTCGGGTAGGGGTACATGCAGAGCACATAGGCGGACGGACGCGGGTCGTCGTTGTCCACCTGGTAGGCGCCCTCGTCCTCCCAGCGCCGCTGCCACGTTCGTTCGACGACCTGGGGGTCGTACGGCTCGGCCATGCCGACAGGATAGTGGTGGGTGTGCCCGGGGCTGCCCATGGCCAGCGGATAGCCTCCCCCGCAGCGTCATGTCCGATCGAGTCGTCGTTACCTTCGCGGAGGAGCGCCGGGAGTTGACGCCGGGCGACATCCTCACCTTCGGCCGGGCCGAGTCGTGCTCGCTGTGCCTGGACGCCACCGATCTCGGCATCTCCCGCCTGGCCGGCTCCGTGGAGCACGAGGCCGGGACGTGGTGGTTGCTCAACCGCAGCGCGGTGCGGGCCCTCGAGATCATCGACGAGATCGGCATTCGCACGGTCCTCCCCCCGAGCCGGCGGGTGGCGATCTCGGGGACCATGACCGTGGTCGTCGAGGGTTCCACCCTGCGCCACGCCATCGGGGTGGCCATCACCGCGCCCGGTGCCTTCGGCGCAGCCATGGGCAGCACCTCGGACATCCGGCCCACGGCCACGGGCGAGGTGGTGCTCAACGCCGCCGACCGGCTGGCCCTCGTCGCCCTCTTCGCCGGCTACCTGGAGCCGTTCCCCCGCTATGACCCCCACCCGCGCAGCTACGCCGACGCCGCCACCCGTCTGGGCCTGCCCCGCACGACCCTGGTCAAGCGGGTCGAATACCTGCGCACCCGGTTGTCCAACGCCGGCGTGCCCAACCTGCTCGGTGACAACGCCCTGCAGCACCTGGCCGAATGGGCCCTGATCACCGGCGTCCTCAAACGCGAGGACCTCGACCTTCTCCCCCGGCGCTGACCGCCTTCGCCCGGTCGGTTGGTCGCCTGCTCGCCTGATCGCCTGGGGAGGCCTCCCCATTGCTGGCCATGCGGAGGGCTCATAGCTTCGACCCATCCGGATGAGAGCACCGGATGGGAGGAGTGTCGCCGTGACGCCTGGAGGTCCCCGCGACATTGGCGCCCCTGGTGGCGCTCGTGGCACTGTTGGCGCTCGTGGCACTGGTGGCGCCGGGACCGGGGACGGGGCGGTCGCCGGCGCCCCTCTTCCCCAGCCGACCGGCGCCCCGGTGCCGCCGGTCGCCCGGGTGCCGCCGGTCGCCCCGGCCGTTCTGATAGGCGAAAAAGCGCATATCTGCGCTTTTCCGCCAATCAGTTCGGCTCCGTTGGCCTTGACCACCGAGGAGTTGGCGGTCTTGGCCGAGTGCTATGACCGTGCCCTGGCCCCGATGTTCACCCCCGACATCCCTCCTGAGGATAGGAACGTCGTTTCGGTGGTGGCAGGCCGCTCGTTGCTGGCTCGCGGTCTGGCCGCCTCCGACCACCACGGCCTCCATTTGACACCGAGCGCCTATGCCCGACTGGCTCCGGTACTTCATGCCTCCGTGACCGTCGAAGTGACCCTGAACCTCCCAGGGGCACTGCGCTCGGCTCACGTCGTGTGCGCCGGCGGCGGGCGCGTCGTCCTCCTCGACGAGCGGGAGCCAGGAGTGTGGGTGGCCAGCGAGCACGACACCGACCTGGTCGCCACCATTCGCTCCCTCATCGACAACGACGCCGCCGAGGGAACACTGACCGTGGAACGGGTCCCTGGGGAGCGGGCCACGATCGGTTGGACAGACGCCCAGCACCCGGTGATGGACCGCCAGATCGCCGCCCTTCTCGGGGCCGTCTGAGGCCTCCTCCCCCTCGATCCGCGGGCCTCGGGGCCACATTGCCCGCAAGCCGCTGGATGGTAGGGTGTCGTCCACCTTCTGGGGGCGTAGCTCAGTTGGTAGAGCGCTTGCATGGCATGCAAGAGGTTCGGGAGTTCGATTCTCCTCGCCTCCACCATCCCTCACCAGGGAGCATCCGGGTCCGGGGGGACCCGGTGGAAGGCCCCAGAAACCTCCAGATGGAGCAACCACTGGAGCAACGCATCTGAACTCCTACGAACGGAGACGTACGGGTCCGGACGATCGGGCCAGCGTCAGAACAGGTCGGCCATGACCTCGACGTGGGCATCGATCGTCGGCCGCACCTGGTGGCGGTAGTGCTGCTCGAGCATGCGGGTCGACGTGTGACCGAGCACGTCGGCGATGACCTCGAGCCGCACGCCGCCGGCAGACAGGAGCGACGCCGTCGAATGACGAAGCTCGTTGGGTGTCCAGTGCCCGAGGCCCGCCCGCTCGCTGAGCCGGGCGAACCCGTGGCGCAGGTTGGCAGGGTCCAGCGGGGTGCCGATCTCGGTGGTGAACACCAGGCCGGTGTCGACCCATGCGTCCCCGGCCCACCGTCGCTCATCAAGCTGGCGCCCCTGGTGCGCGGCGAGGGCTGTGGCCACTGCGGCCGGGATGGTCAACGTTCGGCGGCTCTTCGGTGTCTTCGTCTCCCCCAGGCGCAGACCCGACCGCTCCCTCTTCATCGATCCCTGCACGGACAGCTGACCCGCTTCGAGGTCGACATCGACCCAGCGCAGGCCGGTCAGCTCTCCCGGGCGCAGGCCAAGCATCAGTCCGGTCACGTAAAGGGCCTCCAGGCGATGACCCTCGGCTGCCAAGAGCAGCGACTTTGCCTGAGCCTGGGTGAGTGATCGTCGGTCAGCGGGGCGGACGGTCGCCGGCATCTCCGCCACCCTGGCCACGTTTCGAGCCACCTTGCCGCGCCTCTCCGCCACCGTCAGGGCTTGAGCGAAGTACGTGCGCACTCGGTTGACGGCACTGCGGCTTCGGCCCTTGGCGACCATCTTGGCCAGCAGCGCCTCGACGTCCTCGGGCTGGAGCTCCCGCAGCCGTTTCGCCCCAAGCGCCGGCACGATCCAGGTCTCGACCGCCCACCGGGCGTTGTCGACCGTGTTGGGGCTCTTCTGGCCGGCCAGAGCTTTCGCCTCGAGCGAGCCCAACCACCACATCAGGAAAGGCCCCAAGCGGTCGCCGCTGGCCACCGGCACGCCCGCCTCCAGCTGGCGCTGCAACTCGACCAGCTTCGCCTGGCATGCCTTCCTCGTCTTCGCCGACACCCGCCTGCGCCCGCCGTCGGGCAGAGTCACCGCCGCCCGGTAGACGCCGACTGACGCGTCGAAGTAGATCGATCCCTCACCGTTTCCCCGCTTGCCCACCACCTGTCACCTCCGGCCCGATCCACAGCAACCCCGGCCCCCTTATCAGCCGGTCGCCTCCTGCGACGGTCCTCGACCTGACATGACCGTTGTCGGCGCTGTCTCAGTCCCCGACTCTATGCCGCAGGGGTGACGACAACGACGGGAGGGATCCCAGCTTGCTGAGCGGGGGCGGGCGGATTGGCGTGGACACGGCTGGAAGGGTTCTTCTGGCCTGGGACCGTGTCGGGACGGCCGTGGCGGGGCTCCGGCAACGGCCTTGGGGATCGATCTCCCTGATCAAGCCAAGGGCTGCCTATCGTCTAGGCGATGGCATTGCCGCTACCGCCCCAGGGAATCGTCCGTCAAGAACCCCCACCGCCCGACCTGCTTCTGGTGGTCCGGGGCGGCCGGAACAGCCTGAACGATGCCAACTTGGAGCGCGCCGTCGGGGATTGCTGGCTCACGTATGGCTTCTTCGGTCTCTCGGTCTTCGGGGCTCCCGGCGACGACCTGGTCGTCCTGAGCAATTCGGTGAGCCAGGTTGGCCGGAGGCGAGAGGTGCGAGTAACCCGCTGCGGCCAACTTCGGGCCGTCGGATTCGACGTCCAGGCCACGTTCTCCAATACCGCACACTTCTCCGTCGTCGTAAGCATTCAGGTGGGTTGCGCGCGGAGAGTGTGGTGGTCCACCACTGAGCGCGCGCTAGTTGGTAGACCAGTGGTGTGGCCGGACGGTCGCTGCGCGAGCAGCTCGATGAGGCTCTTGGGGCGATCGGCTTGCTGCGGGCCGACAACGAGGGGCTGCGTTCCGATAACGAGGCGTTGCGTGACCAGGTCGCTTCTCTTCAGGCCCAGTTGGCCCAGGACTCGACGACCTCATCGAAGCCGCCATCATCGGATCCGGTCGGGCCGCGCAAGAAGCGGGCGGAACGCCGGGCCGATGCCCGGGCGTACAAACGCAACCAGGGAAAGCAGCCCGGCACGCCCGGCGCCCATCTACGCCGTCGTCACCCCGACCGGGTGATCAACCATGAGCCGCCATGTTGCGACGGTTGCGGAGCGGACTTGGCCGACGCCACCGTGGTCGGCGAGGTGGTCCGCCAGGTGATCGATCTTCCCCCGGTGCGTCCCGTGGTCACCGACCATGTCGGGGTGAAGCGCCTTTGCGGGTGCGGGACCGTGACCGTCGGCGGCCTTCCCCCCGAAGCGAGAGCACCGGTGTGTTGGGGACCCGAGGTCCGGGCGTTCGCGGTCTATCTGCTGTGCCGCCAGCATCTGCCCGTGGAACGGTGCGCGGAGCTGCTCAACGATGTGTTGGGGGCGCCGGTGTCAACGGGCTGGCTGTGCCAGATCCAGTTGGAAGCAGCCGGGCGCCTCGCCCCGTTCATCACCGAGCTCACCGACCGCCTGGGTTCTGAGCCGGTGATCCACGCCGATGAGACCGGCACCCGGATCCTCACCGCCCGGCACTGGATGCACACCGTCACCACCGGGCTGTTGACCCTGATAGCGGTGCATCCCAAACGTGGTGTGGACGCGTTCAACGACATCGGGGTGATCCCCGAATATCGCGGAGTGATCGTCCATGACGGCTACAGCCCCTATGACACCTTCGACACCGCCACCCACGCTCAATGCGGCGCCCACCTTCTCCGCCACCTCGACGACGTCGGGGCGACCGAGGCGTTCGCCGGGTGGACCGCCCAAATGGCCAAGGTGCTCCTCGACGCCAAAACCGCATCGGAGACCGCCGCTGATGGTGGTCTCGCCACGGTCGAAGCGACCATCGCCGCCACCCTGCGTTCCCGTTACCGTGACACCCTCGACGTCGCCTTCTTCCTTCTCCCCGATGGGCGCCCACCGCGCCGTCGCCACAGTGGCGGATGGTCCACCGGCCAGCGCAAAGCATGGAACCTGGCTACCCGCATGCGTACCGGCGAAGACCAAGTGCTGCGTCTCCTCGACGACACCCGCGTCTGCTTCGACAACAACCGCGCTGAGCGAGCACTTCGGATGGTGAAGCTCCACGACAAGATCTCCGGTTGCTTTCACAGCCTCGCCGGAGCCGAAGCCTTCGCTGCCATCCGCTCCTACCTCCAAACCGCCAGCCATCACGACGAGAACCTCCTCGCCGTGTTACACCAACTCTTCACCACCGGCGCATGGCTACCACCCCAGCCCGCCGGCGGACCCTGACCACCGCCTCACCCCACGGTCTGGCGAGCTACACGCTCGAGGCCATCTGCTCAGAAAACGACCGGGCCAGCAACAACGACGCCACTCCCGTCGCCTCCGCGATCGCTGCCATCGCCATCCCGGCCGACTCCGCTACCCCAACGACCCCACCAGGCACCACCGCCCGGCCCAGGTCCCCCGCGAACAACACCAGCACCCGAGCCAACTCTTCGCGCCGACAATCATCACGGTCACTCCCCTCGAAGAGCGCCCGGCCCAGGCCCGTCCACATCGCCAAGACCTCTACATGGCTGACCACCATGTCCTCGCGGCAATCCTCACAGAACATCGCCTCCAGCGCAGCGGGCAAGCTGACCACTCCAGGCCTACCGCTCAGGTCACCGACATCGTGCGCCCACACCGGAGACCACGCGTATCGCTCGCCCTCCGGCGGCAACATCAACATGTAGCCGTGAAAAGCCTCATCCCCAGCTGACCGGCCGACCCGCGACGTCATACCCGCAATCGTCGCAGATTCAACAGACAGCAGCGCGGACCTGAATGCTTACC
>JBPCNZ010000058.1:0-11004 GCA_051000755.1 Acidimicrobiales bacterium | reverse complement strand
GGGTGGCCTTGGAGGCCCTTGGTGTCGTCGTGGCCGTGCGGGCTCTTGCTGTTTTGCTCCTCCCTCCTCCAGGGTGGGCTGGTTGGCGACCGACGGCCGCCAACCACGACGCCGACGACCCGATCTTGGCCAAGGTTCGCGCCCTTCTGGCCAAGGCTGAGTCCACCTCGTTCGACGCCGAGGCCGAGGCGCTCACGGCGAAGGCTCAGCAGCTGATGGCCCGTCACGCCATCGACGAAGCCATTGCCCGCAACGTCGGCGGGGCCCGGGCCGAGCGGCCGATCTCCCGGCGGTTCGCCGTCGACGATCCGTACGCGTCGGCGAAGTCCCGCCTCCTCTCGGCGGTGGCCGCCACCAACGGGGGCCGGAGCGTCTGGTACGACGACTTCGCCATCATGGCCGTGGTGGCCTTCGAGGCGGACCTGGATGCCATTGACACCTTGTTCACCTCGCTACTGGTGCAGGGGACGCGGGCCATGCTGGCCAAGGGCAAGGTCGTCGACGGCCGGGGCCGGTCACGAACACGGTCCTTCCGTCAGTCGTTCCTGCTGGCGTTCGCCGACCGCATCCACGAGCGGCTGGAACAGGCGGCAGCCGCCGCTCGCCACGAGGCAGAAGAGGAGTTGGCCACATCGGTGCTGCCCGTGCTGGCCGGCCGGGACGGCGAGGTGGATGACGCCGTCGAGGCCATGTTCCCCAATACCCGGCGCATGAGGGGGTCGAGGATCACCAGCGAGGAGGGGTGGGCCGCGGGGCGGACTGCCGCCGAGCTCGCCAGCCTGGGTCCCGAGGGGGCACTTCCCAAGGAGGCGACCGCCTGACCCAGCCACCGACCTGGCACCGCCATGGAGCTGGGCGCCCGATCGCCTGAGGACGCGACCGCCTGACCCGCTCAGTTGTCGAGAGGCTGTCCGACCACCTCGCGTGTGGCCGCCAGGTCCTGATCTCCGTATCCGGCCGTCATAGCCGTGTCGAAGATCTTCGCCGTCGTCGCCCCCAGGTTGAGCAACAGCCCCGCCCTCTCCGCACCCTCGATGGCCAGGTGAGCATCCTTGCACGCGTGGACCAGGGGAAAGCTGGCCGGGTAGTTGTGGCTCACCATGGCCTTGCCCTTCAGCTGGGCGAAGGGACTGTCAAGGGGCCCTCCCTCGATCACCGTGAGAAAGTCGCTCGGGTCCAGCCCCAAGGCCTCGGCCAATCCGACGGTTTCCCCGAGCGCGGCGATCAGGTCGAGGAGCCAAACGTTGACCACCATCTTCATGCGGCTTCCCCTTGCCGACCTCTTCACCCAGCCACACGGTGCGACCACCGACGGCGTCGAGCACGGGGGCACAGGCGGCCCGGGCCGACTCCGGGCCCGATGCCAGCACAACCAGCTTGCCCGCCTCCGCCGGTTCTCTCGTACCCGACACGGGGGCGTCGACCAGGGTGACCCCGTGGCGGGACGCCACCTCTGCCGCCCGGTCGCTGCCCTCGACGCCGATGGTGCTCATCTGCAACCACACCGCCCCGTCCTCAGCCCCATCCAGGACCCGGTCGGCGACCTCGATGACGGCGTCGGTATCGGTGAGCATGGTGACGATCACCTGCGCCCCCCTCACCGCCTCCTCCGCCTCAGCGCACACCGTGGCCCCGCCGTCCGCCAGAGGTTCGGCTTTGGCCGTCGTGCGGTTCCAGGCCCGCACGGCCAGACCCTCTCGCAGCATGGACCGGCCCATGCCGGCCCCCATGATCCCGGTTCCCAGCAGTGCGATCGTGTGCGCAGCCATGCCCGCACCTGTACCCGGAGCGAGCGCCCCGGACACCGCCAGGGCGCCTCCTCCCGATACCCGATGCCCGTCAAGTAGGTTGCCGGTCCGTGATCCTGTCGGACCGCACCATACGTGCCGAGATCGCCGCCGGACGGATCGAGATCGAGCCCCTCGACCCGACCGACATCCAGCCATCGTCGGTCGACCTGCACCTCGACCGCTTCTTCCGGGTGTTCCGCAACCACACCATGAGGGTCATCGACGTGAAGAAGGATCAGGACGAGCTCACCGAACTGGTCGAGATCGCTGACGAGGAGGTGTTCGTCCTCCACCCCGGCGAGTTCGTGCTCGGCTCCACCGCGGAACGGGTGCGCCTGCCCGACGACATGGTCGGACGCCTGGAGGGCAAGAGCAGCCTGGGCCGTCTCGGACTGCTCATCCATTCCACGGCTGGGTTCGTCGATGCCGGCTGGGACGGCTTCCTGACCCTGGAGCTGTCCAACGTGGCCAACCTGCCGATCATCCTCTACCCGGGGATGAAGATCGGCCAGATCAGCTTCCTGCAGATGACCACCCCCGCTGACCATCCCTACGGCTCAGGGGCGGTGGGCTCCAAGTACCAGGGGCAACGGGGCCCGACCCCGAGCCGCTACTTCGAGAACTTCCGCCCCCGTCCCTGACACACCTCCGAGTCGACGGGCAAGATGGTCACCTTCCGTCGGTAGCCCACCTCCCTCGCGTGACCCGGGAGCTGAACGGGAGCACCCCCGCCCCGGCTCCTGGCCGAGCAGGCCGGCTTCTGAACCGGACGTGCCGGTTTTTGAGGACTCGGGAACCGCACGTACCGTCTGACGGCACGAACGGTGCACAAGCCTGAGGTTACCGACACATTCCGTTCGAGACCGAAGTGTGGCCTCCGGTTAGTCGGGCGGAGAGGCCGGCCCAGCTAAGGGATCAGCGGGGGTTGCCGGGCCTCGGCGACGTGGGCGTCGGCTTCATCCCCACGACCTGCCGGCGCCGGGCCGGGGAGAGGGTGAGGAACTGCATGACCAGCCAGAAGCCGAAGAACAGGCTGGCGCCGGCCACCCGGGCCGCCGACAACCCCAGGGTGATGACGAGGATGGTGGCCGCCGTCGGGTAGACGAGGTAGAGGGCGCGGACCTTCCAGACGTCCGCCGGCGCCAGAGGCGCCTGCTCAGCCAGCGGTTGCGGGCGAAGGTGCTGCCACCACGGTTCCTCCATCCCTCCAGCCTCTCAGAAACAGGGCCCGGCAGCCCGTCACCCCACCCCCCAGCCCGCCGGCGCTCGTAGGCTCGGAGGGGTGATCGGTGCCCGTGCCCTCTTGGAGACCCTTCTCGCCAGCGGGGTCGACACCTGTTTCATGAACCCGGGGACCTCGGAGATGCACTTCGTGGCCGCCCTCGACGACGTGCCGGCCATGCGTTCCGTGCTGGCCCTCTTCGAAGGGGTGGCCACCGGTGCCGCCGACGGATACGGCCGGATGACCGGTCGTCCCGCGGCCACCCTCGTCCATCTCGGCCCCGGGTTGGGCAACGGCATGGCCAACCTCCACAACGCCCGTCGGGCCCGGACCCCGGTCGTGAACGTGGTCGGGGACCACGCCACCTACCACCAGGCCTACGACGCCCCCCTGCAGTCCGACATCGAGACGTCCGCCGCCAACGTGTCGCTGGCCATCCTCCGCCCCGCCGACCGGGCCGCCCTGAGCGCCGACGCGGCCCGGGCCGTGGCCCTGGCGGCCGGGCCCCCGGGCGGGGTGGCCACCCTGATCCTGCCGGCCGACATCTCCTGGTCCGACGGCCCTGGCCCCGCCGGTCCTGCCGAGCGCGGCGCCCCCCTCCCCGTCGACCAGGCGGCCGTGAGTGAAGCGGCCAAGGCCCTGCGCTCCGGCTCGCGCACCGGGTTCCTGGTCGGGGGCGACGGCACCCGCCGCCAGGCCCTCATGGTGCTCGGCGACGTCGCCCAGCGATTCGGGTCGGAGACGATCTGCGAGACGTTCCCGGCCCGCCTGGAGCGCGGCGCCGGCATCCCTGCCCTGACCCCCCTGCCCTACCTGGGGGAGATGGCCGCCGATCTCCTCGACGGCCTCGACCACCTGATCCTCGTCGGGGCCCGATCGCCGGTGAGCTTCTTCGCCTACCCGGGAAAGCCGAGCGATCTGGTGCCTGCCGGCTGCCAGGTCCACCACTTGAGCGAGCCAGGCCAGCCCGCGACCGCGGCCCTGGAGGCACTGGCCGCGGAGCTCGACGTGGGCCCGGGCACGTGGAGGGCGCCCGACGCCGAGCGGCCCGGACCGCCGACCGGGTCCGAGCCGCTGACGGCCGAAGCCGTCAACCGGGCGGTCGGGGCGTTGATGCCCGAGGACAGCATCATCTCCGACGAGTCGGCCACCTCCGGCTTCCGCGCCCGGGGGGCCAGTTCGGGTGCGCCGCCCCATGACTGGTTGACCTTGACCGGGGGCGCCATTGGCCAAGGGCTGCCCGTAGCGGTGGGGGCGGCCGTGGCCAGTCCAGGCCGGCGCGTCATCGCCCTGCAGGCCGACGGCGGCTCGCTCTACACCATCCAGGCGCTGTGGACCATGGCCCGGGAGGGCCTCGACGTCGTCACCGTGATCTACAACAACCGGTCCTACGCCATCTTGAACATGGAGCTCGACCGGGTCGGCGCCGCCGCCGGCGGTCCCCGGGCCCGGGCCATGCTGGACCTGTCCCGCCCCGACCTCGATTTCGTGTCCCTGGCGGCCGGGTTGGGCGTGGCCGCCACCCGGGCCACCACCGTCGGCGAGTTCAGTGACCAACTGGCGGCCGCTTTGGCCACGCCGGGACCCTCCCTGATCGAGGCCATGATCTGACCCGAGGGAGGTTTGCTACCACCGCCCGTTGCGATACAGATGGTGTATGCCTCTGCACGGTGAATACGAGCCATCCACCCAGAAGTGGGTCCGGGACCAGGTCGAGCTGTACGAGGGCTCTGGCGGGACCAAGGGCACGACCCTGCTCGACCGGGGCATTCCCGTGGTCGTGGTCACCTCGGTCGGCGCCAAGTCGGGCAAGCTGCGCAAGAACCCGGTCATGCGGGTCGAGCACGACGGGTCCTACGCCCTGGTCGCATCCAAGGGGGGCGCCCCCGAGAACCCGGTCTGGTATTACAACCTGGTCGCCAACCCCGAGGTCGAGGTGCAGGACGAGGCCGACAAGTGGGACATGACCGTCCGCCAGATCACCGGCGACGAACGGGCCGCCTGGTGGGATCGGGCCGTCGCCCTCTACCCCGATTACGCCGACTACGCCAAGAAGACCGATCGGGAGATCCCGGTGTTCGTGGCCGAGAGGGACTGAGCTCCTCAGGGGGCGGCGAGCAGGATCCCGTCGTCGACGAGCCGGTCGAGCATCTTCAGCACCAGTTCGTGGAGGGCCGGCGCCTCCGGCCCGACCTCGGCCATGATGTCGGTGACCTGACCGGCGTGGATGGCGTGGCTGGTCCAGCTGACGCCACCGGACGCCGCGTTTTGCAACATGGGCTGGATCCGGTCCAGGGCCCGGGCGAAGCGGGCGTCGTCGGTGCCGTTGGCCTCGAACTCGTCCCACAGACCCCGCAACCACTGGCCCTGGTCGGCGGGCAACAGGCCGAAGATCCGCTCCGCCGCCGCTTCTTCCTTGGCTGCGGCCGCGGCTCGGGCCACCGGGTCGTAGATGTAGGCGTCGCCGGCGTCGATCTCCACCAGGTCGTGGGTGAGGACCATGGCCACCACGCGGGCCACGTCGACGGGACGGGCGGCGTATTCGGCCAGGATCAGGGCCATGACGGCCAGATGCCACTGGTGCTCGGCGTCGCCTTCGGGCCGGCTGGCGTCGGTCAGGGTGTTGCGGCGCATGACCGCCTTGACCTTGTCGATCTCCAGGCAGAACGCCAGTTGGCGGGCCAGGCGGTCGCCGACGTCGACGCCGGCCAGGGGATCGTGCTGCACGCCTACTCCTCCGGCTCGCGAGACCCACTCGGACCGCGCCCCAGGCTCCGGCTGAAGACCTCGAAGAGCTCGACAGGGATCGGGAAGACCAGGGTCGAGTTCTTCTCGGTGGCGATCTCGGCGAGGGTCTGGAGCGTCCGCAGCTGCAGGGCGCCAGGGCTGGCAGTCAGCTTGTCGGCGGCCTCCCCCAGCTCGACGCTGGCCTGCAGCTCACCGGTGGCGGCAATGACCTTGGCCCGGCGTTCGCGTTCGGCCTCCGCCTGGCGGGCCATGGCCCGGAGCAGCTCGGGGGGCAACTGGATGTCGCGCACCTCGACCTGGCGGACATCCACGCCCCACTCGGTGGTGCTGCGGGCGATCGTCGCCCGGAGCTCGGCGTTCACGTCCTCCCGGTGGGCCAGGAGGCTGTCGAGCTCGTAGCGGCCGATGATCGAGCGCAGGCTGGTCATGGCGATGCGCTGGCTGGCGAAGCGGAAGTTGTCCACGCCGATCACGGCCCGCACCGGGTCGACGACCTGGAAGTAGACGACGGCGTCGACGGCGATGGTCACGTTGTCCTGGGTGATGACGTTCTGGGACGGTATGTCGATGACTTCGACCCGCAGGTTGACCTTGACCACCCGGTCGACGAGGGGGATCCTCCGGACCAATCCCGGGCCCCGAGGCTGGCCGATGACCTTGCCGAAACGGAACAGGACGGCGCGTGAGTACTCGGTTACGACGATCAAGGTGGCTCGCACCGCAACCGCAATCAGGACAAGCAGAACGATCACGATGGTGGCGATGACGGAACCCTGAATAGTTGCGGACGCGCTCGACGAGGACAGCATGGATGTGAGTATCATTCAGCAAGTCACCTCGTGCACGTTGGCTGGGACGGACGTCACAGGGAGCGACTAACATGATCTTGCTCGCAGCGGATATATTTGTAAGGTCTGGAGTGGGAACCCGCCACCTACTCCAGTAAAAGAGCGGTATCGAGATCCGCCGCTCGGACCGCTCCACTGATGGCGCCCTCGGGGCGCCATCAGTGTGTCCGGGCTCAGGTCGGCGGGATGGCGGCGTCGAGGGCGGTCGTGGTGACGCCCCCGAAGAGCTGTTTGACCAGCCTCCCCTGGGGGTCGATCACGAACGACACGGGCAGGCCTTCCACCCGGTAGTCATTGCCGACGGATCCGGCGCCGTCACCGATCAGGTCCCAGGTGACGTGGTGACTCCGGACGAAGCCCCGGGCCGCAGACGCCGAGTCCCGGTACACCACACCGACCACCCGGGCCCGCCCACCGGCAGCAAACGCCTCCAGCTGGGGCGTCTCGCGTTGGCACGGCCCGCACCACGTGGCGAAGAAGTTGAGAATGACCCAGTGGCCGCGCTCCGACACCGACGACAGGGTGGACCCGTCGAGAGTCGTCCCCGACCACGCCGGTGCGGTCCGGCCGACCACTGGTCCCGACGCCCTCGACCCGCCAGTGGTGGTGAACCCGACCACGGCGGCGGCGACCACCACCACCACGGCAGCGATGGCCACACCCGCGGCCGCCCAGGTTCGCCGGGACGTGGACGGGGCGGCGGTCATCGCCCCCCGATGTTCCCACGGTGCCCCGTCCCACGGTGCCGCGGGCCCGTCGGTGCCACCATGGCGGCCATGGAACAAGGCGTGCCCCTCTACCAGGTCGATGCGTTCACCGACCGGCCCTTCGCCGGCAATCCCGCCGCCGTGTGCCTGCTCGAAACGGCACCGCCCGAGTCGTGGATGGCCGGTGTAGCCGCGGAGATGAACCTTGCGGAGACCGCCTTCTGCTGGCCCGAGACCGGCGCGCTCCGCCTCCGGTGGTTCACCCCGACGGTGGAGATGGATCTGTGCGGCCACGCCACCCTGGCCACCGCCCATGTGCTGTGGCGGGAGCGGGGCGTCAACGACACCGAGCCGCTCACCTTCCTGACCGCCAGCGGCGATCTCCAGGCGGAGGCGGTTGGGGCGGCGGAGGCAGAGGGGGCGGAGGGGGCGGAGGGGGCGGAGGGGGCGCGCATCCGTCTGGACTTCCCCGCCTCCGTGGCCGGGCCGGCCGATCCCGCCATCGTGGTCGCCGCCGGCGCCGCTCTGGGCGCGTCGGTCGTCGACGCCGCCGCCTACGGCCCCAACCTGCTCGTCGAGGTGGCCGACCCGGCGGTCCTGCGGGCGCTCGCCCCCGACATCCCCGCCGTGGCCGCCCTCCCCTTTCAAGGGGTCATCGCCACCAGCGCCGGCGCCGGCTCCGGCTCCGGCTCCGGTCCCGACTACCTGATGCGCTACTTCGCGCCCAATGCCGGCATCGACGAGGACCCCACCACCGGCTCCGCCCAGTGCGCCGCCGGGCCGTGGTGGCAGGCCCGGACGGGACGGACCACCTTCGAGGTCGAGCAGGCCTCCCCCCGGACGGGGTGGCTCTGGGTCGAGGTGGGCGACGACCGGATCGGCATCGCCGGGAGCGCCGTCACCGTGGTGCGCGGCGAGCTCCTGTCCTCACCGCCCCGGGGCGCTTGACAAGTCCACCATTGGGGTATCTACCGCCCATGCGCGTCGAACACCGCTTTCAACCGGTGGCGTGCACGGTGAAGGACGCACGGCGTCTCGTCCGGTCCACGCTGGACGCCTGGTCAGTCCCCGAAGGCGACTCGTTGCTGCTCGTCTCGGAGTTGGCCACCAACGCCGTCTTGCACGCCCGAACCCCCTACACCGTCACGGTGAGCACGGTCGCACCCGAGAGGGTACGGGTGGCGGTCACCGATGACGACCCTGCGCCGCCCGTCTCCGACCTGCCCGGCTCCGAGCACGCCACCTGCGGGCGGGGCATGCTGATGGTGCTGGCCCTGGCCCACCGGTGGGGATGCGAGCCTCAGCCGGGCGGCAAGACGGTCTGGTTCGAGACCTGACGCGGCAGCCGGCGGACGGGCGGCGGCGGACGGGCTGGGGGAGGCAGGCGGACGGCGGCGGGCTCCGGGCCTCAGCCCCGGTCGATCCTGATCCCCCCGGCCCGGCGGTCGGCCAGCACCGGGAACCGGGCCCGGACCTCGGCGGGGGCGGCGGGGTCCACCTCAGCCCAGGTGATCCCCTCGTCGACGCCGGCCTCGGCGATGACGTCGCCCCACGGGCCGATCACCCGACTGTGGCCGGCGATGGCCACCCCGCCATGCTCGCCGGTGGCGTTGGTGGCCACGACGATCACCTGTTGCTCCACCGCCCGGGCAGCGCTCAGGAGACGCCAGTGGTCAAGTCGGGCGGCCGGCCACGCCGCGGGCACGATCACCGACTCGGCGCCGGCATCGACCAGGGTGCGCCACAGCTCGGGGAACCGCAGGTCGTAACACGTGGTCGCCCCCGTCTCCCCGAGGGGGCTCGACGTGACGCTCACCGAGTCACCCGGTAGGAGCAGCTGGGCCTCGAGGGACCCGAGGCCGAACACGTGGACCTTCCGGTACGTGTGGGTCACCCTGCCGGCGGGGTCGATCAGGACAGCCGTGTTGTGCAGCCCGCCGTCGCCGCTCGTGCTGGCTTCGACGATGCTGCCCAGATGGATCCAGGTGCCGAGGGCCCGGGCCCACTCGCAGCCGGCCGCGACGGTGGGACCCTCGAGAGCTTCGGCCCGCTCCGTGTACTGGTCGAAGGCGAAATACCCCGGAGCCCACAGCTCCGGAAGGGTGATCAGGTCAGCACCGGCCGCCGCCACAACCATGGTTGTCACCCGTTGGCGGCGCGCCACCACACTCTCCTCGTCTGGGCTGGCGACCTGGATCCGAGCAATTCTCAAGAGTCGCCGCGCAAGAGACGGGCGAATGCGGCCATCGCCCTCGACCCGCACCGGTCGGCGCCGTCGACCACGCCGAGAAAGGCCAGGAACCCGTGGACCAGACCGTCGCCCTCGACGTGTTCGACTGGGACACCGGCGTCGGCCAGGTGGGTGGCGTAGGCCACGCCCTCGTCGTGGAGGGGGTCGTATTCGGCGGTGGCGATGATCGCCGGGGCGAGGCCCTCGGGCACAGGAGCGTGAAGCAGAGCGACATCGAGGTCGGAGGCGGCCTCGGGGGTGGGCGCGTACTGGTGCCAGAACCAAGCCATGTCGGATCCGGTGAGGAAGTAGCCCTCCCCGTTGGCCTGGACCGACGGGAAGCCCATGGCCGGGTCCACTGCCGGATAGGCCAGGAACTGGGCCGCCAGGTCCAACGGGTCCGGCCCTCGGGCCGCCCGCATTGCGGCGCCGGCGGCGAGGGAGGCACCGGCGCTGTCACCGGCCACGCCGAGGGGGCGACCCCCGAACGTGGCGGCCGTCCACCGCAGCGCCGCCATCACATCCTCGAGCGGCGCCGGGTGGGGGTGCTCGGGGGCCAGGTGGTAGCCGACCGAGACGACGACGGCGCCCACGGCGTTGGCCATCCGCCGGCAGACCGGATCGTGGGTCTCGATATCGCCGACAACCCAGCCACCCCCGTGGAGGTAGGTGACGACGGGCTGATCGTCGCCCCCCTCAGGCCGGTACACCCGCACCGGCACCGGGCCGAGGGGTCCGTCGACACGGTCATCGGTGACGGCGGCGACCGCTTCGGGCCGGTAATCGTCGCTGCGCCGAGCCATGGCCAAGGTCCGGTAGTTGGCCCGGGCCTGTTCGGCAGTCCCCCCGGTCAGGGGCGGCGCGTCCATCTGCGCCATCCGGTCGAGGACGGTGCGGAACTGCGGGTCCAGGGCCATGGTCGCCAACCTAGGACGCTACGTTGCCCTCGTGCCCACGCTGCTGGTCGTGCACCACACGCCGTCGCCGGCCATGCACGCCATGGAGCTGGCCGTCACCGAAGGAGCCAACGACCCGGCCATCGAGGGTGTCGACGTCGTCGTCCGGCCCGCCCTGGGAGCGACGGCCAGCGACGTCCTCGCGGCCGACGGCTTCCTCCTCGGCAGCCCCGTCAACCTCGGCTATCTCTCCGGGGCCCTCAAGCATTTCTTCGACCAGATCTACTACCCGTGCCTGGAGGCGACCAAGGGCCGGCCGTTCGGGGTGTGGCTGCACGGCGACAACGACGCGGGCGGGGCCCTGCGGGCTCTCGAGAAGATCACCGCCGGGTTGGGGTGGCGACAGGCCCAGGCTCCCGTCGTCGTCACCGGTGCGGTAGCCGCCCCCGAGCTGGCCGCCTGCCGGGAGCTCGGGGCGTCGGTGGCCGCCGGCCTGGCCCTCGACGCCTGAGCCCCGCCGGCCGGGGCGGGTGCGGCGGGCGCCGGCCGGGGCGGGTGCGGCG
>JBPCNZ010000057.1:0-27441 GCA_051000755.1 Acidimicrobiales bacterium | reverse complement strand
AGTCGTCGACGCCTACAGCAGCCTCAGGGGATGGGCCGTCGGGCTTTTCGCTTTCGCCTTTGCCTTCGTGACGATCGCGTTGGCGGGGGGGTACCTGTGGGCGTTCCGGCGCCGGACGGCCCGGGCTACCGATCTGGCCGAGGCTCACCCCACCCCATCCCACCTGCCGCGTCCGTGGCCAGCCGCTCGCAGCGGGTCATTCCTGGCCGGCCTGGCCGTGATCGAGATCGCCATCGGCTCGTCGGTGGCCACCCTGTCGGACTCCCATTTCACCGCCCACATCCTCCAACACCTGTGCCTGATGATGATCGCCCCCCCGCTGCTCGCCCTCGGTGCACCAATGACCCTCCTGCTGCAGACGTCGTCGCGACCGACCAAGCGACGCCTGCTGGCCGCGCTGCACTCCCCCGTCTTCGCGGTGATCACCCATCCGATTCCGGTGTTCTTCGCCTACTACGCGTCGATGTTCGCCTTCTTCCTCAGCCCCGCCCTCGGCTACGCCATGGACCACATGTGGCTGATGGACATCTGGAACATCTTCTTCTTCGTCGGCGCCACCCTGTTCTGGTGGCCGATGGTGGGGACCGATCCCATCCCCCGGTGGAACATGAGCCCCGGTTTCAAGCTCCTCAACCTGATGATCGGCGTCCCGTTCGAGTCGTTCCTGGCCATTGCCCTGCTCATGAAGGCCGACCCGGCCGCCTCCATGTACAGCCTGTCGAGCACCCACACCGGCGCCGGCACTCTGTGGGCCCTCTCCGAGCTGTTCACGGTGGCCGCCATCGCCCCGATCTTCGTGCAGTGGACCAAAGCCGACGCCCGCGCCGCCAAGCGCATCGACGCCCGCATCGATGCCGGCGAGAGCATGGCTCCTCCCCCAACCGTCGGCCATGGCCTGGCCGCCACCATGAAGAGCCTCCGGCGGGGCTGAGAACCCTTTCCGGCCCCTGGCGGCGACCCGGGCGGGTGGCCGGGCCGCGCCCTCCGTGCCGTAAGTTGACGGGAATGGACGACGAACGTGCCCGTACCCTGCTCGAGACCGAGCGCCGCAGACTCGAGACCCTGATCGCCGGGACCGACGACGACTCCCGCTCGGATCGCGAGGAGGAGGACGCCCCCGGCGACATGAGCGACCCGGCCGAGCGGTTGACCGCGGAAGGGACCGACGACGCGTTGGCGGCCGGCATGCGCGCCCGCCTGGACGCCGTCGAGCGGGCCGAGCAACGCCTGACCGCCGGGACCTTCGGCACGTCGGTGCGCAGCGGCAAGCCCATCCCCGACGAGCGCCTCGAAGCCGACCCGGCCGCCGAGCTGACCGTGGACGAAGCGTCAGACGACGGCACCCCCGTCGGTTGACCCTGCGCCACACCCTCTCCGGGCGACTGGTCGCCATCTTCGCCGTCTCCTGCGGTCTGTCGGCAGCCAACCTGTATTACGCCCAGCCCCTCCTCCACACCATCGCCGCGGCGCTGCACTGTGGCTCGGGGGAGGCGGGGCTGGTCGTGACCGCCTCCCAGATCGGCTACGCCGTGGGCCTGGCGTTCCTGGTCCCGGTGGGCGACATCATCAGCCGGAGGCGGGTCACTCCCGCCGTCCTGCTCATCACCGCCGCGGCCCTGGTCGCCTCGGCGTTGGCCCCCACCATCACCGTGCTCATCGCCGTCGCCGTGGTCGTCGGGCTCGGATCGGTCGCAGCCCAGATCCTCATTCCCTTCGCCGCCTCCCTGGCCGACGACGACAGCCGGGGCCAGGTGGTGGGGACGGTGATGAGCGGGCTGCTCCTCGGCATCCTCCTGGCCCGGACCCTCGCCGGCCTGATCGCCGGGGCTGCCGGCTGGAGGGTGGTCTACGCCGCCGCGGCCGTGCTCATGGTCGGATTGGCGGCGGCGCTCGCCACCTCCCTGCCTCGTGAGCAACCCCGGGCGACACTCCCCTACCCCCAGCTGCTGCGCAGCAGCCTGACCCTGTGGGCCCACGAACCGCTTCTCCGACGGCGGGGCTACCTCGGCGGCCTCGGCTTCGCCGCCTTCAGCGTGTTCTGGACGACCATCGCCTTCCTGCTGGCCGGCCCGCCCTACCACTACGGCACCATCGTCATCGGCCTGTTCGGCCTGGTAGGAGCGGCCGGTGCCCTGTGCGCGTCCTTCGCCGGCCGGTTGGCTGACCGGGGTCGGTCCCGACCCGCGACGGCTACCTTCGCCGTGCTGGTGGCGGCCTCGTTCCTGCCCATCTGGTTCGGCCGCCACTCCCTGGCCGCCCTGATCGTCGGCATCATTGCCCTCGACATCGGGGTGCAGGGCCTGCAGGTGACCAACCAGAGCCTCATCTACGGCCTGGCCCCCGAGACCCGCAGTCGGATCACGTCGGTCTACATGGTCATGTACTTCGCCGGGGGTGCCCTCGGTTCGGCCGTCGGGGGCGCCGTCTACGACCGGGACGGCTGGGCCGGCATCTGCGTCGTCGGCGCCGTCATCGGCACCGTCGCCCTGGCGGTCTGGGCATTTGACGCCGTCCGCCCCATCAGCCGCGACGCCGGCGATGGGGCCCCGGTGCCACAGGCGGTCAGCCCAGAACCTGCAGGAACCCAGGCACCGTCGAGCCGGTGACCACCAGGCGCCCGGTGGCCTCGTCGACGGCCACCGTGTTGGGCTGGCGCACTGTCGAGTACGTGGTCCGACTGCTGACCTGGGCGCCCCGGAGATGCAACCCGACCAGCTGATCGGAGCCGGTGAGGGTCATCCACAGGGTGTCGCGCCTCGAGTCGTAGGCCACCCCGTACGGCTTGGATCCGACCTGGATGGTGGCCACCTGCTTGGGCCCCTTGGCGGTGAGACGGAAGCCGAGCACCGCCCCGCCGTTGGTGTCGACGACCCAGAACAGGCCCCCGGTGCCGGTCACCGCGTGGGTGGGACCGGCCCCGCAGTTGGCGGTGCCGATCAGGGTCCCGTCCGCTGTGTACTCGCTGACCCGCCGGCCCCGGACACCGTCGACGATGACCCGGTCGCCGGCGGCGTTCTCGGCCATGCCCCCGGGCTGGACGGGGGAGGGCACCACCCGCACCACCTTGCCGTCCCGGACGATGTGGACGGTGTTGGCCAGCTCGTCGGCGACGAAGAACTCGTTGGAGCCGACGGCGATGGCGTCGTGAGGCTGGCGGCCGACCGCCACCGACGCCAGGACGTCGCCCGACGCCGGATCGACCTGCACGAACCGGTCGTCGGACTCCTGGGGGATGAGGAACGGGCCCTGCGGGCCACCGAGGGTGAGGTGCCGGGCCGATCCGGTGAGGGGGATGGTCCGCTTCTGCTCCGGCTGGTTCAGGGGGAACGTGACCAGGCCGTTGGGGTCACGAACGTTGACCCCGACGATGCCCGAGGCGGTGACGGCCACCCCTTCGGGGCTGCCCGTCTGGTTCATGATGGTGCCCGGCAGGTTGGCGGCGGCCGGGGGGGGAGACGGCGGGTTCGGGGGCGGTGGGCAACGGCACCGCCACCGGGGTCGAGCTCGATCCCCCACAACCGGTCAGCGCCGCGGCCAGGACCACGACGGCGGCGAGGGGGCCGGTGGCGGAGCGCAAACGCCCCGAAAGACGACAACGTTGGGGCACGGCCGCCACGCTAGGTGGGCCGACGGCGCTACTGCGGGCGGCCCGGCGGCGTCACGAACGACGGCGGGCGGCGAGGTCGGCGAAGAACCGGACCCGGTCGGGGTCGTCGACAGCAGCGAGCTGGCAGGCGTCCTCGACCGCGGCGCCGGCCAGGATCCGTTTGATCGGCACCTCGAGCTTCTTCCCCGTCCGGGTGTGCGGGAGGGCGGCCACCTCGATGATCTCGTCAGGAACGTGGCCGGGCGAGGCCTGTTGGCGAATGGCGTCGCCGATCTTGGTGCGCAGGCCGTCGTCCAGGTCGACGCCGACCTCGAGCACCACGAACAGCGGCATCCAGTAGCCGCCGTCGGCCTGGTCGACACCGACGACCAGCGATTCGGTCACCTCGGCCAGCTGCTCGACGACCTGGTAGATGTCGCTGCTGCCCATGCGGACACCGTGGCGGTTGAGGGTGGAGTCCGACCGTCCGTGGACGATGACGCTGCCCCGCTCGGTGATGGTGACCCAGTCACCGTGGCGCCACACCCCCGGGTAGAAGGCAAAGTAGGCGTCCCGGTAGCGGGTGCCGTCAGGGTCGTTCCAGAACCGGACGGGCATCGACGGCATGGGCCGGGTGATCACCAGCTCCCCCACCTCGCCGATCACGGCCTCCCCCGACGGGTCCCAGGACTCCACCGCGGCACCGAGGCAACGGCAGGGGATCTCCCCCACGTGGACCTCGACGTTGGGTGCACCGCCCACGAAGGCGGTGACCATGTCGGTGCCCCCCGAGATCGATACCAGGGGGACATCGGCGGACACGTTGGCGAGATACCACTCCTGCGAGGAGGGGGCGAGGGTGGAGCCGGTCGACCCGACGGCCTTCAGGGCCGACAGATCGTGATCGGTGGACGGCGTTATCTCGGCCTTCTCGCACGCCAGCAGGTAACCGGCGCTCATCCCGAGAACGTCGAGGCGCTCAGCTTCGGCCAGGGCCCACAGCGCCCCCGGGCCCGGATGAACGGGGCTGCCGTCGTGGGTCACGATCGTCGCCCCGACCAACAAGCCGGCGACATTGAAGTTCCACATCATCCATGACGGGCTCGTGTACCAGCAGAACCGCCCGCCCGGACCCAGGTCCCAGTGCAGGGCCATCGACTTGAGATGTTCGAGCACCACCCCGCCGTGGCCGTGAACGATGCCCTTGGGGGTACCGGTCGTGCCCGAGGAGAACAGCACCCATAGGGGATGATCGAAGGCCACGGGCACCGTCTGGAGGGCGTCGTCGCCGGCGATGGCCTCGGACCACGGGGTGGTCTCAGCCACCTCGCCGGTGCCCACCGAGTCGATCAGGACCGTGGTCCGCACCTGCGGCAACCGCCGGCGCAGCTCGGCCACGGCGTCGCCGCGGTCGTGCACCTTGCCGCCGTAGCGGTAGCCGTTGGCCGCGATCAGGACGACCGGTTCGAGCTGGCCGAGACGATCGGCGGCCGCCGCCGGGGCGTAATCCTGCCCGCACGCGGCCCACACCGCGCCGATCGAGGCGGTGGCCAGGAAGGCCACGACCGACTCGGGGATGTTCGGCACGTAGCCGACCACCCGGTCGCCCTGGCCCACGCCGGCGGCCCGCAGGGTCGCGGCCAGGGCGCCGCTCTGGCCCAGCAGCTCGGTCCAGGTCAGCCGCCGGCGCCCGCCGGCTTCGTCCGTGCCGATCACCGCGGCCTCTTCGGCGCGGTCCCCCGTGCCATGGCGGATCACCTGATCGACGTAGTTCACGGTGACGTCGGGGAACCACACCGCCCCCGGCATGGTGTCGTCGACGAGGATCCGATCCGGCGCCAGCCGGCCTCCCGGCACGTTGCCGACGACGTCGCACCATTCCCAGACAGCAGTCCAGAACTCGGCGAGGTGTTCCACCGACCAGGCCCGCAACGCCTCGTAGTCCGCCAGGTCGACGCCGTGGCGGTCGGCGACCTCGGCGGCGAAGCGGACGATCTGGGCCTGGTCGGCTCCCTTCGTCGGCATCGGGGTCCCGGCCATCAGTGGAGACCGCCGGCGACCATCGAACCCCCGTCGATCACGAGCGTCTGACCGGTGATCCACGAGGCGTGGTCGGAGGCCAGGAACACGACGGCGTTGGCCACGTCGGCCGGTTCCCCCAACCGGCGCAGGGGCAGGCGGCCGGCCAGCTGGGCGCCGTAGGTCTCGACCAGGGCGGCCGCCATGTCCGTCTTCACCAGACCGGGAGCGACGGCGTTGACGCGGACCTTCGGGCCCAGCTCACTCGCCAGTTGACGGGTGAGATGGATGAGGGCGGCCTTGGTGGCGTTGTAGAAACCGATGTTGGCCTCGATGCTGTAGCCGCCGACCGACGCCACGTTGACGATCACCCCGCCCTGCTCGGCCATGCTGCGGTGCCAGGCCAGGTTCGACCAGAAGATGGGGGCGATCTGGTTGACCGACGCCGTCTTGGCCGCACGCGACGCGTCGATGTCGATGGTCGGTCCGTAGTACGGGTTGGTGGCGGCGTTGTTGACGAGGATGTCGAGGCGGCCGAAGCGGTCGAGGGTGGCATCGACGCAGGCGGCGGCGGCGGCGGGGTCACCGGCGTTGGCCACGGTCCAGGCCACCTCTCCGTCGATGGTGGCGGCCGCCTCCTCGAGGGCGCCAGCCTTGCGCGACGACAACATGACGGCGGCCCCGGAGCGAGCCAGGGCCTGGGCCGTGGCCAGGCCGATCCCTCTCGAGGATCCCGTGACCAGGGCCACCTTGCCGTCCACCCGCAGGTCCATCAGGCCTCCCCGCCCTCGGTGTCGGGGGGCTCCACGACGGCCAGGATCTCGTCGAGGGCCACGGCCTGGCCGGCGCTGACTCGCATCTCGGTGACGGTGCCGTCCACCGGGGCGAGGACCGTGTGCTCCATCTTCATGGCCTCCACGACGACGAGTGGCGATCCCGCGACCACGCTGTCTCCCTTGGCCACCGCCACCGACAGGACCGTACCCGGCATGGGGCTGGTCACCGGGCCACCGGTCCCTTCCTCGGCGCCGGCGGCCGCATCGAGGACGTGGCGGCGGACCCGCCAGGTGTGGCCGTCGCACGACAGGTACCGGTCCTCGCCGTTGCCGGCAACCATCCAGTGGCGGGCCGTCCCGTCGAGGACCACGCCCAGGCGCCCCGGTCCGGCCCACGCCGCCCGCCCCGAACGGCAGGGACCGTCGTCGACGGTGACGGTTGCGGCCCCGGCCCGACCGCCCACCGCCACCGCAGCCCGGTGACCGTCGACGCTGAGGTCGAGGTGGGTGGTTGCTGCGTTGCCTACCCGCCACCCGCCGGGAAGGTCCCAGGGGTCGACGATGGCGTCCCCGTGGTCGTCCGGTTCGGCGTCGAGGGCCCACGCCAGGCCCGCGGCGGCAGCCACCTCGGCGGCGGCTGGCCCCTCCGGGTCGTCTACCAGGTCGGGCAGGGCCCGTTCGACCAGGCCGGTGTCGAGGTCACCGCTGACCACATCGGGATGGTCCAGAAGGTCGCAGAGGAAGCCCGTGTTGGTGGTCACCCCCAGCACCGCGGTTTCCCCCAGAGCGTGACGCAGGCGCCGCCGGGCCTGGTCGCGGTCGACGCCCCAGGCCACCACCTTGGCCAGCATGGGGTCGTAGTCGGTACCCACCGCGATCCCCGCAGCCAGGGAGGAGTCGACCCGGATGCCCTCCCCCGCCGGCTCCGAGTAGGCCAGGACGAGCCCGCTGGCCGGCAGGAAGCCCCGGGAAGGGTCCTCGGCGTAGATCCGGGCCTCCATGGCGTGGCCGCGGGGGGCCAGTTCCGTCTGGGCGGGACCGAGGGGCTCGCCGTTGGCCACCCGGATCTGCCAGGCCACCAGATCGAGGCCCCAGACCATCTCGGTGACGGGATGCTCGACCTGCAGCCGAGTGTTCATCTCCATGAAGAAGTACTCGTCGGGGCGGTCGGCGGCCACCAGCAGCTCGACGGTGCCGGCCCCCACGTAGCCGCAGGCCCGGGCGGCGTCGATGGCGCTGGTGCTGAGGCGGGCCCGGGTGGGGTCGTCGAGCAGCGGCGAGGGTGCCTCCTCGATGATCTTCTGATGGCGGCGCTGCAGGCTGCACTCCCGCTCGCCCAGGGCCACGATGGCACCCTGGCCGTCGGCCAGGACCTGCACCTCGATGTGGCGGGGCCGGGAGATCCACCGTTCGACCAGGATGGTGTCGTCGCCGAAGGCGGAGCGCGCCTCGCGGCGGGCCGATCCGATCTGGGCGGCCAGGTCCGCCTCGTCGGTCACCAGCCGCATCCCCTTGCCGCCGCCGCCGGCCGACGGCTTGAGCAGCACCGGCAGGCCGATGGAGCGGGCGGCGGCGATCAGGGCCTCGTCGTCCAGGCCGGGCTCATCACAGCCGGGGACGACGGGCACACCGGCGGCGGCAACGGTCTGCTTGGCGGCGATCTTGTCGCCCATCGTCTCGATGGCCGATGCGGGGGGCCCGATCCACGTGAGGCCGGCGTCGACCACGGCCCGGGCGAAGGCGGCCCGCTCGGCCAGGAACCCGTAGCCGGGGTGGATGGCGTCGGCCCCCGACGCCGCGGCGGCGGCCAGCACGGCAGCGACGTCGAGGTAGCTCTGGGCGGCCGGCGCCGGCCCGAGGCGCACCGCCATGTCCGCCTCGGCAACGTGGCGGGCGTCGGCGTCGGCGTCGCTGTAGACGGCGATGGACCGGATGCCGAGATCGGCGAGGGTGGCGAAGATGCGAACGGCGATCTCGCCCCGGTTGGCTACCAGCACAGAGGAGAACACGGGCTACATCCGGAACACGCCGTAGCGGACCTCGGCGAGGGGGGCGTTGGCCGCCGCCGAGAGGGCCAGACCGAGCACCGTGCGGGTGTCGGCCGGATCGATGACGCCGTCGTCCCAGATCCGGGCGGTGGCGTAGTAGGGATGGCCCTGGCGCTCGTACTGGTCACGGATCGGCGTCTTGAACTCCTCCTCCTCGGCGGCCGGCCACTCCCCTCCTCGGCCCTCGATCTGGTCGCGGCGGACGGTGGCCAGGACGGAGGACGCCTGTTCGCCGCCCATGACCGAGATGCGGGCGTTGGGCCACATCCACAGGAAGCGGGGCGAGTAGGCCCGCCCGCACATGGAGTAGTTGCCGGCCCCGTAGCTCCCGCCGATCACCACGGTGAACTTGGGGACCCGGGCGCACGCCACCGCGGTAACCATCTTGGCCCCGTGCTTGGCGATGCCCCCGGCTTCGTAGTCGCGGCCGACCATGAACCCCGAGATGTTCTGCAGGAACACCAATGGGATGCGGCGCTGGTCGCACAGCTCGATGAAGTGGGCGCCCTTCATGGCCGATTCGGAGAACAGCACCCCGTTGTTGGCCACCAGGCCGACCGGGTGACCGTGCAGGCGGGCGAACCCGCACACGAGGGTGGAGCCGTACTCCGCCTTGAACTCCCCGAAGCGGCTGCCGTCGGCGATGCGGGCGATGACCTCGCGCACGTCGTAGGGGCGGCGGAGATCGGAGGACACCACCCCGTAGAGCTGGCCGGGATCGACGGCGGGCGCCTCGGTGGGGACCACGTCCCACGGTCGTGGCGAGCGGGGGGCCAGGGTGGAGATGATCCCCCGCACGATGCCGAGGGCGTGGCGGTCGTCGGTGGCCAGATGATCGGTGACCCCGGACCGGCGGGCGTGCAGGTCGCCGCCGCCCAGCTCCTCGGCCGTGACCACCTCCCCGGTCGCCGCCTTCACCAGCGGCGGGCCCCCGAGGAAGATCGTCCCCTGGTCGGCCACGATGACGGCCTCGTCGGCCATGGCCGGCACGTAGGCGCCGCCGGCCGTGCAGCTGCCCAGCACGGCCGCGACCTGGGGGATCCCCTCGGCGGACATGGTGGCCTGGTTGTAGAAGATGCGGCCGAAGTGCTCCCGGTCGGGGAACACCTCGTCCTGGGCGGGCAGGAACGCCCCGCCCGAATCCACGAGGTAGATGCACGGCAGACGGTTGTGACGGGCCACCTCTTGGGCCCGGAGGTGCTTCTTGACCGTCAGCGGGAAATACGTGCCACCCTTGACGGTCGCGTCGTTGGCCACGATGACACACTCCCGGCCCGCCACCCGGCCCACCCCGGTGATGATCCCGGCTCCCGGCGCCTCGTCGTCGTAGAGACCGTGGGCGGCCAGCTGCGACATCTCGAGGAAGGGCGAACCGGGGTCGAGCAGCACTCCGACGCGGTCACGGGGCAGGAGCTTGCCCCGCTCGGTGTGGCGGACCCGCGACGCCTCCGGGCCACCGGCGGCGACGTGGGCCAGGTGGGCGGCCAGCTCGGTGGCCAGGGTCCGGTTGGCCTCCACGTTGGCCGCAAACGCTTCACTGGCCGGATCGGCGCGTGATGCCAGGACGGGCCAGGCGTGGATCGGAGCTGCCATCGCCGCCTGATGGTAGCCACCGGTCCCGCCCGTACTCCAACGTCCTAGGATGGGCAGATGGGGGATGTGCTCAGCAGGTATGACTCGTCGGTCATCGGACAGATCGCGGTTGTGTCCTCGAAGATCCACCAGAACCGCGACGCCGTCGTCGACGACGTGCGCGAGGTGCTCGTGGCCCAGATCCCGACGCTCGACGATGACGAACTGGTCCAGGTCCTGCTGGCGGCCAGCATCGAGGAGAACGTCGACACCCTGCTCCACATGTTGCAGAACGACATCCCCGTGGAACGGGTCGAGGCCCCTACGGCCGCCCTCGAGTACGCCCGCCGGATCGCCCAGCGCGACATCCCCCTCACCGACCTGATCCGGTGCTACCGACTCGGCCAGGCCCGGTTCCTGCGCCTGGTGCTGACCGAGCTCGGCCACCAACCGGCCGACGCCGCCACCATCGCCGAAGCCACGGTAAACATCGTGGAGGCCACCTCGGCCTACATCGACAAGGCGTCGGTCAGTGTCGTCGCCGCCTACCTCCAGGAGCGGGAACGGTGGTTGGCTCACCGCAACGCCACCCGGGGGAACCTCATCCGCCGGCTGATCGCCGGTGAGCAGCTCGACATCGACACCACCGAGCTGGAGTTGCGCTACCGCCTGCGGGGCCGCCATCTGGGGTTGCTGGCGTGGACAACGGACACGGCGCCGAGAGGATCCTCGCCGTCGAGGACATCATCGCCGCCCTGAGCGCCAAGATGGCGGACTGCGAGCCGCCTCTGGTCATCCCCTGTGACCGGACCACCTGGTGGTGCTGGATCCCCGCCGGGAGCGGTTGCCTCGATCCGGTGGCCGAGCTGCTCGAGGCCACCCGGGCCGAGCCGGCCTCGTCGACGATCCATCTGGCGGTGGGTGAACCGTCGGGGGGGGCCGAGGGCTTCGTCAGGACCCACCGCCAGGCCATGGCCGCCCGAACGGTGGCCCTGGCCGGTTCGGGGGCCCGGCGCATGGTGACACCGTTCGCCGAGGTCGGCCCCCTGGCCCTGATGTGCTCGGACCTCGACCTCACCCGCGACTGGGTCCTCGACACCCTCGGTCCTCTGGCCGCGCCGGGCCATGCCCGCCTGCGGGAGACCCTACGGGTCTATCTGGCCACGTCCGGAAGCTTCACCAAGACCGCCACCCAGCTGATGCTGCACCGCAACAGTGTGCAGTACCGCCTGCGTCGGGCAGCAGAGATCCGGGGGCGGGGTTGGGACGACGACCGCCTGGCCATGGAGCTGGCCCTGCACGCCTGCCACTGGTTCGGTGACCGGGTCCTGGTGGGCCCGTCGCCACCGTCCTCCGCCGGCTAGCGCCGGGCGGGCCTCGCCCCCGGGACGTGGGGGCCGCGCACCACGTCGTCGAAGAGCAGCATGGTGCGGGTGCTGCGCACCTCGTCCATGGCCAGGAGGCGGGCCAGGACCACGTCGCGCAAGTTGGTGGTGGTGGTGGCCCGCACGAGTACGACGAAGTCGAAGTCTCCCGAGGTCAGTCCCACGAACTCGACCTCCGGGACGGCCAGGAGCTGGCTCTTCATGAGCCGCCACTGTCCCTGATCGACCCGCAGGAACACCAGGGCGCTGACCTCGTGGCCCAACCGGCGGGGGTCGACGCGGGCGCCGTAGCCGGTGATGACCCCCGTCTCCGTCAACCGCTCGAGGTGGTTGTAGGCGCTGGCCCTCGACACGTTCGTCCGCCGGGCCACCTCGGTCACCGAGAGGCGGCCGTCGTCGATCAGGACCCCGAGGATGGCCCGGTCGACGTCGTCGAGGGTGACGGCCTCGGCCTCTCGTTCGCTGGACGATGTGGCATCGATGCGGGCATCCTAGGCGCGAACCGTCTGACAATCGATGCATCTGGTGGACGGCTGGGGCGGCCGGTGCCATGGTCGGCTCATGACCGTCATCGATCGTTCCGCTCCTCGAACCTCGGCCCCCCCGGTGGTCATCGACGGCGCCCACCTCACCCTCGACCAGGTCGCCGCCGTGGCCCGCCGGGAGACGGCCGCCCTGCTCTCCGACGATCCCGCCGTCACGGCCCGCATCGACGCCGCCCGCGACCTCTGTCGCGACCTGGTGGCCCGGGGCGTGCCCATCTACGGGGTCACGACCGGTTTCGGCGACTCGGTGCGCCGCCAGATCGACCCCAGCCGGGCGGCCGAGCTGCAGGCCCACCTGATCCGCAACCTGGGTTGCGGCACCGGTCAGGTGACGAGCGACGCCGCCGGCCGGGCCATCACCCTGATCCGGGCCAACACTCTCGCCCGGGGCCACTCCGGGGTGCGGACCGACGTGGTGACGGCCCTGTTGGAGCTCCTCGAGGCCGGCATCACCCCCCTGATCCCCGAGGAGGGGTCGGTCGGGGCCAGCGGCGACCTGGTACCCCTGTCCTACCTGGCGGGGGCGGTGACCGGCACCCGGCCGGTCCGCTTCGGCACCGAGACCTGCGACGGGGCCGACGCCCTGCACCGCGCCGGCCTCGAGCCGCTTCGGCTGGAGGCCAAGGAAGGACTGGCCCTGGTCAACGGCACGGCGTTCATGGCCGGGATCGCGGCCCTGGCGACCGTCGACGCCCGGCGCCTGGCCGCCCTGGCCGACGCCTGCACGGCGATGGCCACGGAGGTCCTGATGGGGATCTCCACCCCCTTCCATGCCTTCATCCACGTCGTGGCCAAACCCCACCCGGGCCAGATCCGATCGGCGGCCCGCACCCGGTCCCTGCTCGAGGGCAGCTCCCTGGCCCAGCCCTACCAGGACGTGGTGGACCGGGCCGGTACCAGCAACGGAGGCTTCCGCCAACTGGACGTGGCCATCCAGGACAAGTACTCGCTGCGCTGCGCCCCCCAGTTCACCGGGGTGCTGTGGGACACCCTGACGTGGGTGGAAGGTTGGTTGGAGACCGAGATCAACGCCACCACCGACAATCCCCTCTTCGACACCGGGTCGGCGACCGTGGTCAGCGGCGGCAACTTCTCCGGCGGCCACGTGGCGCTGGCCATGGACGCCCTGAAGACGGCCGTGGCCAGTGTGGCCGACCTTCTGGACCGCCAGATGGAGCTCGTCGTGGACGAGAAGTTCAGCAACGGCCTCACCCCCAACCTCGTCCCCCCGCGAACCGACGACGATCCTCTGCGGGGCCTCGACCACGGGTTCAAGGGCATGCAGCTGGCCTGCTCGTCGCTGACCGCCGACGCCCTCAGCCGGTGCATGCCCCTGTCGGCGTTCTCCCGCTCGACCGAGTGCCACAACCAGGACAAGGTGTCGATGGGATCGACCGCGGCCCGGACCGCCCGTGACGTGGTGGCCTTGACGGAGAAGGTCGCCGCCATCCACCTCCTCGCCCTCTGCCAGGCGGCGGACCTCCGCGGCGTCGAACGGCTGGGGGCGACCCGGGAGCTGCACCGCCGGGTACGGGCCCATGTCCCGGCCCTCGGCGAGGACCGGCCCATGGACGGCGACATCGGCACGGTCCTCGACCTCCTCCACGCCGGCCAGCTCGACATCTGACCCGCCGGTACCGTTTGGGCATGCCCATCTGCGAAGACCGCATCGTCATCATCACCGGGGCCGGCAACGGCATCGGCCGGGCCCATGCCCTGGCCTTCGCCGCCGAGGGGGCCAAGGTCGTCGTCAACGATCTCGGTGGGGACCGCGACGGCTCCGGGTCCTCGGCCTCGGCCGCCCAGGCCGTCGTCGACGAGATCACCGCCGCCGGCGGCCTGGCGGTGGCCAGTGGCGAGGACATCTCCCGGTGGGCGGGGGCACAACGCCTCGTCAGCCAGGCGGTGAGCGAGTTCGGCGGGCTCGACGTGGTGGTCAACAACGCCGGCATCCTCCGGGACCGGATGCTGGTCAACGTGACCGAGGAGGAATGGGACGCGGTGATCGCCGTCCACCTGAAGGGCACGGCCGCCGTCGCCCACCACGCCGCCGCCTACTGGCGGGACGAGTCGAAGGCGGGCCGGACCCGCCAGGCCCGCCTCATCAACACCAGCTCGCCGTCGGGCCTGTTCGGCAACGTCGGCCAGGCCAACTACGGAGCAGCCAAGGCCGGGATCGCGGCGCTGTCGATCATCGCCGCCGAGGAGCTGGGCCGCTACGGCGTCACGGTCAACATCATCGCCCCCACCGCCCTGACCCGCATGACCGAGGATCTGGCCGGGGTGATCCAGCGGGCGGAGGCCAACGAGTCCGGCTTCGAGCCCCTGGCGCCGGAGAACATCTCCCCGATCGTCGTGTGGCTGGGCTCCACGGAGTCGTCGGCGGTGACGGGGCGATGCTTCTCGGTGCACGGCGGTCGCATCGCCGTCAACGAGGGCTGGGCCAACGGCCCGACGGTGGACAAGGGCGAGCTCTGGGAGCCCGAGGAGCTGGGCCACGTCATCCCCGACCTGGTCGCCCAGGCCGCAGTCAATGCGGGCATGAACGGGCAACGCCCCCCGAACTGACGGGCCCGGGGGATCCGCCGGGGCCACCGGGTCCCGACCCGTGCCAGCGCACATGGCCGGGCCGGGGGAACTGCAGGTACATGCGCACCTCATCGAAGCGGTCGTCGCCCACCCCGAGCACGTTGGGCAGACGGCCGTACACCTCGAAGCCGAGCGACTCGTAGAGGGCGATGGCCAGGTGATTGTTGCCTCGCACGCCGAGCGACAGCGTCTCGATGGCGGCCTCCCGGGCGTCGTCGATGAGGGCAGCGGTGACCTCCCGGCCGAGAGAGCGACCCCGGGCCTCGGGGTGGGCCATGATCTTGGTGATCTTGGCCATGTTGGCAAAGACGGGCCTTGGGCCTCGACGCCAGGCCCCGATGGCCTGGGGCACGGAGTCCAGGGTTGCGACACACAGGGCGCCATCACCGGATGCCACCTCTGACGTCACCCCCGCCAGCCACCGGTCGGTCTCGTCCCGGCCGGGCGGTGCGAGCCAGCCCACCGCGCCGCCCAGGGAGACCACCGCGTGGATGATGCGGTGCACGCCCTCCGCCAGCTCGGGGGACGGCTCCTGGGGCCAGAGCAAGGCAGACGGCATCTCTCCATTCTGGCGGGTGGAGCTGCGACGAACGACACACGGTTTGGCGGCGGCATGGCGGTGTTCGTTGCCCATACTGGATGCATGGGCACCGTGCGACCGTCGTTGCCACCAGAGCCGATCCCCCGCCGCCGGGTGGCCCTCGTGGCCCACGACCACAAGAAGCTCGACCTGCTCGACTGGGTCGAGTACAACCAGGGCACCCTGGCCGATCATGAGCTCCTTGCCACCGGCACGACCGGGAAGCTGATCCATGACCGCTTCGGGTTGCCGATCACCCGGCTGCTCAGCGGGCCCCTGGGCGGCGATCAGCAGCTCGGGGCCCGGATCGCCGAAGGAGAGGTCGACGTGCTGATCTTCTTCTGGGATCCGCTCGAGCCCCAGCCCCATGACCCCGATGTCAAGGCCCTCCTGCGCATCGCCGCCGTGTGGAACGTGGCCGTGGCCTGCAACCGCGCCACCGCCGACTACATCATCTCGTCACCGTTGTTTGGCGACTGCTACGCCGCCGCCCTGCCGACCTTCGAGGAACGAACCTCCGTCTAGCTGTCGACGTCGAGCTCGCTCAGGCGAAACAGGGCCTGCATGGTGTAGCCGGCCGCGGCGATGTTGGCGGCGCCGGTCTGCTCCCGGTCGAGCACGGCCAGGATGCCGGCCACCTCGGCGCCGATGCCCTCCAGCTTGGCCGCCGCCTTGAGGGCCTCGCCGGCGCTGGTGATGACGTCCTCGACGACGAGGACCCGCTCACCCGCGTTGATCTCGCCCTCGACGATCTTGGACGTGGCGTAGTCCTTGGACTCCTTGCGGACGATCACGAAGGGAATCCCCGTCTCCAACGACACGGCGGTGGCGAGGGCCACCGCCCCCAGCTCGGGGCCGGCCAACCGGTCGATGCCGGCCGGTACCAGCTCCGCCAGCGACGCCGCCACCCGCCGCATGATGGCGGGCTTCGTCTCGAAGAGATACTTGTCGAAGTAGAACGAGCTGCGCGCCCCCGAGCTGAGAACGAAGTCGCCCCGGAGATAGGAGGACGCAACCAGATCATGGCCCAGTTCCTGATGGGCGGCATCACGGGGATAGTTCTCCGGCACGGCGGCTCAGCTCCTTGGTCGGTTGCGGCGGGCGAGGAAAGCTCCCATGCGCTCGGCCTTGTCGTCGCTCTCGAAGAGCAGGGCCTGGGCGGCCAGGTCGAAGGCGGTGGTCTCGGGACGATGCTGGCGCAACGCCAGCTTGGTCAACTCCGTAGCCCGCCAGGAGCGCCCGGCGATGGCGCTGACCAACCCGTCCACGACATTCCCCAACTCCTCGACCTCGACCAGCCGGTCCACCAGACCCACGCTCAGGGCGGAGGACCCGTCGAGGGTCTCGCCCACGTAGAGCATGCGCCGGGCCACCCCGATCCCCGCCAGTTGGGCCAGCCGCCAGTTGGCCCCGGCCCCGGCGATGATCCCCAGTGCCGGCTCGGGCTGGGCGAATCGGGCGTTGACGCTCGCCACCCGCAGATCGCACGCCAGGGCCAGCTCGCAACCCCCGCCCAGGGCCGGACCGTCGATGACGGCGATGCTCGGCCACCGGTAGGCCTCGATGCGCTCGAACAGCCCGGCATTGATGGCCCGCAGGGCGTCGTCCGCTCGCCGTTCGGCCAGCTCGGCGATGTCGGCGCCGGCCACGAAGGTCCCCGGCGTCGTCGAATGGATAACCAGCACCGACGGCCCCCCGGCCGACGCGTCCCTGATGGCATCGTCGAGGTCGTCGACGGTGGCCCGGTCCAAGGCGTTGCGGACCTGGGGCCGATCGATGCCGACCCAGGTGGCGCCCTCCCGCCGCTCGACGACGAGGTTGCTCATGGCTCGACCGGCACCGGCCCGGAGCCCTGGGTCCAGTCGTAGAAGCCGCGGCCCGTCTTCTTCCCCAACTCCCCCGCCGCCACCATTTTGCGCAGGAGCGCTGGCGGCTCGAAGCGAGGGTCGAGCTCGGCTGCCAGGTGCTCGGCGATGGCCAGGCGGACATCGAGGCCGACCAGATCGGTGAGCTCCAACGGGCCCATCGGGAAGCGATAGCCGAGCACCATCCCCCGGTCGATGTCGGCTGCCGACGCCACGCCCTCGGCCACCATCCGGATGGCCTCGAGGCCGATGACGACCCCCAGGCGGCTGGTGGCGAACCCCGGCGTGTCACGCACGGCGATGCTCTCCTTGCCCAGCCGGCTCACCCACCACCGGGCCACGTCGGTGGTGGCGGGATCGGTCGCCGCGCCCACCACCAGCTCGACGAGCGCCGAGCGGGGCACCGGGTTGAAGAAGTGCATCCCGAGGAAACGCTCGGGTCCGGGGAAGCCCTCGGCCAGCCCGTCGATCGACAGCGACGACGTGTTGGTGGCGATCACCGCGTCCGGCCAGCGCGCCCCGAGCGGGCCCAGGACCCGGCGTTTCATCGCCGCGTTCTCGGGCAGCGCCTCGATGACCAGATCGGGGGTCACCTCGGACACGTCGGTGGCAACCGTCAGCCGGGCCAGGTCGGCGCTCACCGCGGCGTCGGGATCCTCGGCTCTCTTGTGGGCCATGCCCAACCCCTCGGCGATCCTGGACCGGGCCGCGTCGACGGCGCCCTCGTCGGCCTCGCTCACCGAAACCGTGGCACCGGCCTGCAGGGCGATCTGGGCGATCCCCGCGCCCATGGTCCCGCCCCCGACGACGACCACGACGCCGGCCTGTTCCTTGTCTGCCATGCGACGCCTCCTGATGGACCGCAGGCGATGCTAGCGACCGGCACGTCCGCCGGTTTGTGGCCGGGTACCGGCGGGTCGTGGCAGAGTGGCCTCGGGGGGAGCAGCATGGCTCCCACAGCTACACGAGGAGCGTCATGACCCTGGTTCAGACCGTGCGAGGGCCCGTCGACAGCGCCGATCTGGGGCGCACCTACATGCACGAGCACATCTTCGTGCTGAACGCCGACGTCCAGCAGAACTACCCCGACGAGTGGGGTGACGAGGACGCCCGGGTCACCGACGCCGTGGAGAAGCTGACGGCGCTGGCCGGTGCCGGCGTGCGGACGATCGTCGACCCCACCGTCATTGGCCTCGGTCGCTACATCCCCCGCGTGCAGCGCATCGCCGAGCAGGTCCAGGATCTCAACATCGTGGTGGCCACGGGCTGTTACACCTACGACGACGTCCCGTTCTTCTTCCATTACCGAGGACCCGAGATCCAAGGCGAAGGAACCCCGGATCCGATGGTCGCCATGTTCGTCGGCGACATCACCGAGGGCATCACCCACACCGGCGTCAAGGCGGGGATGCTCAAGTGTGCCATCGATCATCAGGGGATGACCAAGGGCGTGGAGCGCGTCATGCGGGCGGTGGCCAGGGCCCACCGCCAGACCGGGACTCCCATCACCATCCACACCCATCCCGGAACCCAGCAGGGCCTCGCCGCCGGCAAGGTGCTCGACGACGAGGGCGTCGACCACAGCCGCGTCGTACTCGGCCACAGCGGCGACAGCACCGACGCCGACCACCTCCAGACCCTCGCCGAGTCCGGGTTCATCCTCGGCATGGACCGCTTCGGCATCAACCTGGAGATCACGTTCGAACAGCGGGCCGACATCGTGGTCGAGCTGTGCCGCCGGGGCTTCGCCGAGAGCATGGTCCTGGCCCACGACACGTCGTGCTACATCGACTGGCTGGCCCCGGGGGTCATGGATCTGCTGCCGCAATGGCACTATCTCCACATCACTGACGACGTCCTCCCCTACCTCCGCGACCATGGGGTGACCGATGAGCAGATCGACCTGATGCTCGTGGCCAACCCCCGTCGCATCTTCGAGAACGTGGGGGCCTACTGATGATCGAGGAACCGTTCGACAGCGCCGGCGTCGACCGCCACGACGACGGCGTCAAGCATTACCGCGACCTGCCCTCGTCGGTCCTCGCCATGCTGGCCACGTCGGTGGAACGCTCGCCCGACGCCGAAGCCGTGGCCGTGGTCGACGGCCCCCGGGTCACCTACCGTCAGCTGTGGGACCGGTCCACGCGCGTCGCAGGCGGCCTGCGGGGCGAGGGCATCAATCGAGGGGACCGCGTCGCCGTGCGCAGCGGCAACGGCCTGGACTGGGTGCTGGCGTTCTTCGGGACGCTCATGGCCGGAGGCGTCGTGGTCCCGGTGAACACCCGCTTCACCGACCCCGAGGTCGCCTATGTGGTCGAGGACTCGGGCGCCTCCTACGTGGTCGAGCCGGACGCCACCCTTCCCGACGGTGACCCCCACGTGGAGGAGGGTCTGGGCTTGGGCGATCTCGCCGCCATCTTCTACACCTCGGGGACGACGGGATTCCCGAAGGGGGCGATGACCAGCCACGAGAACTTCCTCACCAACTCCGAGACCTGCCGTCGGGTGATCGGCATGCCCGAGAGCGACCGCACCATCCGCAACCTGATAAGCGTGCCGTTGTTCCATGTGACCGGATGCAACAGCCAGCTCCTGCCGACGTTGCAGCAGGGGGGCACGGCGGTGGTCATGGCCGCCTTCGAGGTGCAGCGGTTCCTGGCCGCCATCGTCGAGGAACGGATCACGGTCGTCACCACAGTCCCCGCCATCTTCTGGCTGGCCATCAGCCAGAAGAACTTCCCGGAGTTCGATGTGAACAGCGTGCGCTTCGCCACCTACGGCGGGGCACCCATCGCCCCCGAACTGGTCCGCAAGGTCAAGGTCGGCTTCCCCGAGGCCAGCGTCGGCAACGGCTTCGGCCTCTCGGAGACGTCCAGTGTCTCCACGTTCCTGCCCCACCGCTATGCCGACACCCATGCCGACTCTGTGGGATTCGCCGCCCCGGTGTGCGACCTGGCCCTGGCCGACGTCGATGCCGAGACAGGCGTGGGCGAGTTGTTGATCCGCGGCGCCAACGTGGTCATGGGCTACTGGAACAAACCCGAGGCCACCGAGGACGCCTTCCGCAACGGCTGGCTGCACACCGGCGACCTGGCGCGCCTCGACGACGAGGGCTTCACCTACATCGTCGACCGGGCCAAGGACATGATCAACCGGGGCGGCGAGAACGTGTACTGCGTGGAGGTCGAGAACGCCCTGGCCGCCGCCCCCGGTGTCTTCGAGGTGGCGGTCCTCGGTGTGCCCGATCAGATGATGGGCGAGAAGGTCGGCGCCGTCATCGTGCCCGCACCCGGTTCGGAGCTCGACCGCGACGGCGTTCTCGACCACGCCCGCGCCCATCTGGCCGACTTCAAGGTGCCGCAGTACCTGGTGGTGCGCGACGAGGGCCTGCCCCGCAACGCCGGGGGCAAGGTCCTCAAGCCGGCGCTGCGCTCCGAGACGGAGTGGGGTGACCCCCTGCGCTGACGATCGGGCTAGGAGCCGCGCACGGTCCGGGCGAGGCGATACGGCGCCGGCGGCCGCCGGCATCCACGCCGGGAAAGGCGGATCCGCGCATCTCGTTGGTGAGCAGCCAGAACCAGGTGACCGACGCCATCATCGATCCGAAGGGCGTGGACGGCGTCAACTCCATGGCAGCGGCTAGTCCAGCCGGACGATCATCTTGCCGGTGTTGGCGCCCCGCAGCAGGCCGATGAACGCAGGCACCGCCTGGTCGAGGCCGTTGACCACGGTCTCGACGGCCTGGATCTGATCGCCCTGGAGCCATCCGCCCACGGTCCGGGCGAACTCGGGCTCGAGGTCGCCGTGATCACCGACGATGAACCCGCGCAGCGTCAGGCGCTTGCCGGTGACCTGGGACAGGTTGCCGGGTCCGGCTGGTCGCTCGGTTGCGTTGTACACCGAGATGGAGCCGCACATCGCCACCCGGCCGTGGGTGACGAGCGAGTCGATGGCGGCTTCGAGGTGCTCGCCGCCGACGTTGTCGAAGTAGACGTTGATGCCTTCGGGGGCGGCGTCACCCAACAGGGCTCGTAGGGTGCCGTCGTGATAGTCGAAGGCAGCGTCGAAGCCGAGCTCGTCGATCAGGTAGCGCACCTTCTCTGGCGAACCGGCACTGCCGATGACGCGCCGGGCACCCCGCAGGCGCGCGAACTGACCGACCAGGCTGCCCACCGCCCCCGCCGCACCGGACACGAACACGGAGTCGCCCTCGACGAAGGCGGCGATGGAGAACAAACCGGCGTAGGCGGTGAGCCCGGGCATCCCCAGCACACCCAGGTACCTCGACGGGCTGATCCCTTCGACCGCCTCGATCCGCCGGACCCGCGTCCCGGCCACGAGGGCGTAGTCCCGCCAACCGAGAGCGTGCAGCACGAGGGAGCCGGGGGGCAGCTCGTCGACCTGTGACGCCACCACCTCGCCAACCGCTCCTCCCTCGGCGGCCCGGCCGATCTGCCACGGCGGGGCATAGGAGGGGGCGTCGTTCATCCGGCCCCGCATGTAGGGATCGACGGACATGACCAGGTTGCGCACCAGCACCTGGCCGGGCCCGGGATCGTCGAGGTCGGCTTCGACGAGGCGAAAGTCGGACTCGACCGGCTCACCGTGGGGACGGTCGACAAGATGGATCTCTCGGGAGGCAGTGGTCATCGCTGCAGTATGACCCGGTCACCGACGGCGAGCTCTCCGACGTCGACCACCGAGGCGTATGCCCCTAGACAGGCGAAGGCACCCATGTCGGCCACCTCGGCCCGGTTGTGGGCGGCCACGGTCCGCAGGACGGCGCGGTCGCGGGGCAGGTCCTCCTGGGCCAGGGTCGTCATCACGCACCGGGGCGTCGGCGCCATGATGTTGAGGGCGACATCGCCGATGACCAGGTTGGCGCCCACCCACGTGTTCTCGACGAACCCGTCGTCGTCGAGATCGATCAGCACGTTGGCCCGGAAACGGCGCGGGTCCCAGTCGCCGTCGGGGTGAAGGGCGGCAGCGGCGCGGATCGATGCCGTGGTGAGCACGGTGACCGGCGAGACGTCCTGGTAGGTCCCAGGCGCCAGCATGCCGACCGGGAGGCCGCTGATCCGCTCGCCCGTCTCGGTGCGCCCGATCTCGGTGGCGTCGAGGAACGCCGCGGGGGCGATGCCTTCGACGTCGGGCCACACGTCGTCGTAGCTGTCCCCGGGGAGAGGCACCCGGGCCAGGCGCACGGGCCGGCCCACCGCCTCGGAGAGGCGCTCGTCGATGGCTTCGGCGTCGCTTCGCAGCTGCCCTCCACCGTCGGTCTCGATCAGGATCGGCCGGCCCGCGCCGGGATTGTCGATGTAGGACGCCCGGTGGGCGAGCAGCTCGCCCCACCGCCTCGGATCCTTGGCGCTGACCACCTTGCCGGTCTCCTGATCGACAAGGGCGTGAGCCCGGTCACCCACCAGGCCGGTGGGCCCCACCGCAACGTGGGCCAGGACCTCCCCCAGCATGGACTTGATGGGAAAGCGTCGCAGCTCGGTGACGATCACGGTCGATGCCCCTCCTTACCCCTGATGGGGGGCGTCTGTTCAATGGCCGCCTGCAACACGGCCGCCACGTCATTGCCGTAGGAGGCGGCCGCCGCGCCCCCCAACTGGACGACCGACATGAGCAGGGAGAGCATGATGGCCACGATGCCGTTTGCGATCGTCACCGGGTCGATGTCGGCCCGGACGGACCCGTTGACCTGCTCGCGACGGAGTCGTTCGGCGCAGGTCCTCCGGAGCTCGTCGAGGGCCGGGATCTCGAGCACCCGATCCGTGACCTCGGGTTCGAGGCCGGCGAGCAGCCGGCGGGCCAACGGGTGGCGTTCGAGGGCTCCGATCAGGGTCACCAGCAGTGTCTGGCGCCAGTCCCCGATGTTGACCGCGGTGACGGCTGAGGACAGCCCCTCGTGGATGACCCCGGCGGCGTCCTCGTCCACCGCGGCGAGGAACAGGGCCTCTTTGCTCGGAAAGTAGGCGTAGGCGACGGTGCCGCCCACCGAGGCGTCGCGTGCGATGTCCGCCACCGACGTGGAGCGGTACCCGTCGCGCCCGTAGCGGACGATGGCGGCATCGAGGATGGCGCGGCGCGTCTGCGCCCCCTTGGTCTGAACCGTCGTGTCCGAGCCGACTCTCATGGCGCCGCCCAGACTAGCAAAAATGAGAACTTGAGTTAACTACTCAGATCATCTACTCTGGGGCGATGACGCAGGCCCACACCTCCGATCGCAAGGTTCCGACTCGGCGCATGTCCTTCGACGAGTCGCTGCAAGACGTGCCCAGGCACTTCGCCGAAGATGGCGACCTGATCCTCAGCCACCTGGCGGCGGCCCTGTCGGCCGTCTTCCCCGACGGGGAGGACTTCTTCGTGCGCTCCGTGCGACACTTCCGTGACCAGATCACCGAACCCGAGCTGAAGCGCCAGGTAGCCGGCTTCATCGGCCAGGAATCGATGCACGGTCGCGAGCATCGCGTCTTCAACGACCGCCTCGCCGAGCTCGGCTATCCCACCAAGCGGATAGAGCGGCTGACCAAGGGCCTGCTCGAGTTCCGAGAGCGCCAGCTGTCGGCCAAGTCCAACCTGGCGGTGACGGCCGCCCTCGAGCACTTCACCGCCACCCTGGCCGAGCTGGTGCTGAGCAGTGACGAGGCCCGGGCCCTTTTCGGCCACGACGCCGTCCGGGAGCTCTTCGTATGGCATGCCCTGGAGGAGTCCGAGCACAAGGCGGTCGCCTTCGACGTCTATCAGGCCGTCGGCGGCAGCGAGCGGATGCGGGTGATGACGATGAACATCCTCCGCTTCGGGTTCATCGCGTGGATGACCCTCCACGTCAGCATGTCCCTGCTCGGCGACCGGGCCACCTACCGCCGTGGCAACCTGCGCCGGAGCTGGCACACCTTCAGGCGCTCCCCCCTCATCAGCCACGGCCTGTGGCGCCAGCTGCGCGACTACAACCGCCCCGGGTTCCATCCCGATGACCGCGACACCTCCGAGCTCGTGATGCAGTGGCGCGACGCCCTGTTCGGCGAGCAGGGGACCCTCAACCACAAGCTGACCACGGCCGCAGCGTGAGGGGACCAGACACCGTGGAGCATCTCGATGTCCTGGTCGTCGGTGCCGGTCTCTCCGGCATCGGAGCGGCCCACTATCTCCAGACCGAGTGCCCCTGGGCCTCCTACGCCATCTTCGAGGCCCGCCAGGCCATCGGCGGCACGTGGGACCTGTTCCGTTACCCGGGCATCCGTAGCGACTCGGACATGTTCACCCTGGGCTACTCGTTCCGCCCATGGGACGGCGAGAAGTCGATCGCCGACGGCGACTCGATCCTGCAGTACATCAACGACACCGCCACCGACGCCGGCATCGACAAGCACATCCGCTTCAACCACCGCATCGTGAGCGCCGAGTGGTCCAGCGCCCAGTCGGCCTGGCACGTCACCGCGGAGCGGACCGACACCGGCGGAACCGTCGAGCTCACGTGCGGCTTCGTGTTCTCATGCAGCGGCTACTACCGCTACGACCACGGCTACCTCCCCGACTTCGCCGGCATGGACCGCTTCGCCGGCACCATCGTGCACCCCCAGCTCTGGCCCGACGACCTCGACTTCGAAGGCAAGAAGGTCGTGGTGATCGGCAGCGGCGCCACGGCCGTGACCTTGGCCCCCTCGATGGCCAGGACGGCCGCCCACGTGACCGTCCTCCAGCGCTCGCCGAGCTACATCGCCTCGCTGCCGGCCAAGGACCCCGTCGCCGACCTGATCCGCAACGTGCTGCCGGGACGGTGGGCAGGTCCGGCCGTCCGGTGGTTCAAGGCCCTCACCACCCAGGCGTCGTACGTGGTCAGCAAACGTCGCCCGGCGCTGGTGAAATGGCTGCTGCGCAAGCATCTCGAGCACCTGCTGCCTCCCGGTTACGACATCGACACCCACTTCACACCCCGCTACGACCCGTGGGACCAGCGGCTCTGTGTCGTCCCCAACGGTGATCTGTTCAAGGCGATCAGGGCCGGCACCGTGTCGATGGTCACCGATCACATCGACACCTTCACCGACAAGGGCCTCCTGCTGAGCTCCGGGCGCGAGCTCGAGGCCGACATCGTCGTGTCGGCCACCGGTCTCGAGCTTCTCTTCCTCGGGGGCATGGCCCTGACCGTCGACGGCGAAGCGGTCGACCCGACCACCAAGCTGACCTACAAGGGCATGATGCTCGAGGGCGTGCCCAACCTGGCCATTGCCATCGGCTACACCAACGCTTCGTGGACCCTCAAGTGCGACCTCACCTGCGACTACGTGTGCCGCCTGCTCAACCACATGCGGGGGGCGGGCAGGACGCAGGCCACGCCGGTCAACCACGACACCTCGGTCTCCGCCCAGCCCCTCCTCGGCCTCACCTCGGGCTACGTGCTGCGCGCCGCCGATCGTTTCCCAAAGCAGGGCTCCAAAGCCCCCTGGCAGGTCCATCAGAGCTATCTCCGTGACTACCGGGCCCTGAAGATGAACGGCATCGACGACACCGCCCTCGCGCTCAGCAGCCCCGTCCGCGAGACCGCCGCCTCCACGATCTGACGACCGTACCTACCATGGAGCCATGGCAGACGTAGAGCGTCCCTGGTCCTTCGAGCCGTTGACGCCCACCGCGTTCCTGACGCGATCGGCGTTGGTCCATCCCGATCGGCTGGCCGTGGTCGACGGAGAGCAACGGTGGACGTACCGGGAGCTCGATGATCGCTGCCGCCGGCTGGCCGGGGCCCTGGCCGGGCGCGTCGACGGTCGCCCGGTTGCGGTGCTGGCCCCCAACTCCCATGTGCTCCTGGAGGCGCACTATGCCGTGCCCTGGTCGGGCTCTCCGCTCGTCGCCTTGAACACCCGACTGTCGTCGGGCGAGTTGGCATGGATCCTGCGCCACAGCCAGGCCGCTCTCCTCCTCTACGACGACGACCTGGCCGACGCCGCTCACGCGGCCGCGGCCGAGGTCGAGGGGGTGGAGATGGTCCGGGTCGGAGGCGACGACGATGGCTACGAGGAGCTGATCGACTCGGGCCACTCGCTCATCCGACCGGTCCCTGACGAGCGGGGCCTGCTGTCGATCAACTACACGAGCGGCACGACCGGCACGCCCAAAGGCGTCATGTACCACCACCGGGGGGCCTATCTCCAGGCTCTGGCCATGGTCGTCCATGCCGGGCTGACCTGGCGCGATGTCTACCTGTGGACCCTCCCCATGTTTCACTGCAACGGCTGGTGCTTCACCTGGGCGGTGACGGCGGCCGCGGCCACCCATGTCTGTGTCCGCCGGGTCGAGCCGGCCGAGATCTGGCGACAGATCGACTCCGAGGGGGTCACGGCGCTGTGCGGGGCGCCGACGGTGCTGACCATGATCGGCTACGCCCCCGAGGCCCGACCGCTGGCGGAGGGGCGCCGGCTCCGCATCCTCACCGGTGGGGCCCCTCCCACCCCCGCCATCCTGAGCCGCATGGAGGAGCTCGGCGGCGAGGTCACCCACCTCTACGGTCTGACCGAGACCTACGGCCCGGTCGTGCTCTGCGAGTGGCAGCCCGACTGGGACGACCTCGACGGTGACGCCAAGGCCCACCTGCGGGCCCGCCAAGGTGTCGCCAACGTGATCGCCAACCCGGTCCGAGTGGTCGACGGCGACGGCGGCGATGTGGCGTCGGACGGCGAGACCACCGGTGAGATCGCGGTACGGGGCAACGACGTCATGCTCGGCTACCTCGACGACGACGACGCCACCGCGGCGTCCATCCCCGACGGGTGGTTCCGCACCGGTGACGTCGGGGTCATGCACCCCGACGGCTACATCGAGCTGCGCGACCGCAGCAAGGACGTCATCATCTCCGGCGGCGAGAACATCTCCTCGGTCGAGGTGGAAGCCGCCATCAGCGCCCACCCGGCCGTCCTCGAGTGCGCGGTGATCGCCGTGCCCGACGAAAAGTGGGGCGAGGTACCCGGCGCCTACGTGACGCTCAAGGACGGAGCCTCGGCGACACCGGAGGACCTCATCGAGTTCGTGCGCGACAGGCTGGCCCGATTCAAGGCCCCCAAGCACGTCACCTTCGGTCCGCTACCGAAGACCTCGACCGGGAAGGTGCAGAAGTTCGCCCTCCGGGAAGAGGCCTGGGCCGAACACGACCGGCGCATAGGCTAGTGCACCAGGTCGCTGAACACACGCGTGTAGTTTCACTCCTGTTGTTTGACGTCACGGGAGGGAGCCGACCATGCCGTATAGGGCTGCGCCGATCGTGTTGGACGAGACGATCCGGGCCGAGTTGGAGCGACGGGTGCGGGCGATGACCACGCCGCAGCGCGACGTGACGAGAGCCCGGATCATCTTTTGGGCCGCCGACGGGATGTCCTCTCGACAGATCTCCACGACGGTGGGGATGCACGAGTCGCATGTGGCCATGTGGCGCCAGCGGTTCTTGGCCGAGGGTATCGACGGGCTGGGCGACGC
>JBPCNZ010000056.1:0-3465 GCA_051000755.1 Acidimicrobiales bacterium | reverse complement strand
GCAGCTACCTCTCCACCACCCGCAAACACGACGTCCCCGCCATCGACGCCCTCGTTCGTCTCTTCAACGACGACCCATGGATGCCGCCAGCGCCCGTCGCCGCCTGAAAAGGACGTGAATGGTTACGTTTGAGGTGAGTCTTAGGAAGCGGATGTTGGCGTTATCACTTTTGATGAAGTGTTTATCATTAACCTCACTCTTGCTCGGGTGCTTATTTCTGCTTCTCGAAGCAGATGGCCCGCTCGGGCGAGGTAGCAATCATCCAACACTAGCCTTGCTGGTTTTCTTCACCGCACTTACGACGGTCATCGCTACGAGCGTGCTGGTATCCCTCGCCCTGGTTTTGGAACTCCTGGTGAGCACCCCGGAAGAAGGGCTCGCCGGCCCCGGCAGAGGAGTTTTGCGTACAGGTGTTTCGCGGTTCGCTAACTCATATGAAAAGCCGCGCGGCCGCTGAGGGACGGGTATAGCTACACCTGCTCTTGCCTCTTGGTGTAGTAGAGAAGGTCTGAAGATCGACCACGCCCCGCCGTGCTGGCGACTCTGGGTGGGATCAGGTGGTCGCACCAGTAGCAGTTCAGGACCGTGCGCTTGGCGGCGCTGGGAGCGGAGCGGACCGCGCCGCCTTTGCCAGGCTGGGCACGGCGAGCGGGTTCCCGACGTGGCCTGCGCGGATTATCCAGGGCCGTTCAGGGACCGAAATGCCCATGGATGATCGACCTCAGGCGGCGGTCGGTCCCAGCGCCAGGTGCCGCCCAAGAGGAACGCCACGGGGGCGCCCAGCCCTCCGTCCTGCCCCCAGTTGCTGCCGCTACGGGTCTACGAGGCGGTCGACGGCCCAGATCGCCAACCACTCCCCCTCCTTCAGTGCGCCGTTGCGTCCATGCGAATCAAGGGCCCGCGCGCCTAACGGAAGTGCACCGGGTCCGGGCGGCCCCTGTAACACAGCACCCTCAAACAGCATTTTCTTTACTGCACGGTCGTTCGGCTACCCGTTCGGACCGTCACCTGGCCAGCCAGCGCCGGAGGTACCCGCCCTCGGGGATCGTCGGCTCCGCGTGCGTCTCAGCGACTCCACCGGTCATATGCTGAACCCATGAGCACGGTAGACAGCTTCGAGGGCCACGAGCTCGTCGTCGCTGACGATGGGAGCATCCCCGCGGAGCAGCTTCAGAGTCTTGGACTGCCGGCCGGTACGCATCTACGGGTGGTCGAAACCGCTCACGGTCGGTCCTCCGACCCGTTGGCGGGGTCGCTCCCGCACTTCCCCGATCTGGGCTGGGAGGACTTCGAGCGGGCGAGTGACCTTGCCCGAGGCGATGCCGCTGCCTCGTGCAGGTAGTCGCTGACTCCCATGCGATCGTCTGGTATGTGCAGGGCTCAAAGCGTCTCTCCGACCACGCCAGGACGACCCTTGCCGGAGCCGAGGCGGAGCGGAACCTGGTCGTATCCGTGGCCAGCCTGATCGACCTGTGGTACGTGACCCAGACCACCCAAGCCGTGACGCCTGCGCAGCTAGCCGGGTTGCGTGAACGACTGGTGTCGTCAGAGGCGGTGACCCTCCAGCCAATCACCGTTGCCATCGCCGACGCAACGACCGGGATCCCGAGGACGCTGCTTGCCGATCCGTGGGACCGGCTGATCGTGGCCACCTCGCTCGCACTCGGCATTCCGCTTGTGACCCGAGACCGCTCCATCCAAGCCTCTGGGCTCGTCTCAGCGATCTGGTAGCGACCCGGTACCGGTGGAGTGCCGTCAAGCCCGGCCGCAGGCCGCCGGAAGAGAGGCTTGAGGGCGCGGTCGTCCCCGCGCCACCCCACACTGCATGAAGCCCTGGGCCGACCGTTGAGTCTTCGGGGGGTCTGAGCCGAGGTGACCGTCACCCCTGCTCTCTAGGCTGGTCATGACGGGGATCGCTAGGCCGGGGAGGTCGGCGTGTTCAAGATGCGGATGACCAACAGCGGGCGGCGCTACAACGTCCGGCTCCGGGACGACACCGGCCGGGTCTACAACCGGACCTTCCTGACCAAGCGGGAGGCCGGGCTGTATGTAGCTCACCAACACACCGACCGCTCCCGAGGAGCGTGGGTCGACCCCCGGCGGGGCACCGTCACCGTGGAGGCTTGGGCCGAGCACTGGCCGGAGCAGCGATCCGACCTCCGGGTCCGAACCTTCGAGCTGTACGTCAGCCTTCTTCGCCTTCACGTCCTGCCCGAGCTGGGGACAGTCGAGCTGGCCAAGTTGTCGCCGTCGCAGGTCCGGTCCTGGCACGCTGGGCTCCGGGGCCCGAAGGGTCCCGGGGCCGCCACCGCAGCCAAGGCCTACCGGCTCCTGCGGACCATCCTGCAGACCGCCGTGGTCGACGAGGTGATCGTCCGCAAACCCTGCCAAGTCGCCCGGGCCGGCGTCGAGAGGGCCGCCGAGCGCCCGGTGGCGTCGGTGGGTGACGTCCAGGTCCTGGCGGACGCCATCGTTCCCCGGTTCCGGCTCGTGGTCCTCCTGGGCGCCTGGTGTGGGCTCAGGCGGGGCGAGCTCCTCGCTCTGCGCCGAGGCGACATCGACCTTGACCGAGCGACCGTCCGGGTTGAGCGGGCTGTCCAGCACCGGCAGAACGGCACCTTGGAGTTCGGTCCGCCCAAGACCGACGCCGGCCGGCGCACCGTGGCCGTAACGCCACACCTGGCCCCAGAGGTGGAGGCGCATCTCGAGCGCTTCACCGGCCCTGAAGCCGACAGCCTGGTCTTCACCGGCGAGAAGGGCGGGCCGGTGCGCCCCCATGTCCTCCAGAAGGCTTGGGTTGCGGCCAAGGACACAACGGGGCTCACCCAGCTCCACCTGCACGACCTCAGGCACTCGGGCAACACCTGGGCCGCGGCCACAGGGGCGTCGACCAAGGAGCTGATGGCTCGGATGGGCCACGCCAGCGCCCAGGCCGCCATCGGCTACCAGCACGCCACCGCCGACAGGGACCAGGCCATCGCCGCCGCCCTGTCAAGCCTGGTGCCCGCCGCCAAGGCCACCCGGGCCAAGTCTCACGCGCGATAAACGCGCGATATGGGAGGAGAAGGCGACCCGGAACGCGAAGAAGGGAGGGGTCGACACCCTCCCTGAGCTGCGAATTCGGGAGAGCGGGCGACGGGAGTCGAACCCGCGTAACCAGCTTGGAAGGCTGGGGCTCTACCACTGAGCTACGCCCGCATGGTCAGGGAGCGTATCCGAGCGCCGGAGTCCCAGCCGGCTCTGCGCCGTCGGGGACCAGTTCGTCCGGGTTGGACGGGAAGTGCGTGCTTGTCGCACATCCGGCCGGGGCGCACAGTCCTCTTCGAACCCTCTATGCGGGTAAGCATTCAGGTGGGTTGCGCGCGGAGAGTGTGGTGGTCCACCACTGAGCGCGCGCTAGTTGGTAGACCAGTGGTGTGGCCGGACGGTCGCTGCGCGAGCAGCTCGATGAGGCTCTTGGGGCGA
>JBPCNZ010000055.1:0-14575 GCA_051000755.1 Acidimicrobiales bacterium | reverse complement strand
ATGGGGCTCACCGGCTCGTTGCCGTGTCTGTGGGCTATGTGGGTCGAGAGCGACCCCGTGTTCGCCGCCGGAGCGGCGACCGCTAGCGCTGCGAACGCAAGAGTGAGCCGCGCCGCGGCTCCCATCTAGACCAGGAACGGGATCATCAGCAGCGCCACGATGTTCGCCACCTTGATCATCGGGTTAATTGCGGGGCCGGCGGTGTCCTTGTAGGGATCGCCCACCGTGTCGCCCGTGACCGACGCGGCGTGGGCCTCCGAGCCCTTGCCGCCGTACTCGCCGTCCTCGATCAGCTTCTTCGCGTTGTCCCACGCGCCGCCGCCGGCGGTCATCGACACCGCGGCGAAGAAGCCGACGACGATCACGCCGATCAGCAAGCCACCGAGCGCTTGCGTGGAGAGCAGGCCGACGATCACGGGCACCAGGATCGGAATCAAGGCCGGCACGATCATCTCGCGCTGCGCGGACGCCGTGACGATGTCCACGGCGCGCGCATAGTCCGGCTTCTCGGTGTAGTCCATGATGCCCGGCTTCTCCTTGAACTGCCGGCGCACCTCCTCGACCACGCCGCCGCCGGCGCGACCGACTGCCTCGATCGCGAGCGCGGCAAACAGGTAGACCATCATGCCGCCGATCAGCAGGCCGACCAGCACCTCCGGTTGGGAGATGTCGAACGAGGTGACCTTCGCCCCCTCCTTGACGGCCTCCTCGCGCAGCTCCTCCACGAAGGCGGCGAACAGCACCAGCGCCGCGAGCACCGCGGAGCCGATCGCGTATCCCTTCGTCACCGCCTTGGTCGTGTTGCCGACCGCGTCGAGCGGGTCGGTCACGTTGCGCACGTCCTCCGGCAGGTCGGCCATCTCGGCGATGCCGCCGGCGTTGTCGGTGATCGGCCCGAATGCGTCGAGCGCCACGATCAGGCCGGTCAGCGACAGCTGCGCCATCAACGCAACGCCGATGCCGTAGATGCCGGCCAGCTCGTTCGCGACGAGGATCCCGATCGCGAGCAGGATGGCCGGGGCCGCAGTGGACTGGAGGCCCTGGGCGAGGCCCTGGATGATGTTCGTGGCGTGCCCCGTCTGGGACGCGCGCGCGGTGGTGCGCACGGGCCGGAAGCGGGTCGACGTGTAGTAGTCGGTGATGACGAACAGACCGGCGGTGATGCCGATGCCGACCAGCGTGCAGAGATAGATCTCGATGCCGGTGGGCGCCTCGCCGGAGCCACCGCGCAGGAGGGCGGAGACGCCCTCCTTGAAGGTGAGGTCGTCCATCATCGTGAGCGTGATCGGGAGGAAGGCGATCGCCGCCAGGCCGCCCGAGACGATCAGACCCTGGTAGAGAGCGCGCTCGATGTTGCCCGCGCGGCTGCGCACGGTGAGGGTGCCGATGATCGAGGCGATCAGTGACACGCCGCCGATCACCAGCGGGAAGACCGCCACGGTGCCGACCTCCTGGAAGGTCAGCACTCCCAGCAGCATCACCGCGACGGCGGTGACCGCGTAGGTCTCGAACAGGTCGGCGGCCATGCCCGCGCAGTCGCCGACGTTGTCGCCCACGTTGTCGGCGATGGTCGCCGCGTTGCGGGGGTCGTCCTCAGGGATCCCGGCTTCCACCTTGCCGACGAGGTCGGCGCCGACGTCGGCCGCCTTGGTGAAGATGCCGCCGCCCACTCGCATGAACAACGCCAGCAGCGAGCAGCCGAAACCGAAGCCGATCAGGATGGCCGTGGCCGTGTTCTGAGCCAGCATGACGATGACGGTGGCTCCGAGGAGGCCGAAGCCGACCACGAACATGCCGGTGACGCCTCCGGTACGGAAGGCGACCCGCAGGGCATCGGCCAGCGAGCCGCTGCGGGCGGCCGCCGCGGTGCGCACGTTGCCCCGCACCGCGATGCTCATGCCGATGAAGCCGGTGAGACCCGACAGGGTGGCACCGACGACGAATGCGGCCGTCCTGAAGATCCCCGACGGGACGAAGCCGAGGGCGGTGTGGCCTGTCGTGGCGTTGATCACCTTGGTGGAGGTGACGAAGACCAGCACGGCGAGGGGGATGATGATGATCCCGATGGTCTTGAACTGGCGTTTCAGGTAGGCCAGGGCCCCTTCTTGGATGGCCCTGGCGATGGCGATCATGTTGGGGGTGCCTTCATCGGCGGCCAGCACTCCCCGCATGAGGAACACGGCGGTGACGAGGGCGGCCACCCCGCAGGCGGCGGCGAAGACCAACCAGAGCCACTCCGAGCTGTGCAGGGTGAACACCTGGTAGTCACCTGAACTGGCGAGTACTCGGCTCATGCCGACTTCTCCTTCCGGCCCTCAAGGCCTGGTTGTCTGGCGGTTTTCGGCTCGCCGGCGTTCTGCGCCGACGAACCCTCGGTGTCGGTGATGCCCCGTGGCCCGGTGATGTCACGAACGAGGATCTGGCGGGCGACCTTCTCCCCGATGGTGCGGTCCAGCCCGTCGACGGACACGACGAGCGGGCCGTCGAAGGGGTGTTTCTCGCGGATCTCGACCTCGACGCCCGGCCGCAGCCCGAGGCCGTCGAGGAAGATGGCCACGTCGGGGTCGGTGGACCCCGGCAGGGCCACCGTGGCCCGGTCCCCCGCTTCGAGGTCGTAGAGGGGTGGCATCTCGGGCAGGCCCTCGCTGCCGCTGCCGGGGATGGGGAACCCGTGCGGGCACGTCGCCGGCCGGTGGAGGGCGACGAAGAGCCGCTCGGCCACCTCGTGGGGCAGTTGATGCTCGAAGGTCGGTGCCAGGCGGTCGGCCTCGGACCAGCTGTAGCCGAGCATGTCGGCCAGGAACCGTTCGACGACCCGGTGGCGCCGGACCACGGTCATGGCCAACTTGCGCCCCTCCTCGGTCAGCTCGACACCTCGGTAGGGGGTGTGCGACACCAGGCCCTGATCGGCCAACCGCTTGATGGTGGCGGTCATGGTTCCCGGGGCCACCCGCAGGGACGTGGCCAGGTCGCCGGTCCGGGCCGCCCCATCGCCACCGGGGCGCGACGTCAGCCGCCAGATCGACTTCAACGTCTCACGTTCGGACTTGTTGACGGCCGCATCCATGATTTCGACGGACGGCACCATAAGTTTTCATGTGACGAAAGTCAAGACCGCAGCACCCTGAACCCTGAGGGTTCCGGCCCGTCTTCTCCGATGTCGGATGGGGGGAATGTCCTCGCCCGGGACGGCTCCAGTCGACCGGCGGGCGCTCAGTCGTCCTCGGACAGGACCGCCCTCAGGATCTCCACGGTCATGTCGTTGGTGTCTCCCGACGGGCCGCCGAAGAGGATGAGCCGGGCGCTGGTGCCCTGATCGGTGGCGACGAAGACGACGTCGTCGACGAGCGTGCGGATCAGAGGGATGCCGAGCCCACGCTCGAAGTTGAGGCGGTCGGGGTCGGTGACGGGGGGGTGCTCCGCCAGGCGCTTGGGGTCGAAGCCCGGGCCCCGGTCGTCCACGTGGACCTCGAGTCGTTCCGGTCCCTCGACGACTCTGATGGTCACCGGCGCCTGGATGCCCACACTGCGGTGAGCCTCCATGGCGTTGGTGCACGCTTCGGACACGGCCAGCTTCAGGTCATCCAGACGTTCGTCGACGAGGGCCCGACGGGCGGCCGCCAGCGACGACACCACCAGCCGCACGATGGCGACGTACTCCGGCCGGGCCGGGATCTCCAACTCGAGGACCGTCTCCACGACGCCGGCGCCTCAGTTCGCCGTCGCTGCTTCCACCGAGTCCTGGATCGAGAACACCTTGGTCAGCCCGGTGATCTCGAACACCTTGAGGATGCGGCTCTGGGTGCAGACCAGGCCCAGGTCGCCGTCGTGGCTGCGGAGCCGCTTGAGGCCCCCGACCAGCACGCCCAGCCCGGTGGAATCAAGGAAGTCCACCTCTTCGAGGTCGACGATGATCTGATGCTTCCCGGCGGTGGCCAACTCGACAAGCTTCTCGCGCAGGCGAGGCGCGGTGTACACATCCACCTCGCCCTTGACGGCCAGCACGGTGTACGGCGCCCGGCTGTCGTCAACTTCCAACCCGAGATCCATGACGTGTCCTTCCTTGGGTCCTGCGGGTTCGGGGTCTTCCCGGACCCTAACAACGTACTGAGTCTGGCCGCTTTCGGAGCCGGCCGCGTGACGGACGGGCCGGAGCCTGCCGCCGCCCGCCCGTTCCGTCCCGCTACGGCGTTGCCGGGGGCGGTTGGGTGCCGCCCGGGCCCACCAGGCCCGCGGCGGCCGCCGGGACCGCGGCCGGCCCGGCCAGGTACACGACCCGCCGGGCGATGTTGACGGCATGGTCACCGAGACGTTCGAAGAAACGGGCCACCGCCATCTCCATGGCCACCGGCAGCGCCATGCGCCCCGAGGCCAGCTCCGCGGTCAGGGCCGAGTGCAACTCGTCCATCTCGTCGTCACGCTCGGGCAGATGGCTGGCTGCCACCGGGTCACGCTCGGCAAAGGCCTCCGCCGTGCAGCGCCACATGTCGGCCCCGACGGACCCCATCTGCTCGACCAGGCCCCGGGTGCGCGGCGTCAACTCCTCGCGGAGGCCCTGGGCGCCGCGCCGGGCGATGTGCTCAACGAGGTCGTGGCTGCGTTCCAACTCGGGAACGATCCGCAGCACCGACAGCAGGAACCGCAGATCCTTGGCCACCGGCGCCTGGAGCGCCATCTGGCTGTTGACCAGCTCCTCGACATCGACGTAGAGGGTGTCGATGAGGACCTCGCGCTCCATCAGGAGCTTGACCACCTCCCGGTCGCCCGACAGCAGACCGTCGGTCGCCGCGACCAGGCCCTCGGCGACGAGGGCGAAGAGCTGGATCACCTTGGCCTCGATCTCCTCGAGGCGCTGGTGGTAGGCCACTCGGAACTCTTCGGCCATGGCGTGATGCTACCCCGGTGAGGACAGATCGCCCCCGTCACGGACCAGGGGCGGCCACTGGCCCCACTGCACCCGCATCGGCGGCCGCCGCCGGCGATGGGCGGCGCGGGGGGCGGGACCGCCACGGGCCATCTGGTAGCGGGCCACAGCACCCCGCAGGTACAAGAGGTGGGCGGCCAGGGCCAGGACCAGCAATCCGGCCGCGATCAGGGCGGGCCGCGACACGTTGGTGGTGGCATGCCCCGCCCCCACGCGGCGCGCCGGTCCGGCGGCGCCGGCATGATCCTGGGGCCCGTACTCGAGGCCTCCCGATCCGGGGTCGACGGTCGTGGTCGGGGCTGCTGTCGCCGACCCGGGCCTCGGCAACGTGGTCGGCGGCGCCACCGGCAGGGGGAAGCTGGGGATGCCGATCACCGGGATCGGAGGCAGCCGGCTGGTGCTCGCCGACCCCAGGTTGACCGAGGCCACGGCCGGGGAGGAGCTGAGATAGTGGGCGGGATTGCTGTCCACGCCGAAGCGCTTGGCCAGGATCCCATAGGTGACCACGCCGCTCGCGCCCCGGCCGTCGGTGTACGCCAGCCGGCCGCAAGGAACGGAGCCGGGAAGGGTCGCCCCGTGCAGGTTGCAGGTGTACTCCACCACGTCGTTCCGGGTCACGGTGTAGCCAGCCAGGTCCGGCTCGACCCCGGGCGACCAGGTCACCGTCACCGATGACGACGGGCCTGTCGCTCGCGCCCCTGCGGGTGGGGCCGGCGGTCCCGCGATCAACACATTCGACGATGGACCACAGGTGGTTGCTGTGGAGCACGATGCAACCGTGTAGGCGCCGTTGAGCACCACGGCGGACCCGGGAGCCTCCAGCGGCTTGGGCCAGGCCCAGCTGCACGTGGTCCCACCGGATCCTGGGGCACAGGCTCCCGAGGAGATGGTCAGGAATGCCGAAGGCTGGGCCGGGCCCGTGCCCGCCGGCCGTCCGGTGGTGGTCCAGGCCACGTTCACCCCTCCCGTGCCCGGAGGAACGGTGCCGGCGGGGAACGTGACCGCCAGCTTGGTGGGCGCCACCGTGCACGCCCCACCCTGCGGGCTGCACGGGGTGAGCGCCACGCTGGGCGGGGCCAGGGCGGCCGGTGCCGACGGCGCGGTGTCGGCCGTCGGGCCCCCCGGAGGGGCACCAGCGGCGGCCGGGCTCATCCCCAGGGCGGCGGCGGCCACCGCCACCATGACGCCGGCGAGGAGGCCGAACGCGGCCCGGCCTCGGCCGCTCGTCACGCCGCGTACTCCGAGCTGACCATCTGAGCCTTGATGATCATGCGATGCGACGCCGACCCCTTCGGGTGACAGGCGGTGAGGGTCAGGGTGGCGATCCCGGGGGTGTTGTCCACCACGCTCACCGCGTTGAAGGCCACCACGAACGGAGGCCGGGAGACCCGGTAGACGCACGAGCCGACCGGCGTCACGAGGGTGATCTGGTCCCCGGGCCGGATGCGGTCGACGTTGGCGAACGGCTTGCCGTAGGTGGTTCGGTGACCGGCGATGGCCACGTCGCCGGTGGTACAGGGCAGCGGGGTCTGGGGATAGTGGCCCGAGCCGGCCTCGAGCGCCTTGTCGCTGATGCCCTGGACGACCACGGCGTCGACGCCGATGTGGGGGATCATGATCCGGGTCAGGGCCGCTCCCTCACCAAGGGTCCCCCGCTCGTAGGCGTTCTTGTTGGCGGCGCTGCCGAGACCCTGGCTCAGGCGGTCCTGCAGGCTGTTGTGGAACACGTTGGTCAGGGCCGGGAAGCCGATCAGGCCGGCGGCGGCCACCACCAGCACCACGGCGCTGGCCGTGAGCGCCCGTCGCGCCTTGCGGCTTCCACTCAGGAATGCGATCAGCTTCTCCACCACCAGCTCCTCGCTGCGAATCCCCGCTCGGTTCGGACCCGGGCCTGACCCCCCGAACGGTAGTGGGCGTACGGCTCTGAGCGAGGGCGGACGCTACCGTGACCCCCATGCAGGCCGCATTCTTCGATGTGGACAAGACCGTCATCGCCCGCTCGTCGATGGCGGCGTTCGCCCCCGCCTTCCGCCGCCAGGGCCTCCTGCGCCGCCGGACCCTCGTACGCGGCGCGTGGACCCACCTGGTCTTCGTCCGCATCGGTGCGGGGGCAAAGAAGCTGGCCCGCCTGCAGCGCTCCGTCCTGGCGATCACCGAGGGATGGGATCAGGCCCTGGTCCGGCGGGTGGTGGCATCGGAGCTCGATGCGGTCATCCTCCCCGTGGTCTTCACCGATGCCCTCGACGCCATCGAGTCCCACCGCCGGGCCGGTCATCGGGTGTACCTGGTCTCCGCCGCCCCCGAGGAGGTCGTCGGGCCCCTCGCGGCCCGGCTGGGCGTCGACGGCGCCATAGCCAGTCAGGCCGAGGTCGACGCCAACGGCTTCTACACCGGCCGCATGGACCGTTACGTCTACGGCCCAGCCAAGGCGAAGGCGGTGGCCGAGTTCGCCCGGCGCGACGGCGTCGTCTTGGCCGACTCCTGGGCCTACTCGGACTCGGCCACCGACGTTCCGATGCTCGAGGCCGTCGGTCACCCCGTCGCCGTCAACCCCGACCGGGCCCTGCGCCGCATGGCAGTCGACCGGGGTTGGGAGACCCGCCGGTTCAAGCGCCTCGGCCTTCCCGCCAGCGAGGCCACCACACGGGAAGCCGCCACCCAAGAGGCCGCCACGCGGGAAGCCGCCACCCAAGAGGCCGTGACCCAAGAGGCCGTGACCGGCGATGGGCCCCGGGGCCGCCGGATGCGGCGCTGGCGCGTTCCTGCCCTGGCCGCCGTTGCCGCCGCCTCCGGAGGGGTCACCGCCTGGCATTACCTGCACCGCCCGCCGGCGCCGGCCCACTGAACGAGCCTGCTCGAACGGCATCAGGCCACGGCGCAACCAGCGCCCGGCCCGGAGCCCGGACGCGCGGTCATGGCGCAGGGGCTTCCTGCGCCATGGACACACGTTCGGTTCGGCTGATCCCCCAGACTGATCCCCCCGGATCGGGGGCGTGAGCCTCAGGCGCGCAGCTTCTTGGCCGCGAACAGCGACACACCGACGAGGGCGGCAAGGACGACGATCTTCTTCATGGCCGCACAGCGTAGCGGCCTGCCTCCGTCCGGGAAGGGCGTTTTCCCGCCACGGGTGGCAGGTCCCCACTCTCAGCGACGACGGCCTTGCTAGGTTCGGGCGCCAACGCGACCATCCCCGATGGCCACGGCCTGGAGGTGTCTGGGTACCTGGTGGGCCCCCCCGCCTTCAAAGCGGGTGGGACGGGCGATCCCCGTCCGGCGGGTTCGATTCCCGTCCACCTCCGCTCCGCAGTCCTGAACGAAAGCGGGATAGCCGCTCAGCGGGCCCGCTCGAGGATGACCACGGGGATCTGGCGGGTGGTCTTGGCCTCGTAGTCGGCAAAGCCGGGGTAGTCGGCCTTCTGCGCCGACCACAGCTCGTCGCGCTCGGCTCCCTCGGTGACCCGCGCCGTGACGGCAACGGTCTCCGTGCCGATCTCGACGTTGACCGAGGGATGGGCGACCAGGTTGTGGTACCAGTCCGGGTTGGTAGCGGCCCCGGCGTAGGAGGCAAACACTGCGAGATCGTCGCCCACCGGGCGGTACATCATCGGGTTCACCCGCTCCGTGCCGGACTTGGCCCCGATGTGGTGGACCAGGATCATCGGGGCGCCCTCGAACTGGCCGCCGACCTTGCCCTCGTTGGCCCGGAACTCCTCGATGATCTTGGCGTTCCAGTCGTTGACCTCGGCCATCAGATGCCTCCCTGCGCAGTCCGTGGATGGCGGTGAGCCGCCGCCCCGAGCCTACCGAGCGGCTCCGCCGACCACGACGGAAAGGCCCCGGGGTCCGGGTACGGTGAGCCCATGGGCAAGGTGTCGGCATCGATCGTGGTGCCGCTCAGCATCGAGGCCACCTGGGACGCGGCGGTGGACTGGCCCGGTCAGGAGTCGTGGGTGCCGGGCTCGACGGTCCGGCCCACCGGTGGCGCCGGGTACCGCTCCACGATCGAGGCCCGCACCGGGTGGGGGCCGCTGACGATCGTCGACCCCATGGAGATCACCGCCTGGGACCCGCCCTTTCGCCTGGTGCTGGCCCACACCGGCAAGTTCGTGCAGGGCTCCGCCATCTACGAGATGGAGGCCCTCGGCACGGACCGGACCCGGTTCACCTGGACCGAGACCCTCGAGGCCCCCACGCCGATCCTCGGTCCCGTCTACGCCCTGGGCACGCCGATGTTCGGCGGGCTCATCCGGGTGGCTCTGCATCGCTTCGCCCGCTGGGCCCCCACCCGCAGGGCCTGAACGGACCGGCCTCAGCGCCCGGCGACCCGCCCGGTCCGCCCACCAGGATGGCCTCGAGGCGGGCGACCGTCTCCCCCGCGGCGTAGGTCTCTGCGGGCGTGGTCAACAGGCCGTGCAGGGATGCCTCGCCCTCCCGCCAATCCGCCTCGACGTCGGCGAGGAGCATCGTCAGGGTCCGGATGGTGGGACCGTCGGCCAGCGGGCTGGTCCGGCTCAGGTGCGAGCGGTAGCGGCCCGCCAGGCGGGGCAACGCCACCCGGTACGCCCCCGCCACCCGCTCCACCGGAGCGCTCAGGTGGCCGATCGCCTCGACCAGGGCCGCCGCCGGCGTCGTCGGGGCGACGACGAGGGCGTCGCGATCGACCTGGGACAGCACGGGCAGGCGCTCCCACCACTGCCCCGCCCGCCAGGCGCAGTGCTGGGCGTGGCGGTCCACCACGGCCTTGACCGCCCCGTCGGCGAGCTCGGTCGTCCACGACCCGAGGATCTCGAAGCCGCGCCGCTCGAACCACACGTGGTGACCGGTCGTCTCCGCCGCCTCCATCAACCCCAACGGCCTGACTTCCGCCGTCACGGCACAGGGCCGGCCCGGGCGGGCGTGACCAGGCCGGCCACCAGCATCTCGTAGAGGCGCTGGTAGGACTCCTCCGGCGGCGGGAACGGGAAGTCCGGCTTGGAGATCAGCAGCGACACCATGCCGTGGATCATCATCCACAGCAGCTTGGCCGCGTCGAGGGGGTCCTGGGCCGGGAACACGCCCCGCTGGATGGCGGCCTGGACGTCGTCGACCACGGGAAGGAGCCCGGCGGTGTCGGCCATCCGTTCGTCGATGAAGCGGTCCGGGGTGTCGTCGGGGCGGCTCATCATCAAGATGCGGTAGTGCTCGGGGTGGCGCAGGCCGTAGTGGAGGTAGGCCAGGCCCCGCAGGCGGAGCCGCTCGAGGGGGTCGTCCACCCCGATGGCGGCATCGGCCATGGCCTGTTCGAGTTGGATGGCGTGACGCTCGCAGACGGCGAACAGCAGGTCGTTGCGGTCGGCGAAATGGAGGTAGATCGACGGTGGGGTGACCCCGACGGCGGAGGCGACCGCCCGGATCGACAGGGTGGCCACGTCGTTGGTGGCGATCAGCAACGCCTCGGCCGCAGCCAGGATCTCGCCCCGGAGACGCTCACCGTCGCCTCTGCGGGCGCGGGACCGCCGCTGGGGGGCGTCGTCGACGGTGGGCGGCATGGGACGTCCATCGTACCCCCGGGGGCCCAGCGGCGATCAGTGGTAATGGTTGGTGATCGGCACCCGGCGGTCCCGGCCGAACGCCTTGGGGGTGACCCGCACGCCCGGGGGGGTCTGGCGGCGCTTGTACTCGGCGATGTCGATGAGGCGGACGACGCGGGCCACGATCTCCTCGTCGAACCCGGCGTCGACCAGTTCCTGCTTGGTCATGTCGTCGGTGACGTAGGCGGCGATGATCGGGTCGAGGACGGCGTAGGGGGGCAGGCTCTGGTCGTCGCGCTGGTCGGGCCGCAGCTCTGCCGACGGCGGCTTGTTGATGATGATCTTGGGAATGACCTCGCTGATCGTGTTGCGCCATTCGCACAGGCGGAACACGAGGGTCTTGGGCACGTCCTTGATCACCGCGAAGCCGCCGGCGGTATCGCCGTAGAGCGTCGAGTAGCCGACGGCCGCCTCGCTCTTGTTGCCGGTGGTGAGGACCAACCAGCCCCGGGCGTTGGAGAGGCCCATCAGGGTGACGCCCCGGATCCGGCTCTGCAGGTTCTCGTCGGTGAGGCCCTCCGGCGCGCCGTCCAGGCAGGGCTCGAGCATGGCCGACAGGGCCACATGGGCGTCCTCGATGGCCACCGTGCGATGGTCGATGCCGAGGCGGGCGGCCAGATCGACGGCGTCGGTGTTGGACCCCTCGCTGGAGTAGCGCGACGGCATCGACACCCCGTGCACCCGGTCGGCGCCGAGGGCGTCCACCGCGATGGTGGCGACGATCGACGAGTCGATCCCTCCCGACAGGCCGATGACCACATCGGAGAAGCCGTTCTTCTCCACGTAGTCGCGCGTCCCGGTCACCAGCGCCCTCCAGACCTCGGCCTCGGGGCCGAGGGCCTCGGTACGGGTAGGGGGCAGCCGGGGGGCGCCGGTGGCCTGGCGGGGCGCGGCGGTGATCACCGTGACCGGGAGAGGGTCGGCCACCTGCCGGCCGCGGGGGTCGAGGAGGCGCTTGCGGTACACGGGCCGGACGTCGAGGTCGAGGACACGCAGGGTCTCCTCGAAGAGGGGCAGCGACGCGATGATGCTCCCGTCGGCGTCGAGGACCATCGATGTCCCGTCGAAGACCAGCTCGTCCTGGCCACCGACGCAGTTGACGTACACCAGGGTGGTGGAGGCATCGGAGGCGCGGGTGGCGAGCATCCGCTCGCGCTCGCCGCCCCGGCCCGCGTAGTAGGGGGAGGCGTTGATGTTCACCATGAGCTCGGCGCCGGCCGCGGCCTGGGCCGCGATGGGCCCTGAGGGGCTCCAGGCGTCCTCGCACACCGACACCCCGACCCGCACCCCGCCGACCGCCCACAGGCGGGTGGCGCCCCGGCCCGGCGCGAAGTAGCGCTGCTCGTCGAAGACCCCGTAGTTGGGCAGCACCTCCTTGTGGTGGGTGCCGATCAGGGCACCGTTGGCACACACCGCGGCCGCGTTGTAGAGGTCGATGGCGGCGTCGACGAAGCCGACCACGGCCACGCACCGGCCGGTGGCGGCGGCCACCTTCTCCAATGCGGCCCGGTTGCCGGCGATGAACCCGGGCTTGAGCAGCAGGTCCTCCGGGGGATAGCCGGTGATGGCCAACTCGGGGAAGACGGCCAGATCGGCGCCCGCGTCCTCCGCCTGCCCGAGGGCGTCGATGATGCGATCGGCGTTGCCCTCGAGATCACCGACGGTGGGGTTGAGCTGACCGAGGGCCACGCGGAGACGGGTCACCTCCCCGAGCGTAGGCCCGGTGCCTCCTGTCACAGCCCCGGCACCGGAAATCTGATCGACAACGGCCCGGCACTGGGGTACGTTCGCCAGGTACGAAACAGTTTCGTACCGTAAGTGACGGACGACACATGACGGCTTCCACCGAGCAATCTGCGCCACCGGCCGACGAGCCCCGCCGGATCGGCCGACCGCGCGACGACGCCCGCCACCAGGCCATCCTCGACGCCGCCATCGCCTTGGTGGCCGAGGTCGGCTACGACCGGATGAGCATGGATGCCATCGCCGCCCGGGCCCGGGCCTCCAAGGCCACCATCTACCGGCGCTGGCCCGGCAAGGCCGAACTGGTCGTCGAAGCCGTCCGCTGTTGCGGACACGAGGCGCCCCAGGTCCTGCCCGACCAGGGCTCGGTGGGCGCCGATCTGCTCGCCCTCCTCCGCCACATGCGGGCGGGCCTGGAGGGCACGGACGGCGATCTGATGTTCGGACTGGCCCTGGCCGCCCGCAGCGACCCGGAGCTCGGCAGGGTCCTCCGGGAGCAGCTGTTCGAGGGCAAAGGCCACGTGGCCGGGAGCATCATCGACCGGGCCGTGGCCCGCCAGGAGATCCCCGCCCAGCCCGGGGCCCCGGCGCTCCTCGACGAGGTCGCCCCCGCCATCCTCATCCTCCGCCAGCTCTGCGGCTACCCCCTCGACGACACCTTCCTCGGCCACGTCACCGACGACATCCTCCTTCCCCTCCTCACCCCGGCACCACCTTCCACCTCCTCACCCCCCAAGGAGCGCAACCGATGAGCATCGACACCGCCGAGCCCGACGCCGTACCCGGTCCCCTGACCACCCACGCCGCCGATCCCCAACGGTGGCGGGCCCTGGTCGTCATCGCCATCGCCCAGTTGATGATCGTGGTCGACGCCTCCATCGTCAACGTGGCCCTGCCCTCCGCCCAGCACGCCCTGCACATCACCGTCGCCAACCGCCAGTGGGTCATCACCGCTTACACCCTGGCGTTCGGCGGCCTGCTCCTCCTCGGCGGGCGCATCGCCGACTACCTCGGGCGGAAACCCGTGTTCCTCGTAGGCCTGGGCGGCTTCGCCCTGGCTTCGGCCCTCGGCGGGCTCGCCCCCAACGCCGGCGTTCTCTTCGGTGCCCGGGCCCTCCAGGGCGCCTTCGCCGCCGTCATGGCCCCCGCGGCCCTGTCCCTCCTGGCCGTCACCTTCACCGACGCCAAGGAGCGGGCCCGGGCCTTCGGCGTGTACGGGGGCATCGCCGGCGGGGGGGCCGCCATCGGCCTGATCCTCGGCGGGGTGCTCACCCAGTACGCCTCGTGGCGCTGGTGCCTGCTCGTCAACGTGCCCATCGCCATCCTGACCGCCATAGCCGCCCAGCGCGTGGTGAAGAACAGCCGGGCCAGCGGCCAGGCCCACTACGACCTGACCGGCGCCGCCACCGTCACCCTCGGCCTGGTCGCCCTCGTCTTCGGCGTGACCAAGGCCAGCACCGACGGCTGGTCGGCGCTCACCACCCTGGCCCTCCTCGGCGTCGCCGGCGTGCTGCTCGTCGGCTTTGTCATCGTGGAGATGAAGGTGGCCAACCCGCTGCTGCCCATGCGGGTGCTGACCGAGCGCAACCGGGCCGGGGCGTTCCTGGCGTCGACCCTGTCGGCTTCGGCCATGTTCGGGATGTTCCTGTTCCTGACCTACTACCTGCAGGGTGTGCTGCACTACTCCCCCCTGACGACCGGCTTCGCCTTCCTGCCGTTCTCCATCGGGATCATCATCAGCGCCACGGGCACCAGCACCCTCATGACCCGCCTCAGCCCCCGCCTGCTGATGACCACCGGGCTGGTCATGGCCGGCATCGGGTTCCTGTGGTTCACCCAGATCGGTGTGCACAGCAGCTTCGCCCTCCACATCCTGCCCGGTGAGATCGTCATGAGCCTCGGCCTGGGTCTGGTCTTCGTGCCCGTGAGCAGCGTGGCCCTGTTCCGGGTCAGCGACAACGACGCCGGTGTGGCCAGTGCCATGGTCAACACCACCCAACAGGTCGGCGGGGCCGTCGGCACGGCGGTGCTCAACACGGTGGCCGCCACCGCCACCGCCACCTACCTCCGAAGCCACGGGGCCGGTGCCGCCCTGGCCGGCTCGGTCCATGGCTTCACCGTGGCCTTCGCCGTCGGAGCGGCGATCGTGGCCGTCGCCGTGGTGTGTGTCCTCGCCCTGATCCGGACCAGGGCCGGCGACGTGGCCTCCTCTCCCGCCGATCTGGTGACGGTAGGCTGAGCGAGCCGGGCGGGGGGGGGGGGGGGGGAGGGGGGGGGGGGGGGGGGGGGGGGGGGGGGGGGGGGGGGGGGGGGGGGGGGGGGGGGGGGGGGGGGGGGG
>JBPCNZ010000054.1:0-27074 GCA_051000755.1 Acidimicrobiales bacterium | reverse complement strand
GCCATGTGGGGATGGAGGGGGGCCTCGTCCATGTCCAGCACCGGAGCGAAGCAGGCATCGGTGCCCTCCCCCAGCGCAGACCACTCGTCGCGGGTCTTGGTCTTGATGACGGCGGCCAGCCGGTCGCGCATCGCCGGCCAGCTGTCCCGGTCCCCGGGGCCGGGCAACGGACCGCCGCCGTCGACGTCGACGTCGAGGCCGGTGATGCGCAGCATCTCGGCGTAGAACTGCGGCTCGAGGGACCCGAACGACACATCCCCGCCGGCGCCCGTCTCGTAGGTCCCGTAGTACCAGGCGCCTCCGTCGAGGAGGTTGGTCCCTCTCTCTCCCCACAGGCCGGCCGACTTGAGGCCCCACATCATGGCCGCGAGGAGGGCGGCACCGTCGACCATGGCGGCGTCGACGACCTGACCCTGGCCCGAGTTGGACGCCTCGAGGATCCCGCACACCATCCCGAAGGCGAGCAACATGCCTCCGCCACCGAAGTCGCCGACCAGGTTGACCGGCGGGACCGGTGGCTGACCAGGAAGGCCGATCATCGACAGGGTTCCCGACAAGGCGATGTAGTTGATGTCGTGGCCGGCGGCGGTGGCATACGGACCTTCCTGACCCCACCCGGTCATCCGCCCGTAGACGAGCCGTCGGTTGCGTTCCGCACAGTCATCGGGGCCCAGGCCCAGCCGCTCGGTGACGCCCGGGCGGAAGCCTTCGATCAGACCGTCGGCCGCTTCGACGAGGCGCAGCACCGTCTCCCGGCCTTGAGGGGACTTCAGGTCGATGCCGACCGAGCGTCGCCCTCGCCCGAGGACGTCGATCACGGGCACCGGACGGTCGGCCGCAACGGCCTGGGCGCGGTCGACCCGGAGCACCTCGGCGCCCATGTCGGCGAGCATCATCCCGGCGAACGGGCCGGGCCCGATGCCGGCCAGCTCGACGATCCGGTATCCGTTCAGCGGTCCAGCCACTCACGCTCTCCTCGGTCGATCCGGTCGCGATCTTGGCGCTTGAGGTAGAGGCCGGCAAGTTGGCCGGGTCGCGCTCGGACGCCATGGTCGATGCGCGTCAGCCGCCGGAGCGGAGGACCTCGACCACGTCGCCGGCGCGACCCAGGACCCGGCCTGGTGGTGGGCTGGGATTGTTCGCCATGAAGAACGCCAGGGTCGGCGGTGCCGGTCGCCCCCGAGGCTGGAGCGGTGCCAATTGACCGGCGGCCCAAGGCTCGAAGGCCCCGGGGGTTGCCCCTGCAGCCATGACAGGACTGACCGTCATGACGTGGCCTTCCCGCTGAAGGCCCAGGGTCACCGCCGCAGCATCGGGCCATGCAAAGAAGTCGACAATCTCGATCTCGATCGCCTGATGGCCCTGTGGGACGGCTCGATCCGTAGCTGCCGTCAAGGCCAAGACGGCCGGGTCGTTGACTCCGATCAGGGCAGGCAGCCTGAGCTGGTACCGCACCAGGACGGCGCCCAGGCCCAGAGCGATGACGGCCAGGGCGGCGACAACGACCGTGCTGGGCCCGACACGGTCACCGAGACTCCGCCGAACACGGGGTCCGGCGTCGGATGTCCTTTCCCCGGTTGCAGAGGCCAGTACCGGGTTCGACTCCCTCCCGAACACCGCGCCGCCGAAACCGATCAGCAGCACACAGGGGACGAAGGCCATCCACTGGACCACATAAGAGACAGGATCACCGTCGATCCTCGTGGTGGCGACCACCCCGATGACGGCGCCGGCCACGGCCCCGAGGATGATCAGCTGAGCCCCGATCTGGCGACGACGCCGCGCTATCACCAGACCGACGATGGCAATGGCGGCCATGACCGAGGCGGCGCCCACGATCTTGGCCACGCCGCGGTCGACGAAGGTCAGATTGGCATCGATGGTGACTCCGAAGGGCATCACCGTGAGGGCGTTCGTCGATTGGCGCAGGGCACTCGAGAGCGAAGTCCTGGCGACGTCACCGTGGGCAAAGAACTGGAAGAGCAGGCTGAGGTTGTTGGGATGGTTCTCTCCCAACTCGACGATGGGTGCGACCAGGCTGGCCACGAGCAGAAGCACGCCGGCTCTGACGGCAACCCGCGGGGCGTGCATCCGGAGGTGGACGGCCTGGCGCCGCCGGACCACCACCGCGCCAACGGCGGCCACGAGGATCATCGACAGGGCGAAGGGCGCAGCGCTGATATGGGACTGGGCCACGAACGAGGCGACGACGGCCGCCCACGCCAGCGCACCCAGGTGGCCTCGGACGGCGTCGGCCCACAACACGACGAAGGCGGCAAGGGGCAGCACCAACACGTTGGGGTTCCAGGGCCCGAGGATGGGACCGAACGTGAGCGCCAGGCACAGCCCGCTCAGAGAGGCAGCCGCCCACAGTGCCGGCGCCACGCCGTTCCGTCGCCACACGTAGGCGACGGTCCCAACCACGGCGGCGCCATTGATCAGAGCCATGGCCACATTGAGTCCGGGGCCGGACCCGAACAGCCAAACCGGCAACGCCAGAACGTAGAACAGGACCGGGCCTGGGTGATGCCAGCCGTACCGACTGTAGGGACCGAGCAGCTGAGCGAAGTGCAGCGCCCGTCGAGCACCCAGCTCCATCAGGGCCTGGTCGCCAGCAGGGCTGTTCGCCCCGTTGCGTTGGCCCACCAGCCGGACAAGCGCCACGACCGGCCAGGCACCGGCCGCGATCAGCGCCACGATGCCGGCAGCGGTCCGGCGGCGGGGGCGCCGATGGCCGGCGAGTCCGGGCCCGCCGTCACCGACGGTGGACGGTCGAAGCGCGTGCACACGGTCATGGTAAACGAGGAGGGCGCGGGTGCCGGGTGGGGGTAGGGCACCGGTTGCCGCTGGTACGTTCTGTCCCACCGGCTCGCGGGCAACGCCGCGGCTGGCCACGGGACCGAAGCCAGGGAGTGACGATCTGATGGCGACAACCGAGCGAGTATCCGCGGTCGAGCGCCCATCGGTCGGCACCAGCCTTGCTCACCGGCCCCGCGGTCATCGCGTCTGGTGGGTGCTCCGTCCGGTCGGCATCCTCGTGGCCGCCCGCCTGCTCATGCTCATGGTTCTGGGATTGGCCAAGAACGTCGTGCACTCGGTGCAGCTGCTTCCTGCCGACTGGGACGGAAGCTGGTACCTCAAGGCCGCCCAGTTCGGTTGGCCCCATGCCGTGCCCACCACGGGTGGGCACGTAGCCCAGAGCACCCTCGCCTTCTTCCCGACCTTCCCGGTCCTGATCCGAGCCGTTCACGCGGTGGTGCCGCTCAGCTGGGTGCACGCCGGCGACGGCGCCGCGTTGCTGAGCGAGGTGACCATGGTCGTCGCCTTCTGGGTGCTGACCCGTGACATCTGGGACGACAAGGTGGCCGACCGGGCCACCCTGCTCCTGTGCTTCTTCCCCGGCGCTCTCATCTTCTCCCTCATCTACTCCGAACCGCTGCTCATCACCTTCGCCGCCATCTGCATCTACGCCCTCCGCAAAGGCCACTGGGAGCTGGCGGGACTGACCGCGGCGCTGGCCACAGCCACCCGGCCCAACGGCGTGGCCCTGATCGCATGCTGCGCCTGGGAGGCGTACCGGGCCATCCGCGACCGGCGGGCCTGGCGGTCCCTGATCGCCCCAATCCTGGCTCCGGCCGGCATCGTCGTGTGGTTTGGCTACCTCTGGGCGACAACGGGGTCGCTCATGGCCTGGTTCCGCACCGAGCAGGGCGGATGGAGTGAGAAGGTCGATCCGTTGGCCCTCGGCCACCTGATCGTCGACGATCTCCGTCATCCGCTGCTCTATCCCAACCTCTACGTGCCGTTGATCGGAACTTTGGGCGTGGGCATCATCGTTGTCGTCCTGGTCGTCCTGATGCGCCCCAGCGTCCCCGCTTCGCTGCGGCAGGTGCCATCAGTGCTGCTCGTGTTCACCGCGGTGATCCTGGCCATGTCACTCATGTCCAGGACGCTCGGTCTGCGGCCCCGGTTCATCCTCACGGCCTTCCCGCTCATCATGGTGCTCGGCTACCGCTTGAGGGGCAGCGCCCACGCCCTGGTCACGGCCTTTTTCGCCGGCCTGATGAGCATGCTGCTCCTCGTCACCGTGGCCACCATCGCCCTCGTCCCCTGAGACTCGATGCCGATGGCTAGAGGGCGGTGAGGTTTCGGAGATCGCGGGCGAGCTGTTCCAGGCGCCGCACGGCACCCGTGGTCCGGTCCCCCCACCAGAACAGGTCCTTGCCGTCCACGAAGATCACCGGAGCGACGGCCTCGAGCTCGATGCGGTGCTTTTCGGCGAAGGAATACGGCTCAGAGGGAGCCAGCACCACATCGGGGCCCGCGGCGGCCGCCTCCTCCAAGGTGGTCACCGGGTAGGTGGTCCCGGCGTTGGCCATCACGTTGTCGAGACCCGCGGCCCCAAGGACCGACGAGCCGTAGGTCGAGGCGTTGATCGACATCCACGGACGGCGCCAGATGGGCACCCAGACGGTTGGGCGAGGACCCGAGACGGCGGGTCTGGCCGGGCTGCTGTCGTTCACCGCCACCCCAATGGCTGTCGCTCCAACGGCTGCCACCCCAACGGCTGAGGCCAGGTCGGCGAGCATGGGAGCCACATCCCCGACGGATTGGACGTGGGTCACATGCAGGGCGATCCCGCGGGCGGCGAGCGTCTCGGCGTCGGCGAGGTTGTTCTCCTCCTTGTCCATGACCACCAGGTCGGGGGCGAGATCGACGATGGCCTCGATGTCGGGGTTCTTGGTGCCACCGACGGCCTGCAGGCCCGGTTCTTCGCAGAACCGGGTCACCGCCACCGGTTGGATACCCCAGGCCAGGAGGGTTTCGGTCACCGAGGGAACCAGGCTGACAACCCGGGCTACCACCGTGGGCGCCCGGACCGATCGATCTGGCGGTGCAGCTCCCTGACGATCCCGTTGGGCCGGGGGAGATGCTCGAACACCTCGCGACCCTGGGAGACAGAGGTCACCATCATGTCCCCGCTGCCGAGCAGCCGATCCCGGACTCGCCGGCGGCATTCCACCTCGCCGATCTGGCTCAACGGGAGCTCTCGCACCCGCCGGCTGAGGACGCCGTGGCGTTGGACCAGCCGTTCGTTGGTGAGGATCAGCGCGGTGGTGGCCCACCGGGCCCACCGGGCCACCAGCCACAGCAGGCTCAGAACCAGCAGGACGGCCAGGACACCGTCGAGCGCCCCGGGCGCCTTCCCGGCGACGGCGGCGATGGCGCCGGCCAGGATGACCACGGCGGCCACGAGAGGCCGTCCGAGGAACGTCCAGTGAGGGCGCACGTCCACCATGATCTCCTCGCCCGGGTTGAGCCAGGTGCGCGCAGCCATGGTCCGCTCACGCTACTGCCGGGCCGCAGCCGGCAACGTTCGCCTGCGTCGCCCTTGACGTCGGCCGTGACGCGGGGCACACTCAGGGCCTCGCAAGGTTCCGGTTGCTGCGCCCGGCCGAGGCAGTTCGGGGGGATCGCCCGCCGGCGTGCAACCGGTGCCTGCGACGTACGGAGGGCGTCGCCTGTTCCGCCGTCGCAGGGGATCCACCAGCGCGTCACACCCTCTCCGTAGGGTCGATCAGGTGCGCGAGCTTTCCACCAGGGTCAGAGGCGTGCTCCCCCGACCGCAACCAGACGACGATCGGACTCTCTCGGTGCTCGACGACCTGAGCCCGGCCCAGATGCGAGCGGTGACCACCGAGACCAACCCGTTGTGCGTCCTGGCCGGCGCCGGTTCGGGCAAGACGCGGGTCCTGACCAGGCGGATCGCCTACCGCCTGACCACCGGCACGGCCGATCCCGGCCATGTCCTCGCCCTGACCTTCACCCGGAAGGCGGCCGGCGAGCTCGGCCATCGCCTGGCCGTCCTCGGTCTCCGTGACCGGGTGGTGACCGGCACCTTTCATGCAGTCGCCATAGCCGTCCTTCGCCAGTACTGGGCCGACTGTGGCCTACGTGCTCCCGCCTTGCTCGAGCGTAAGGCCCGGATCCTGGCTCCGCTCGTCTCCGCCCGCCCTGCCCTCGCAGGTGTGCCCCTCGCCGAGGTGGCCGGGCCCATCGAGTGGGCCCAGGCCCGCCTCGTCGATCCCGACCACCTCGAGGACGCCATCGCCTCGTCGGGCAGGCGGGTGCCGATACCGGCCGGGGAGCTGGCGGCGTTGTTCCGCCGCTACCAATCGGAGAAGCGGAGCCGGGGCCTCATCGACTTCGATGATGTGCTGGCGGGCGCGGCGAGGGCCATCGAGTCCGACACCGCCTTCGCCACGGCCCAGCGATGGCGGTGGCGCCACGTCTTCGTCGACGAGTTCCAGGATCTCAACCCCGCTCAGCACCGCCTCCTGGATGCATGGCTGGGCCCGAGCCACGACCTGTGCGTCGTCGGCGACGCCAACCAGGCCATCTACGGCTGGAACGGCGCCGACTCGCGCCGCCTGGTGGAGTTCACCCGCTACTGGCCTCACGCCGAGGTGATCCGCCTCGACGACAATCACCGCTGCAGCCCCCAGATCGTCCACGCCGCGGCGTCGGTGCTGGGACCCGAGGGCGTCGGTCTGCGCTCGACCCGGCCCGACGGGCCTGAGCCCACGGTCATCGGCTATGCCACCGACGAGGACGAGGCCTGCGGGGTGGCGAGGGCCGTCGTCCTCGCCCGCCGGGACGGGGTCCCGTGGTCGCAGATGGGCGTCCTGGCCCGGACCAACGCCCAGGTCCGGATCCTGGCTGTCGCCTTGGACGGCGCCGGGGTGCCCTACCGGGCGCCGGGCTCCGCAGACCTGTTGACTCACCCGGTGACCGTTGCCACTCTCGACTCGCTCCGCCGCCAGCCTTCCCGACCGGCCCGAATGGCCGCCGCTGACCTGGCGGAAGCCGCCTCCACGGTCGGCAGACAAGGAGATCGCGACGTCCTCGAGTGCCTGGTCGAACTGGCCCGCCAGTACGAGCAGGTGGAGGTGGCGGCCCGAGGTGCCGGCCTGGCCGACTGGCTGCTGGCCACCCTGGCGCGCGACCGCGACGGTGCGACCGGCTCGGACGGGGTCACCGTGTGCAGCTTCCACCGGGCCAAGGGTCTCGAGTGGTCGTCGGTGTGGGTCTGTGGTCTCGAGAGGGGACTCGTCCCCATTGGCCATGCCTCCACCCCCGAGGCTGTCGACGAGGAACGTCGCCTGTTGTACGTGGCGATCACGCGGGCCCGTTCGACCCTGCACCCGTCCTGGGCCCGCCGCCGCCGGTTCGCCGCCCACTCCGCGCCCCGGGAGCCATCGCCGTGGCTGGCCCTGATCGATGGACGCCTGGCGTCAGCGAGCAACGATGACGACCGTTCCTCTCCCCCACCTCTCGATGCAATCGCCTGGCGATCCCGCCTCGAAGAGCAACGCCAGGTGCTTCGGAGCGCAACACCACTCCCCGGCCGAAGTCGTCGATCAGGACGGAGGACCAATGCCGCCGTGACCCTGGTTCCCGCAGACCCTGACGTCGTCACCGCCCTCCGGTCCTGGCGGACGGATGCGGCTCGGGCGTCGGGAGTCCCGGCCCATGTCCTGCTCCACGACCGCACCCTGGCCGCCCTGGCATCGCTGGCCCCGACCACGCTCGAGGGCCTTGCCGACGTCCCCGGCATGGGGCCAGTCAAGATCGCCCGTTACGGCCCGACGTTGCTGTCGTTGGTCGTTCCGCGAGCGTCGAGCGCCTGAGCTGGCGGCCAGCTAGTCTCCGGCAGGTGAGCAGCTGGTATTCCATCGAGGTTCTTGACGGCGCGACGTCTGCGTCGGTGTGGGCTGACGCCTACGGGGACTCCCTGGTCGAGTCCGCCTTGGCCCACGGGGCCCAGGACTGGTCCCGGCACCGCCACGGTTGGGGCGTTGTCTTCGAGTTCAAACTCACCGACGATGCCCGCTGGGAGTCGTTCCAGGACTCGGTAGCCGCCCGAGCCGCTCTCGACGCCGTGCCCGACCCGCTCACCGGCCTCATCGTCTACCGGGGACGCGGCGGCAGCGCTGGCGCATCCGAACCCCGCCGACCCAAGCCGATGATCGGGTCCGGCTCCGCCGCCCTGCCGATCCCGTGGGATCTCGGGCTGGACGACCTGTTGGTGTCGGTGGCGCTGACCCAACCCTTGCGAGTAGCGATCCCGAGCTAGAAGCGGGGATCCGCCCCGGCGGGTCAGGGTCCGGCCAGATCGACCAGGAGCGGAGCGTGGTCGGAGGGCAACTTGCCCTTACGTGCGTTGCGGTCTACCAGCGCCCATTCCAGCCCGCCCGCGAGGGTCCTGGACACGATGATGAGGTCGATCCGCATCCCCCGGTGCTCGTGGAAGTCGCCGCTGCGGTAGTCCCAGTAGGTGTACAGCTCGTCCTCGGGGTAGAGCGCCCGGAAGGCGTCGACCAGGTCCTCTCCCTCCAGGTCGGACAGAGCCTTCCGCTCTGCCTCGCTGACGTGGGTCGAGCCCACGAACGCCGTGGGATCCCAGACATCGCGATCGGCAGGGGCGATGTTGAAGTCACCGCAGATCGCTCGAGGGGCGTCCCCCCCGGTGATGTCAACGTGCTCGCGGAGGGCCCGCAACCAGCCCAGCTTGTAGCTGTAGTGCTCCGAGTCCAGGCTCCGGCCGTTGGGGACGTAGACGCTGGAGACGGAGACCCCGCCGCAGCGGGCCGTGATCAGCCGGGCGTCGCGATCAGGCTCGAGGCCGGGGGCGAACCCAGAGACGACATCGTCGAGTCCGACCCGGGAGATGATGGCCACACCGTTCCACCGGCCGTCGCCGTGATGGGCCGTCTCATAACCGAGGGCGGCGAAGGCCAGGTGGGGAAAGGCGGCGTCCGCCAGCTTCGTCTCCTGAAGGCAGAGCACGTCCGGTTGGGCGTAGGCCAACCACTCCTCGACGCGCCCGAGGCGGACCTTCAGGGAGTTGACATTCCAGCTGGCGATCCGCATGAGAGGGCCATGGTAAAGGGAAACTTGCTCAGGCACGCTCGACGGGGCTTGAGCCGGCGGGCTTCTTGGCGGGGGCCTTCCTGGACGGGCTCTTCTTGGCGGAAACCTTCTGGGCGGCCGTCTTGGCTGCGGCCGACTTGGCGGCGGCCGACTTGCCCGCGGCCGACTTGCCCGCGCCCGTCTTGGCTGCGGCCGACTTGGCTGCGGCCGACTTGGCTGCGGCCGACTTGGCTGCGGCCGACTTGCCCGCGGCCGTCTTGGCTGCGGCCGTCTTGGGCGGAGCCGTCCCCACAGCCCTCTTGGTGGTCGCCTTGGCTCCCCCCTTCTTGGGGGCCGGGCCCTTCTCCGGCGCCGGTCCGGGCGGCGCCGGCGTCTTCCTGGCTGACGCCTTCGAGACCCGGGCCTTGGCCGGAGCCTCGGCCGACGCCTGGCCGGCTGGAGCCTTGGCCGGCGCTCTCCTCGTGGCGCCCCTCTTGGCCGGCTCTCCGGCAGGGCTCGGCTCGACCGGGCCGGGCATCTCCGGCGCCGCCTTCGGGGTCTGGCGCTTGGCTCCCGCCGCCTTCCTCGTCGGACCAGTCGTCGGGGTGCCAGTGCCCACCGGCGCGGCCCGCTCCGGGCCCGTCTCCGTGTTCACCAGCTCGGGATCGGCAGCCGCCGACTTCTTGGCGGTACGGCGCCGGGATCCAGCCTTGGCCGCAGGGACGTCGCCGGGACTCGGAACCACCTCGGCCCGCTCAGTCGACACGGCCGGCGCAGGCGCGGGCGCTGCCGGCGGCACCGGCCGGCGAACGGGCGGGGCGGCCTTGCTCGCCCCGATGGCGGGTCGGTCACCCCGGTCCTCACCCTCGGCCAAGGGAGGTGCCACCGCCGGCCGGCGCCGGGCTCCGGCCTTCTTCGCCGAAGCGGCAGCCTTGACCGGGGCCCGCTCGGCCCGATCATCAGCGGAACCCGGATGGGTCTCGGCCTCGACCGTCTCGTCCGTCGGGGCGCCCGAGAGCTTGGCGAAGCCCGGAAAAGCCAGCTCGATGCCCCGCCGCAGGGGGTCCAGGGCCTGGATCACGAACTCCCGCATATCACCCCTGTTCATCACTTCCCGGGCACTGCGCGGCGCAGGGTCGCCCATGGCCGACAACGGCACGTAACAACGGGCACCGTCGGCATCGATGAACGCTCCGTGGGAGGAGAACGATTCGACCGTCCCTTCGACCTGCGAGCCGAGCGGGTGCCCGGCGATGAAGGTGATGAACGCCAATGGCTCGTTGATCGGGTCGGAGGGCGGTTCGCTGTTCTTGCGCCGGCGACGCCTCTTGGAATCGCCAGGCTCGACGGCCTCCTCGGTGGCGGTGGCGATGGCCCGCTCCACCTTCTTGCCCCGACCCCGGCCCCGGGATGCGGCGAGATCCAGCCCACTGGCCGACCCGTCGTCGGACTCGGCCCGCTTCTTGCGCTTGGCCTCCTTGACCGCCTCCCGGCTCTTGGGGCCCCGGACCGGTGTCCGCGGGGTGAAGATCCACCCCACTCCGGGGACGGGCTTGCCTCCGATCAGCCGATCGGTTTCGAAGAGCCACTCATGCTCGCCGTGGAACTCCTGGAACGAGTCGTTGGAGAGCACGGTGGCACCGGTCTTGTCGGCGATTCGCAGCAAGAAGGCGTCCCCGCGGCCGATCGCACCGGCGGGCGGGGAGACGACCTCACCGGCGGCCTCCGCCTCCTCGAAGGTGGCGACCTCCGAGGAGTCGATGCGGTGGGCAAAGGATGCATCCACCACCACGGTCACGATGTCATCGGGGAACTCCCCGAGAAACTCTCTGACCGCTTGGTCCAGTTGGGCCAGGCTGGGCAGGCTGCGACCTTCGGTGGCAATGTTCGAGCCGTCGACGACGACGTGGCGTTGAGGCATGGCGGCTACGAGTCAAGCATCCCCCGCCGCCCAGGTCAGGGAGCCTCTCGTAAGCTGCGGATGTGGATGCCGACACCACCGGCCTGGTTGCCGACCTGCTGACCCAGCTGATCCGCAACGGCTGCGTCAACGACGGGACGGTGGCGTCGGGCCACGAGGTGCGCTCCGCCGATGTGCTGGCCGGGTGGCTCGAAGGCCCGGGACTCGACCTCGAACGTTACGAGTCGGCACCGGGACGGACGTCGGTGGTGGCCAGGATCGAGGGTTCCGATCCCCGAGCCCCGACCCTGATGCTCATGGGCCACACCGACGTCGTGCCCGCCAACCCCGACCGCTGGCAACGAGATCCTTTCGGCGGTGAGCTGATCGACGGCGAGATCTGGGGTCGCGGGGCGGTCGACATGCTCAACCTGACGTCGTCGATGGCCGTGGCGGTGCGCAACCTGGCCCGGTCGTCGTTCCAGCCCCGCGGCACCCTGATCTACCTGGCCGTGGCCGACGAGGAGGCGCTCGGGTCGTGGGGCGCCGAATGGCTGTGCCGGGAGCACCCCGACGCCATCACCGCCGACTACGTGCTGACCGAACCGGGCGGCGTCCAGATACCAACCCCGGCGGGTGTCCGCCTGCCGGTGTCCGCCGGCGAGAAGGGCGCCTACTGGGTGACCCTTGCCGTGGCAGGGACGGCGGGGCACGGTTCTCAACCCTGGCACTCCGACAACGCCCTGGTCACCGCCGCCCACGTCGTGACCCGCCTGGCCGAGTACCAACCTCAAGCCGACGTTCACGAGGCGTGGAGACGCTTCGTGAACGGGACCGGCCTACCGCCGGAGGTGGCCGAAGCCCTGCTGGACCCGGCTCGCATCGATCAGGCCCTCGAACTCCTGCCCCCGGTCCTGGCCCGCCAGGCCCACGCCTGCACCCACACCACCTTCGCCCCCACGGTGGCGCACGGGGGCGTCAAGACCAACGTCATCCCCGATCGGGTCGACCTCGACGTCGATATCCGGACCCTCCCCGGCCAGACCGGCGCCGAGGTGCGGGACATGCTCGTCGACGCCCTCGGCGACCTCGCCGATCGGGTGACCATCGGTCTGATCGCCGACGACCCGTCGACGACCTCCCCGCTCGACACGCCCCTGTGGGACAGCTTGGCCCGGGTCAGCGCCGCCCTGCTCCCCGGTGCCGCCCTGATCCCGTCGATGACCGTCGGCGCCACCGACGCCCGCTTCTTCCGCCGCCTGGGTGCCACCAGCTACGGCTTCGGGATGCTGAGCGAGCGGGTCACCCTGGAGACCTACGCGGCGATGTTCCACGGCGACGACGAGCGGGTGGATCTGGAGTCGCTCCGCCTCTCCACCGAGCTGTGGGAGGCCACGGCCCGGGACCTCCTCGCCTGATGACCGTGCGAGCGGCGCTGTGGGACTTCGGAGGCGTCCTGGCCGACAGCCCCTTCGAAGCCTTCGCTCGCTACGAGCGCCAGCACGGCCTGCCTGACGGGTTCCTCCGGACGGTCAATGCCGCCGACGCCGACGCCAATGCCTGGGCCTGCTTCGAGCGCGGCGAAATCGGCCTCGACACCTTCGCCACCCGCTTCGAAGACGAAGCGCTCCGAGCCGGATTCCGGGTCGACGCCCGGGCGGTGATCGGCCTGCTGGACGGGGGCATCCGCCCGGCGATGATCCAAGCTGTCCGCCGGTGCCGGCCGCGCCTGCGCACGGCGCTGCTCACCAACAATGTGGCGCCCATGGACCGGCCGATCGGCGACGAGGCGTTGGGTGATCTCTTCGACGTGGTCATTGAATCGTCCAAGGTGGGCGTGCGCAAGCCCGATCCCCGGTTCTATCAGCTCGCCCTCGAGGCGCTCGATATCGAGGCCGACGAGGCGGTGTTCCTCGACGATCTCGGTATCAATCTCAAGCCCGCCCGTCAGCTCGGGATGACGACCATCAAGGTGATCGACCCTGTCGTCGCCCTGGCCGAGCTGGAGGCGACGGTCGGGTTCTCCCTGCATTGAACCCGGGGTGCCGGCCGCTGGTCGGGGCCACTGGTCACCGAGGCCGGCAGCCGCCGCTCGCCGCCGTCGGGCCCGGGCCCGGAGAGGTCAGCCCAGGGCCCGGTGGAGGAGGTCTTCCTGCTCCAGGTCGTGCATGGCGTGGCTGCCGGTGGCGGGTGAACCCGACGCCACCCGGCTCACCCGCTGGAACCGGAAGTCGTCGCCGACGAGCCCGGCCAGGCGATCCCGGACGAAGCTCCAGGCGCCCATGTTCTCCGGCTCCTCCTGCAACCAGATGACGTCGGTGGCATGTTCGTAGCCGGCCAGCGCCGCAGCGATCTGGTCCTCGGGCCAGGGGTGGAGCTGCTCGATGCGGACGATGGCCACATCGGTGCGCTCCGCCTTGTCCCGGGCCACGGTGGCGTCGATGGCCACCTTGCCGGTGGCCAGGATCACCCGGCGAACCTGCCCGGAGCCACGGGCGCCGGCATCGTCGAGGACCTCCCGGAAGTGACCGGAGGCGAACTCCTCGGCCGGGCTGTAGGACTCCTTGGCCCGCAGGTAGCGCTTCGGCGTGAACAACACGAGCGGCTTACGGCTGGTCCGTTGCACCTGGCGGCGCAGGAGGTGGAACAGCTGAGCGGCCGTGGTCACAGCGGCCACCTGAATGTTGTCCTCGGCGCAGAGATCCAAGAACCGCTCCATCCGGGCGGAGGAGTGCTCGGCGCCCTGGCCCTCGTAACCGTGGGGCAGGAGCAGGACGAGGCCCGAGGTCTGCGACCACTTGATCTCCGCCGCGGCCAGGAACTGATCGATGATGATCTGGGCGCCGTTGACGAAGTCACCGAACTGCGCCTCCCAGGCCACCAACGCGTCGCGCTGCACGAGGGAGTAGCCGTACTCGAAGCCCAGGGCGGCGTACTCCGACAGCAGGGAGTCGTAGATGGAGAACCGGCCGAGGTCGGTGGGCCCAGGAGCGCCGCCGGCCGAAACGGTGTCATCGGAGGAGCCGTCGCCGAGGTGCTCGAGGGGCACCCATTCGTCGCCCGTCCGGTAGTCGACCAGGGCCGCGTTGCGGTGGCCAAAGGTCCCCCGCCGGGTGTCCTGGCCGCTCACCCGCACATCGTGACCATCGAGGAGCAACGTGCCGTAGGCCAGCGCCTCACCGAGGGCCCAGTCGGCTCGGCCGTCGGCCCACAGCTTGGCCCGGTTGTCGAACACCTTCACCAGCTTGGGGTGCACGGTGAAACCCTCGGGGGATGTCGAGAGGCGGTCGACGACCTGTTGGAGGACGGCGGGCTTGACTCCGGTCTCGATGGGAGGCAGGACCGGTGCCGGCTCGGGGGGCGGGGGTAGCTCGGTGGCCTTCGGGGGCGCCGACGCCCGGGTCTGGTCGAGCGCCGCCTGCAGGCGGGTGGAGAAGTCCTTGAGCACCTCTTCCGCCTCGTCGAGGGTGATGTCGCCCCGGCGTACCAGGGCCTCGGTGTAGAGCTTGCGGACGCTGCGGTGCTCCTTGATGAGCTGATAGAGCAGCGGCTGGGTCAGGCTCGGGTCGTCCTGCTCGTTGTGACCGAATCGGCGGTAACAGACCATGTCGATGACCACGTCTTTGTGGAAGGTCTGGCGGAAGGCGAAGGCCAGGCGCCCGACCCGCACGCACGCCTCGGGATCGTCACCGTTGACGTGGAAGATCGGGGCCTGGACGATCTTGGCCACATCGGAGGCGTAGATCGACGAGCGGGCCGACTCCGGGTTGGTCGTGAACCCGAGCTGGTTGTTGATGACCAGGTGGATGCTGCCGCCGGTCTCGTAGCCGGGCAGGGCCGACATGTTGAGGGTCTCGGCGACCACGCCCTGGCCGGCAAAGGCGGCGTCACCGTGGATCAACAGGGGCAGGACGGGGCGTACCTTGGTCGATCCCCCACCGCCGAGTTGGTCCTGGCGGGCCCGGGCCATGCCGGCGACGACCGGGTCGACGGCCTCGAGGTGGGACGGGTTGGACGACAGCACCACGTCGATGGGCTTGGCGGAGTGGCCGGTGAAGGTGCCCCGGAAGCCCTTGTGGTACTTCACGTCGCCTGAGCCCTGGACGGTGCCGGGGTCGATGTTGCCCTCGAACTCGGAGAACAGGTCCCGGTAGGTCTTGCCCACGATGTTGATGAGCACGTTCAGGCGGCCGCGGTGGGCCATGCCGATGACGGCCTGTTCCTGGCCGGCCACGGCGGCGGCGTCGAGCATGGCGTCGACGAGGGGGATGGCAGCCTCGCCCCCCTCGAGGCCGAAGCGCTTCTGGCCGATGTACTTGGTGTTGAGGAATTGCTCGAGAGCCTCGGCGGCGTTGAGCCGACCGAGGATCCAGCGGTGCTCCTCGGGCTCCAGTTGGGTGGAGACACCCTCCACCTGCTCCTGGATCCACCGCTTCTGGGCCGGCTCGGAAATGTGCATGTACTCCACCCCGACGGTCCGGCAGTAGGCGTCGCGGAGCAGACCGAGGATCTCGCTCAGCCTCATGTGGTCGGTGTTGCCCAGCTCGTGGGCCACGAACTCGCGCTCGAGATCCCAGACCGTCAGCCCGTAGGTGGCCGGATCGAGCTCGGCGTGCATGTGCGCCGGCTTCCAGTCGAGCGGGTCGAGATGAGCGATCAGGTGACCCCGCACCCGGTAGATGTTGATCAGCTTGTCCACCTCGATCTGCTTCTCGAGGTGCGACGAGGGGCTGGCCGGGTCGTTGACGTCGGCGTGGTACGCCACCGCTTCGTAGGGGACGCCCATGTCCCGGAAGATCGTCTCGTAGAAGCCGTCCGCGCCCGTGAGAAGCTGATGGATCTTCTGGAGGAACAGGCCGGACTCGGCCCCCTGGATGATCCGGTGGTCGTAGGTCGAGGTGATGGTGACGACCTTGGAGACGCCCAGCTCGGCCAGGACCCGCGGGTCGGCGGCCTGCCATTCGGCGGGGTAATCGATGGTGCCGACTCCGATGATGGCGCCCTGCCCGGGCATCAGGCGAGGCACGGACTGCACCGTCCCGATGGTGCCCGGATTGGTCAGGCTGACCGTCGCCCCGGCGAAGTCGTCGGCGCCGATCTTGGCCGTCCTGACCTTGCGGATCAGATCCTCGTAGGCGGCCCAGAAGCCACGGAAGCTGAGGGTGTCCGCCTCCTTGATGACGGGGACCATCAGGGTCCGGGTGCCGTCGGCCTTCTGGCTGTCGACGGCGATGCCCAGCCCGAGATGGTCGTGGTGCACGACGGTGGCCGTAGCCTTGGGCTGGTCGGCTTCGGCGGCCACGAACGTCGAGTTGAGCACGGGCACCGTCCGGAGAGCTTCGACGACGGCATAGCCGATCAGATGGGTGAAGCTGACCTTGCCGGCGCTGCCACTGCGCGACAGCTGGTTGTTGAGGATGCGCCGGTTGACCTCCAGGAGGCGGGCGGGCACGACCCGGAAGCTGGTGGCGGTCGGGACCTCGAGGCTGGCGGACATGTTGGCCACGACGCGGGCCGCGGCTCCCCGGATGGGGGTGCCGACCGGTTTGTCAGCGACGGCCGCCCTGGCCTGCGTCCCGGCCGCCGCCTCACCGTTGGTCCGGCCGTCAGGTGACCTCCCGGCGGCGTCATTCCCCTGATCCCTGCCCTGAGACCTGGCTTTGGCCGACGGAGCCGGTCCTCCCCACCCCGGTTGGGTGGCGGTCGCCGTCGAACCGTTCGCCGTATCCGCGTCGGCCGGGGTGACCCGGGCCAGGTTGGCACCGCCGGGCCGGTACCCCTCGAAGAACTCCTGCCAACTGTCGCTGACCGAGCTCGGGTCGTGGCGGTACTGCTCGTACATGTCGTCGACCAGCCAGGCGTTGGGGCCGAACGAGTCTTGGGATCGTGGTTGCTCGGGCATGGCAGTGTCCCAGCCTACGACCCTCACTCCGCCATCGGCATGAGGGGAATGACCTCCCGGTCGCGCCCCGGACCCGGCTCCGGGCACACTGGTCGCCATGGCCGCCCAGTACATCTACACCATGAGGGACCTCCGCAGGTTCTATCCGCCCGATCGCGAGGTGCTGCGGGGCATCAACCTGTCCTTCTTTCCCGGGGCCAAGATCGGGGTGATCGGCTCGAACGGGTCGGGGAAGTCGTCCCTGCTCAAGATCATGGCCGGCCTCGACGACGGCTTCACCGGTGAGGCCCGGTTGACCCGGGGCTTCACCGTCGGGTTCCTCCCCCAGGAACCCACCCTCGACGAGACGACCGACGTGGCCGGCAACGTGGTCCAGGGCATCGCCGGGACCAAGGCCCTGGTGGACCGCTTCAACGAGGTGTGTGCGGCCATGGGTGAGCCCGACGCCGACTTCGACAAGCTGCTCGGCGAGCAGGCCGACCTGCAGGACAAGATCGACGCCGCCGGCGCCTGGGACCTGGACCGGACCCTCGACATCGCCATGGACGCCCTGCGGTTGCCGCCCGGCGACGCCACGGTGGCGACGTTGTCGGGTGGCGAGAAGCGTCGGGTGGCGCTCTGCCAGCTGCTGTTGTCGCGTCCCGACCTGCTGCTCCTCGACGAACCCACCAACCACCTCGACGCCGAATCGGTGGCGTGGCTGGAGCGGACCCTCCAGGACTACGGCGGGACGGTGGTGGCCGTGACCCACGACCGCTACTTCCTCGACAACGTGGCCGGCTGGATCCTCGAGCTGGATCGGGGGGCGGGCATCCCCTGGGAGGGCAACTACACCTCCTGGCTGGAGCAGAAACAGGCCCGGCTGGGGGCCGAAGCCAAGGCCGACAAGGCCCGCCAGCGCACCCTCGAGCGCGAGCTCGAATGGGTGCGCCTCTCCCCCAGGGGCCGCCAGGCCAAGGGCAAGGCCCGCATCAGCGCCTACAACGAGCTGGTCACCGAGGCCGAAGAGGCCGAACGGCGGGCCGACACGTTGGAGATCACCATCCCGCCGGGACCCCGGTTGGGCGATGTGGTCGTCAACGCGGAGTCGGTGGTGAAGGCCTTCGGGGACCGCCTGCTGATCGACGACCTGTCGTTCCTCCTGCCCCCGGGTGGCATCGTCGGCGTCATCGGGCCGAACGGGGCCGGCAAGACCACCCTGTTCCGGATGGTCGTCGGCGACGAGTCGACCGACGCCGGAAACCTGGAGCTGGGCACGACCGTGAACCTGGCCTACGTGGACCAGTCCCGCGAAGCGCTCGACGCGACCAACACCGTCTTCGACGAGATCACGGGCGGCGTCGAGCGCATCAAGGTCGGCAACCGCGAGCTGCACGGGCGGGCCTACGTCGCCGGCTTCGGGTTCAAGGGCAGCGACCAGCAGAAGAAGGTGGGGGATCTCTCCGGGGGAGAACGCAACCGGGTCCAGCTGGCCAAGATCCTCAAGAGCGGCGGCAACGTCCTGTTGCTCGACGAGCCCACCAATGACCTCGACGTGGACACCCTTCGCGCCCTCGAGGACGCCCTGCTCGCCTTCCCCGGCTGCGCGGTGGTCATCACCCACGACCGGTGGTTCCTCGACCGGGTGGCCACCCACGTGCTCGCCTTCGAGGGCGACTCCCAGGTGCGGTGGTGGGAAGGCAACTTCAGCGACTACGAGGCGGACCGCCACAAGCGCCTCGGTGTCGACGCCGACCAACCCCACCGGATCAAGTACAAGCCCCTCGTGCGTGACTGAGCCCGTCGACTCAGCGACCGGTCCGCCGGCGCCGGGGGGCGGGTCCGGGGCTGTTGCCGATCGACTCGTCGAGGTGGCCCGGACCGGCGAGGACGTCGACGAGACGGCCGGCGGCCTGTTCCGCCTGGAACGGCCGGCGGTCTCCGGCGACCGGGGTGCTGGTGCCGGTGGAGGTGTGGTCGTGCTGCTCGTCCACGGCAGCATGGACCGGGCGACCAGCTTCCGCCGGGTGATGCGGCACCTGCCGGACGTGACCGTGATCACCTATGACCGGCGGGGCTATGCCGGTTCGGTCGGGGTGGCCACCTCCGACGACTTTGCGGCGCAGGCCGACGATCTGCTCGAGGTGCTCGACGGCCGCCGGGCGATTGGAGTCGGCCACAGCCTGGGCGGCAACGTCGTGCTCGCTGCGGCCCAGCGGCGCCTCGGCCTCCTCGAGGCCCTCGTGGTCTACGAGACGCCCCAGCCCTGGCGGCCGTGGTGGCCGACCGGAACCGCCGGGCGACGGGCGGTCGCCGAGGGAGGCGGCGATCCCGGCGACGTAGCCGAGGGATTTATGCGCCGGATGGTGGGAGATCGGGTGTGGCAATCCCTTCCCGAAGCCACCCGGCGACGTCGGAGGCAGGAGGGCGTCGCTCTCCAGGCCGAGATGCGGGCCCTCCACCATGGCCGCCCGTTCGAGCCGGGGGCCATCGAGGTGCCGGTCGTGGTCGCCTACGGCTCTGAGGGGTCGGGCCATCAGCGGCGCTCCGCCCCTGCCCTCGCCTCCGAGCTACCCGATGGCCGGCTGGCGGAGGTGGCCGGCGCCGGCCACGGCGTTCACCTCAGCCATCCCGAACAGCTGGCCGCCCTGGTCCGAATAGCCATAGGGGCCCGCCAGGGTCGACCATGACAGGCATGCAGATCGCTGTCACCGGGACCCACGGTCTCATCGCCCGCCACCTGATCCCCGCCCTGGAGGCCGCCGGCCACCAGGTGACCGCCCTGGTCAGGGGCGAGGCCGGACCAGGGCAGGTGCACTGGGATCCCGACGCCGGCGTGCTCGACGCCGGCGACCTAGCCGGGATCGACGCCGCCATCCATCTGGCCGGCGTGGGGATCTTCAGCCGCTGGAGCACCGAGCACAAGCGGCGGATGCTCGACAGCCGGGTGAAGGGCACACACCTGCTGGCGACCCGTCTGGCCGGCCTCGACCCCAAACCCGCCGTCCTCCTCAGCGGATCCGCAGTTGGCTACTACGGCGACCGGGGCGACGAGATCCTTACCGAGGAGAGCCGGCAGGGAGGGGGGTTCCTGGCCGATCTGTGCGCCCAGTGGGAGGGGGCCACCGAGCCGGCGGTCACCTCCGGGATCCGCACCGTGCTCCTGCGCACCGGCATCGTCCAAGCCGGCGACGGTGGCGCCCTGGGGACCCAGTTGCCGATCTTCAAGCTCGGCGCCGGCGGCCGCCTGGGGAGCGGCAGGCAGTGGACGAGCTGGATCACCATCGACGACGAGGTCGGGGCCATCCTCTACGCCCTCCGCAAGGGTGACCTGAGTGGACCGATCAACCTCACCGCGCCCGAGCCGGTCACCAACCGCACCTACACCAAAACCCTGGGCCAGGTCCTCCACCGACCGGCTCTCCTGGCCGTCCCCGGTCTGGCCATCAAGGCTGTCCTCGGCGCCCAGATGGCGGATGAGATGCTGCTCGGCGGCCAGAGGGCCCTGCCGGCGGCGCTGGAGCGCAGCGGCTATCGCTTCGCCCAATCCGACCTGGACAGCGGTCTGCGGTCGGTCCTCGACCGTTGAGCATCCGCTCGGCCCCGGATCCGGGCCTGGCCGTCATCGTCGTCCACCACGAGGAGGCGGAGCGCTGTGTGGCCACCGTGGCCGCCCTCCGATCCCAGGGTGTGCCGGTGTCGGTGACGGTGGTCGACAACGGCTCCTCGCCGGTCTCCCTCGCCGCCCTGCGGGTCGGCTGCGCCGACGTCGAGATCATCGAGTGCGGCGTCAACCTGGGGTACGGGCCGGGAGCCAACGTCGGGCTCCGGCACTGGCTGAACCACGGGGTCGGGGACTGGGTGGCCGTTGCCGCCCACGACGCCCTGCCCGCCCGGGGCTGCCTGGGCGCCCTCGTCGCGGCGGCCAAGACCCATCCCGATGCCGCCTTCGTGTCGGCCGAGTTCGGCCCCGGCTTCGACATGGTCCCCGCCGCCGACTGGGCGATCGGCGGCTACTACCATCCGGCCGCGAGGGGCGGCGGTTGGGTCGACGTCGACTACCCGCACGGCACCCTGTTCCTTGCCCGCCGCCAGGCCCTGACAGACCTCGGCCTCTTCGACGAACGGTACTTCGCCTACTGCGAGGAGGTTGATCTCGGCCTGCGGGCCCGGGCCCGGGGTTGGCGGGTCGGCATGGTGTGGGGCGCGGTCGTCGTCAACGGTCGCCTCCCGGCTCAACTGCTGGCCGACTACCTCCAGGTGCGCAACACCCTGCTACTGATCCGCACCCACCACGGCCGCTCGCGGGCGGTCCTGCGGAGCGTGCTGAGCGTGGCGCCGATGTTGGGTCGCATGAGACGGGACCGGCGCCGGTGGAAGCTGCACCTGCGCCTCGAGGCAGGGGCCGTCATCGACTTCTGGCGGGGCTGCCTCGGTCCCCCTCCGCCCTCGGTGGTGAGCGCGGTGCAGAAGGTCCCCCACCGTGCAAGCATGACCCGATGACCGCGTTCCGCCCTGACGTGACCGTGGTGGGCGCAGGGCCGGCGGGGGTCACGGCGGCCATCACCCTGACCAGGGCGGGTCGCCGGGTGTGCCTGATCGACCGGGCCACCTTTCCACGCGACAAGTGCTGCGGCGACGGTCTGACCACCAGCGCCCTGCGCCGCCTCTACGCCCTCGGTTTCGACCCGGTCACGGTGCCGTCGTGGCAGCCCATCACGGAGACCTGGATCCGCAGCCCGGACGGCAGGACGGGCTCGTTGCCGTTCCGGCCCGGGGGCACCGTCCAAGCCGCCGCCGCCCGCCGCTACGACCTCGACGCCGCCCTGGTCGACTTGGCCCGCTCCTACGGCATCGACGTCCGGGAGGGAACCGGAGTGGCCGGCGCTCGCCTGGAGGAGGACGGCCGGACCGTCGGCCTCGACCTGTCGGACGGGTCGGCGCTGCGTTCGCCGTACGTGGTGGCCGCCGACGGCATGTGGTCACCGATGCGCAAGCTGACGGGTGCCGACGACCCGCGTGGGTACCTGGGCGACTGGCACGCCATCCGTCAATACTTCACCGACACCGGCCCGGCGGCGTCCAAGATGTGGGTCTGGTTCGACGCCGACATCCTTCCCGGCTACGCCTGGTCGTTCCCGTTGCCGTCCGGAGGAGCGAACGTCGGCTTCGGCATCATCCGCCGCCCCGGCGAGGCCACCGGGTCGATGAAGGCCCGCTGGGCCGATCTGCTCGCCCGGCCCCACATCGCCTCGGTCCTCGGACCCAACGCCCGGCCCGAGCAGCCGTTCAAGGCCTGGCCCATCCCCACCCGGATCGGTCGCAGCTCGCTGAGCGCCCTCGGCGGCCGGGTGCACTTCGTCGGTGACGCCGCCCGCTCCGGCGATCCCCTCACCGGCGAGGGGATCGGCCAGGCCATGGAGTCAGCCGAAGTGGCCGTTCACAGCCTGATCCAAGCCGGCGCCGATCGCCCCGACCGGGCGGCCATGGCCTACCGCCGAGCCATCGACGCCACCTTGGGCGTCGACGACAAAGTATCCGTGGCCGTCTCCAACCTGCTGCGCCGGCCGCAGGTCGCCAACGGCTGGCAGCGCCTGGTCATGGCCAACAAGGTGACCAGATACCAGTTCCTGCGATGGATGTTCGAGGACTACCCGCGGGCCTTGATCCTCACCCCTCGAAGGTGGGCCCTGCGCCCTGTCCGCCCCGATCGTCGACAGCCTCGCCCGCCGTCGCCGAGCGGGCGCGCCGCGGTGACCGAAGTCGCTCGGGCCTCACTGGCCCGCTGAGCGGGCCGCCTGTAGCTTGACGACCATGAGCGATCTTGGATTCGACGGCAAGGTAGCGATCGTCACCGGCGCGGGCGGCGGTCTGGGCCGTCAGCATGCCCTGTTGCTGGCATCGAGAGGAGCCCGGGTCGTCGTCAATGACCTGGGTGGCTCGGTGCGAGGTGACGGCTCGGACAAGGGCCCGGCGGAGACGGTCGTCGGCGAGATCACGGACCTCGGCGGCGAGGCGGTGGCCGACGGCTCCAGTGTCGCCACCCCCGAGGGCGGCGAATCCCTCGTCAACAAGGCCATCGAAGCCTTCGGCCAGGTCGACATCGTCGTCAACAACGCCGGCATCCTGCGGGACAAGACCTTCCACAACATGACCCCGGACCTGCTGGAGCCGGTCATCGACGTCCACTTGAAGGGGGCGTTCTACGTGACCCGCCCGGCGTGGATCAAGATGCGCGAGCAGGGTTACGGCAGGGTGGTCAACACCTCGTCCAACTCCGGGATCCTGGGCAACTTCGGCCAGTCCAACTACGGCGCGGCCAAGATGGGCCTGGTCGGCCTGACCCGGGTGCTGGCCGCCGAGGGGGCCAAGTACAACATCAAGGTCAACGCCATCGCCCCCCTCGCTCGGACACGCATGACCGAGGACCTCCTCGGCGACGCCGCCTCCCGTCTCGACCCCGAGGCCGTCGCCCCCGTGGTGGTGTGGCTGGCTCATGAGGACGTGCCGGTCAGCGGCGAGGTCTTCAGCGTGGGCGGCGGCCGGGTGGCCCGGTTCTTCATCGGCATGACCGAGGGCCATTTCGACCCGAAGCTGACCGTTGAGTCGGTCCGGGACAACTTCGACAAGATCCGCGACCCGGAGGGCTACACCATCCCCGGTGGTCCCGGCGACGAGCTCAAAGCCCTCTTCGAGGCCATCGAGAAGGGCTGAGCCTCCGCCGACCCCGATCTGGGTCAGCCCAGGGGAACGGCAGCCCGCTTCCACCAGCGGGTGCCGTCGCCGAGCATGACCCGGACCTCGGTGGCCCGGCAGGTGATCGGCAGGTCCCGGTCCAACGCGGCCGCCACGCCGGCCAGCTCCGCCCCGTCGGTGCTGTGGGCAACGGTCAGGTGGGGAATGACCTCGTCGAACTCGCCGGCCCACGGTGGGGTGTGGAACTCCCCCACCAGGGCGCTGGTCAGGTCGAGGAACGGTTGGACGGGGTCAGGCGCCAACCACAGGACCCGGGAGCCGAACCAGTCGACCGAGCGGAGGGCGAACTCGAAGGGCGACGTCTTGGCTGTGATCCCCTCCAGACGAGCCAGTTCGTCGTCATCGATGCGCTCAGGAGCCAACCACGGCACGATCAGGGTGATGTGGGCCGGCACACCCCCCTTGGCCATCGGGTCGTGCAGGCGCCTCCAGGCCCCGACCGCTGCCTCTGCCTCGGGAACGGGCACCAGGATGGCGCTGTGGGTCTTGCCCTCGCCCCGCCACGCCCTCACGACTCGCCCCCCTCCCACTCGCCGACGGCCACCACAGGGTCAGCCACCTGCCGCGAACACCTCCGTCAGCAGGGCAGGCACAGCCACCTCGAGTTGGTCGTAGGTACAGCTTGCCGGGTTCCGGTCGGGCCGCCAGCGGCGGAAGCGGGCCGTGTGGCGGAGCCGCCCCCCTTGGAGGTGCTCGTAGGCAGCCTCGACCACCAACTCGGGCCGGAGGGGTTCGAAGCTCAGGTCCTTCGTGGCGTTCCAGCGGCTTGTCGCCCCTGGGAGCCGCTTGTGGTCCGAGTCGCCCGCCGATGACGCCCACGCCTCCCACGGGTGCGCCCCCGGACCCCGGTACGGTGCCAGGTCGTCGAGCAGGGCTCGGCGCTTGTCGGCGGTGAAGGAGCCGATGACCCCGACGTGGGAGAGGGTGTCGCCGTTGTAGACCCCGAGCATGAGCGAACCGACCGCGTCCTGGGTTCCCTTGTACCAGCGGAAGCCGCCGACGACGAACTCGGCCGTGCGCTCATGCTTGACCTTGAGCATCGTCCGCTTGTCCGACACGTAGGCCAGGTCCACGGCCTTGGCCACCACCCCGTCGAGGCCGGCCCCCTCGAAGCGGCTGAACCAGTCCTCAGCCACGGAGGCATCGGTCGTCGCCGGGGTCAGATGCACGCCCTCGGCCTGATCCGGGGCCCACCGGAGAAGATCGACCAGGGCGGCCCGCCGCTCGGAGAACGGGAGGCTCCGCAGGTCCTCGTCCCCCACGGCCAGCAGGTCGAAGGCCACGAACGACGCCGGCGTGGACCGGGCCAGGGCCGCCACCCGAGAGGCGGCCGGATGGATCCGCTGGGAGAGGGCGTCGAAGGCGAGGCCGCCGGGCCCGGCCACGACGATCTCCCCGTCGACCACGCAGCGCTCCGGCAGGGCAACGGTCACGGCCGCGACCACGTCGGGGAAGTAGCGGGTGAGCGGCCGCTCGTTGCGGCTGCCGAGCTCCACGTCGGTCCCGTCCCGGAACACGATGCAACGGAACCCGTCCCACTTCGGTTCGTACGAGTAGGACCCACGCGGCACCTCGGCGACCGACTTGGCCAGCATGGGGGCGACCGGGGGCATGACGGGCAGGTCCACGCCCAGGAGCCTACGGCGGGTCCCGAACCCGTGCGACCAGGCCTGGGCTCAGGATCGACCGGGCCCCGACCCCGGGCCCGGGCCTGGCGCCGGGCGGGAGAGGACGGCCGCCAGCTCGGCGGCGAGCGGTGACGCCTCGATGTCCTCGAGGGGGAGGGGCAGGGCGATGCGCCAGTTCGGCCACGCATCGACGGTTCCAGGCAGGTTCGGACGCTCTTCGACCACCATGGCATCGTCGAGCGTGGCCGTGAGCACCGAGCAGGGTGCCTCGGCCAGCGACCGGTAAGCGCCCCGCACGACCTCGTCGGACGGGGCGTCGGCGTTGGCGCCCGTCCAGTCCCGCAAGCGGTCCCGCATGGAGGCGGCGCCGCCCTCGTTGGGCGAGAGGCCCAAGTCCAGTTGGGCCTGGAGGTCCGAACCGGTCCACGCTCCGGCCACGGTCGGGAGATCGTGGGTGGTCACCGACCCCAGGGCCTGGGCCGGCCACGTCGCGGGTCGCCCCGGCTCGAACCAGAACAGGCGGTAGGACAGGACCCGGCGATCCCTCAACTCGCTTCGCACCTGGTCCTCGACCGTTCCGAGGTCCTCGCCGACGACGTAGGCGCCCGCCCGGTCCGCTTCGAGGGCCAAGATGTTGAGCAGGTCCCAGTACGGGTAGCGGACATAGGTGCCCTCGGTGGGCGAGCGGCCCTCCGGGATCCAGTACAGGCGGAACAGGCCCATCACATGGTCGAAGCGCAAGGCCCCCCCATTGCCCATCCCGCCCCGGATGGTCTCGATGAAGGGCCGGTAGCCGGCGTTGCGCAGCCGCCACGGGTCCCAGGGTGGCAACCCCCAGTCCTGCCCCTGGGTGTTGAATTCGTCCGGTGGGGCCCCCACGCGCATGGTCGAGGCGAACGTGTCCTGCCACAACCAGGCATCGGCGCCGCCCGCGTCGACCCCGATGGCGAGGTCGGCCATCACATCGGTGGCCTCCGACGCCCGGCGGAGCTGGGTGTCGAGGTGCCACTGCAGCCACTGGTGGTAGCGGACCCGGCGGGCTCCGTTCCTGTCGGAGGCCACGGCCTGCGCACCGAGGGCGTCGGGACGCCGGCAGTCCGCCGGCCAGTCCCTCCACCCGGGGCCATGGATCTCAGCCAGGGCGTTGTAGGTGGCGAACCCTTCGAGAGCCCCGCCCCGCTGGGCCCGGAAGCGGTCGAAGCCGGCATCGCCGGCGAAGTCTTCGAAGAGCCGTTCCAACGCCGCCGACTTGAGGGCCCAGACCTGGTCCCGGTCGATCAGGCGGTCACCGTTGAGCTCCCGTCCGGCGGCCGCCAACACGTCGAGATCGGGCCGGCCGCCGGCACCGGGGATCTCCTCGATCCGCAGGTACAGAGGACTGAGGAAGCACCGGCTGCTGGGAAAGTAGGGGCTGGGTTGGGGGTGGGCACCCAGGGCGCCGGCGTGCAGAGGATTGATCAGCGTCATCCCTGCCCCCTGCCCGGCCGACCACGCCGTGAGCCGGCGCAGATCGGCCAGGTCGCCGTGGCCCCAGCTGGCACCGGATCGGGTGGCGTACAGCTGGGTGGCCCATCCCCAGTGGCGGGCGGGCCCGGGCGGGCAGAGTCCTGGGCTCACCACCAAAGCAAAGGGCGAGCCGCCATCATCGGGCACCACCCGGTGGTAGCCGATCGGGACATCGGGTGGCAGGGTGCCATCGAGGCGGATCTCGGCCCCGTCCTCCATCTCGAGCATCCCGGCCCGCACCGGAGGTAGGGGACGGTCGAGGCGCACGGTCACCATCGACGGCTCGATCGGGTCGGCCTGGCCCCCCCCAGCGTCGGGGCCGGCGTCCACGGTCGCCCCCATCTCATCGAGGATGGCGGCGATGGTCTCGGCCGGGGGATGGCGCCACGCACCGCCGGCATCGTGGTACCCCAGAGCGAAACCCCACCCCCCGAGCCCAGCCACCGGCAACAGCGCCCGGCGACGTCTCCCCCGGCGTGCCACAGATCCC
>JBPCNZ010000053.1:0-6101 GCA_051000755.1 Acidimicrobiales bacterium | reverse complement strand
ACCTGGCCCGGGAGGCGGGCAAGTGGCGCCAGAAGCAGCCGCCAGCCGACTTCACCAAGGTCGGGCGCTTCTACGGGGTGTGGGGCCGCACCGTCGGCTTCCGACCCCAGACCACCATCACACCCCTGGACGCTGCGGTCGCCGTCGAGGTCGAGGCCCGGCTGGCCCGCTGGGTCACCTGGAAGCTCGCGGCTCTCCGGAAAGGGATGCCGCCGGTCACCAGAATCGGAGCCCGAAGGCCCGGCGACGGCGTGACCGCCTTCGGACTCGGCCCGGACCAGGCCGCCAAGATCCTTCGCTGGTCGCAACGGGCAGCCGCCCGCAAGCAGTCCCGAGGCTCGACAGGACGGGGCGGCGGAGGCGCAGCCTCCGTCGACCTTCGCCTCTATGGACCAACTGACCGGCGACACCGCCAACGACCGGCCTCCGAGCGACGGCGACTCGCCCTAGGCTCCGCCACCTCGGCTCCGGTTGGAGCGGCGGTGGAGGGACGGGCTAGTGTCTCCTCCTCGTGGGTTCGCTGATAAAAAAGCGCAGGAAGCGCATGCGCAAGAAGAAGCATAAGAAGATGCTGAAGGCGACCCGCTGGCAGCGGCGCGCCGGGCGCTGAGCTCTTGAATCAGAGGCGGTGAGCCGGTCTCGGCATCGGACGCGAGTAGAGCAGTTCCGGCGATGGCGCCGGGCCATCCGACGCTGCGAAGCTGACAGGCTCCGTCGCAACGCTTGGATCGCAGAGCACTTCTTGACGGGTGATGAGAATGGCGAAGTAAACCTCACGCTCCGTGGCGTCCCAGAACGCGAGGGGAGCCCCCCGGTATCTCGGACCTACAAAGCAGGTCCCGAGCCCGCCGCAGCCTGGCAGATACCGAAGCCTGAGTATCCTCCGCAGGCGGGTACCCGGAAGGCGCGCGATCGGCGGGCGGCTCGACGGGCTCCGCCCTAGCCGAACCTTCAGCGGCGAGGGCCCGATTGGGCGGGAGGGCGGCTCCCCGGAGCGATCGAACCCAGCGTTCAGTCGAGCACCTTCGAGGCGCGGTCAAGCACCTCGGTGTCCATCGGGTCCAGGTAGCACTTCATGGTGGTGACCGGGTCGGCGTGGTGGAGGACCTTCTGGATGTCGAGCAGGTCGAAGCGGTGTGATCCGTCTGGGGCCTTCTCCCGGTGCAGGATCCCTGCCGCGCTCCGGCGCAGGTCGTGCGGGGTGACGTGTCCCAGGCCGGCTCGCTGGCCGGCGGCGACCACGATGTTCCACACTGCCCGCCGCCCGTTTGCTCCCTGGGCCAGGCCACGCCCGTAAGCGAGCTGCCGCGAGGTGAGCTTGGGGCTGCGGCCGTTGCGGCTCTTGCAGATCAGGCGTGCATCCGGCGGGACGTCATGGCCCAGCGACCGATGATAGCGATCGAGGTAGCGGCTGAGCACAGAGGCGGTGCCTGGGCCGATGACGATGTGCAGCGGTTTGTAACCCTTGCCTATCCAGTGCAGCGACGGGTGGTCGGTGCCGAGGTCCCTCACGTCACCCACGATGAGCGCAGCGATCTCCTGGGCCCGTAGCCCGTTGAGCCCCAGACGCAGCACGAGCTCGTCCCGCAACCCGAGCGGTGTCTGCGGGTCCACCCCGTCAAGCAGCCGTTCGTAGGCCTCCTCCTGGGTCAGCCACCGAGGCGGATGCGGCGACTGCGCCTTCCCATATGTCGGCCGGTACTGCCGCAGCGGGCTGGATCGAGCGGTCAGGACCTCGGCCGCCGGCGCTGCGACACCGTTAGCGGAGCACCACCGCATCAGCTCCGCCGCCACCTGGCCCCGACCCCGGATGGTGTTGTTGGCCAGCCGGGCGGGCGACTCCGCGCCCACGCACCAGCGCAGGACGGCCGTGGGCGTCAGCTCCCCGACGGTCGCCACCCCGGTATCGGCCACCAGGCGGCGCAGCATGTACCAGTTGCGCTCCACCGTCCGCGGGTTGGTCCAACGCTCGCGGCAGAACCGCGCCACCAGATCCTGAGCGGGCTCATCGGGCACCGGACCGCCCGGCAGCACCCGGAGAATGGGATCACTTACTTCTTGATCAGGGATCCCATGGCTCTGGACGAACCTAGTTGGTTGATCCCCACCGTGCGAACCGCTCAGACGGCGGCCCTGGGTTTGGGAGGGGGCAGGCCCAGGCGGGGATCGGCAACCGCGGTCTCCGGCCACCGCCGCCGCGAGACGATCGACAACTTGCGCAGCAGGGCTACGGCCCCAGGGTCCTCGTCGGCGGGGCGGGTGTCGATGGCGCCGTCGGCGACCATCCCGGCGATGATCTCCCGCCCGGCGTCGGTCCGTACGATCGTCAACGTCCAGGCGTTGTCCGCCCCGATCCCGCCCGTGGCGATGTCGGCGTGCTCGGCGGCGAAGTCGGGGCAGGTCTTGCACCCCTCACGGGTCCACGCATGGCACTCCTTGAGCGGCACCTCGTGGTAGGAGCCGTCGCGCATCCACAGCTGGAACACGCCCTTGATGTTCATCTTGACGATGTCCGCCCGCTTCAGCCCGTATTTGGCGTCGAACAGCTCGTCGAAGATGGCGTCGTCGAACGTCTTCGAGCACAGCAGGCCGATGGACAGAGCCAGGCGCCTCCCGGTCTTGCCTGCCTTCCGGGCCCGCATGACTCCAGGGACCGACGCCTGGCAGCTCATACCGACCAGCGCCAGCCGTTCGGCGCCCGACTCGATCGCCTCGGCGTAGGCCAGCGTGTTGGCCGAGTAGGTGTAGCGGGAGCCCGCCGCGGCCAGCACCTCGGCCCGGGTCCGGGCCACACCCGGCACGGCCTTCCACGTCGAGCCATCGCCCTCGAGGTACGACACCAGGGCGGCGTCGATCCGATCCTGCTCGAGGCACCACAGCAGGATGGCCGACACCAAGCCGCCGTCCTGGCCCCGCTCGTGGATCTCGGGATCCGTGGCCCGGGTCAACAGCACGTCCTTGCCGACGCCCGAGAGCTCCTCGGCCTCCCGTTCCCGACCGTAGAGATAGGTATCGATCTCGGTCTCCCACGACCGAAAGCGGGGGCAGGCCCTCGTGCAACTGGTGCAACCCCGATCGCCGTGGCCGCAGCCGCCGGGGCCGCCCTCCTCCTCCAGATGGAACGGGCGGTACACGCCGCCGGTGTCGTCGTAGCCCAGCACGTCATGGGGGCAGGCCACGACACACCCGGCGCAACCGGTGCACAGCCCCGAAGTGACGACCTCGTCGAACAATTCGACCCACTGGGCCCGCCAGCGTTCTTTGACCGGCTTGCTCGACGTCTCGGTGGAGGCCATGGGCTCCAACCGTACTGCCGTCCTCCGCCGCCACGCAGGCCCCGGCGCCGGGCCGGGGAGACCTACGGGAGCGACCGGGGAGGCCGCCTCACGGGATGCTGGTGGTCGACGTGGTGGACGACGTCGAGGTGCTCGACGTCGTGGTGGACCCTCCCGGGAGCGTCGTCGTGGTGGCGCCCGAGCGGGGGAGGGTTGTCCCGGGCACTGTCGTCCCCGGCCCGTTGGGGAGGGTCGACGTCGTGGCTGGGGGCCGGGTCGTCGTCGACGGCACCGACGATGTCGAGGTCGTGGAGGTGGGGAGGGTGGTGGAGCCAGGGCTCTTCGGGGCCTTGGGCGTGGGGGTCGCAGGCGCCGGGAGGTAGGCACACTTGGTCTTGTCGGCGTTGCACAACTGGAGGCCATTCGAGCTTTGGGCCGCGGAGCTGGAGCTGGGCGAGATGCTGCCGTAGAGCACGGCCAGGCCGATCAGGAGGACGGCGAGCACGACGGTGGAACGTCGGATTGGCAGGCGGCCGTTCACCGGCAGGCGAAGGGCCTCGATGAGCCGGTGTCGTGGGCTCACGGGTTGACCACCTGGGCCATCTGGACCTGGGGCGACTTGATCTCGGCATTGCGGAGAGCGCTCGCCACCCGCAGGCGCAGCTCTCGCCCGACCTCGAACTGGCGTCCCGGCTGGGTCCGCACGAACAGCCGAAGCTGGACGTAGCCGACCTGGATGGTCTCCACCCCGGCCACCATGGGATCGCCGATGATGAGGTTCCGCCAGGCCTCCTCGGCGGCCATCGATGTGGACACCTCGTCGACCAGCTTGGTCACCACATCGAGATCCTCCTCGACGGGGATGGGGATGTCGAGGACGATCCGTGACCAGTCCTTGGACAGGTTGGTCACCTGGCGCAGCGAGCTGTTGGGCACCACGATGACCTCTCCGGTCTGGCTGCGCAGCTTGGTCACCCGCAGGGTCAGCTCCTCGACCGTACCGAGGATCCCGGTCAGCTGACCGGGTGTGGACAGCCGGACCAGGTCACCGATGCCGAACTGGCGCTCGGTGAAGAGGAAGAACCCGGCGAGCAGGTCACCGACCACCTGCTGGGCGCCGAAGCCGATGGCCACGCCGGCGACCGTGGCCGGCGCCACCAGGCTGGTCAGGGGCACGCCTATCTGCTTGAGGACGAGAAGGCCGATCACGAAGTAGGTGAGCGAGATGGCCGACCATTCGACGGCCTGGGCCACCGCCCGGGAACGTTTCGTGCGCTCGGAGGTCACTCCACCCGACTCGATGATCGCCTTGACCTCACGGTCGAGGCTCTGGCGGTAGCGCACGCCGAGCCAGCGCAGGAAGCGGGCAACGAGGACAGCGAGCAGCACGAGCAGCACTCCGGGGAGGAGGCTGTCGCGCAGCCAGCGGCCGATGGGGACCAGATTCACCCCACCAGCTTGCCCTCCCCAACCGGGGTGGTGGCGCCAGGGCAGGGCAGACCGGCGGTGCTGACCGGTGCTCCGGGCAGCGACAGCAGGTGATTGATGACCACCTCGGTGATCTCACTGAGCGCCGTGAGCTGCCCGGGGGTGAGCAGGTCAATGAAGTTTCGCCGGACTCCCTCGACGTGATGAGGGGCCGCCATCTCGATCTCGGCCATGCCCCGCTCACTGAGCACGGCGAAGGAACCACGGGCGTCGGACGGGCACTCGGCCCGGGTGACCAGGCCCCTTGTCTCCATGCGGGCCACCTGGTGGGAGAGCCGGCTCTTGGACCACCGCAGGGCGGCGGCCAGGTCACTCATGCGGATCCGGTGCCCGGGGGTCTCGGAGAGATAGACGAGCACGACGTAGTCGGCCTCGGACAGACCGTTGTCCTGCCACAGGTCCCGGCCCATCTGGGCGCGCATCAGGTCACCGGCGGCCAGCCAGCTCCGCCATGCCCGGGTTTCGAGAGGATCAAGCCAACGGGTCTCTGCCATGCCTCCACCGTAGTGCTTGTCCCCCCGTGTGGTTGACACATCAAAGAAATCGGGTAGGGTGTTGGTTGACACATCAACGGTGCGCTGGACGAGGTCGGCACCCGATCGACGCGGCCACCGCCGACAGGGAGGTTTCCCCATGCCCGACACCCTCACCATTCCCGAGCTTGCCGCCGGGACCTGGACCATCGACCCGGCTCACACCGAGGTCGGCTTCAGCGTTCGCCACCTCATGGTCAGCAAGGTCAAGGGGACCTTCAAGTCCTTCGAGGGCACCATCACCGTCCCCAAGGACGTCTCCCAGGCCGCCGTGGAGGTCAAGGTCGACATGGCATCGATCGACACTGGCGAGGACAACCGGGACAAGCACCTGCGTTCCGCCGACTTCTTCTCCACTGAGGAGTTCCCCCACATGACCTTCAGCTCGATGTCGGTCAAGAAGGCCGGCAGCGACTACCAGGTGGAGGGAAACCTGACGATCCACGGTGTCACCAAGCCCGTCACCTTCGACGTGGAGTTCAACGGCGTCGGACCCGACCCCTGGGGTGGTGTCCGGGCCGGGTTCTCCGCGGTCACCGAGATCAGCCGCAAGGAGTTCGGCATCGACATGGACATGCCCCTCGAAGGTGGCGGCGTGGTCGTCGGCGACAAGGTGAAGATCATGCTCGAGGTCGAGGCCATCCGCCAGCAGGGCTGAGGCACTCAGTGACGGCGCGGGGCTAGTGCACCAGGTCGCTGAACACACGCGTGTAGTTTCACTCCTGTTGTTTGACGTCACAGGAGGGAGCCGACCATGCCGTATAGGGCTGCGCCGATCGTGTTGGACGAGACGATCCGGGCCGAG
>JBPCNZ010000052.1:0-4206 GCA_051000755.1 Acidimicrobiales bacterium | reverse complement strand
CAGCCGCGACTGCCCTGGGGTTGTTGGAGGACCGTCAGGCGACGTGGTCGGCTCATCAGATGGACCGGGCGGCCGGGATTGTGTTGCGCGAGGGCGGATGGCGGGTTGATGAGGTCTCGATCAGGTTGGTGGCCGACACCATGGTCGCCCACCCGGGCCTGGTCCGGCTGACTCCTGAGGTGCCGGCCGGCCCGGCCACCCTGGAGGCGGCCGGGGTGGGGATGCGGGTGGGGGTGTTCGCCCGGGTCGGCGAGGACCGTTGGACGTCGAGGTCGGTGTTGGAGGGCGAGGCCCGCCTCCAAGCTTTGGCCGCTGCCCCCCCGGCCCGCTCTGGGCCGCGGGGGCGGGCGAGGGAGGTGTTGGAGGGCACTGAGGCCCGCCTGGCCGTCCTGCAGGGCGAACGGGAGGCTCTGGTAGCTGGGGTGGGGGCGGGCCGGGCGGAGGAGGGCCGGCTGCGGGGCCAGGCCGGCGAGATACGGGCGGCCCGCCCGGCGTATAGCGAGGCGGCAGGCAGGGTGGAGGCGGCCCGGGTGGCCGCGGAGCGGGCCGATGCCGTCCGGGCTCGGCTGGCTGGCGGGGGGATCCGTAAGGCCCGTCAGGCCGAACGTGTCGCCCTGCGAGGGGAGCTGGACGGGCTGTTGGCGGCGTTCCCGACGGCGGGTAGCCCGGCGGGGTGGCGGGCCGAGCAGGACCGCCAGGCGTTGTTGTTGGCCGAAGCGGTTGACCTCAAGGCGGTGGCGGGCCTGGTGGCCGAGGCCGACACGGTGGCCGCCACCGCCGCCCGGGCCGAGCGTCGCACGGCGGTGGTTGACGCCGATCTGGTGGCGTTACGGGCCGCCCATGACCAGCTGGCCGCGGCGTCGGCGGTCACCTTGGGGGCCCGCAGAGAAGGGTTGAGTGCCGAGCAGGCGGTGGCGGTGGCCCGCCTGGCCGACCCCGCCCGGGTCTTGGATGCGCTGGTGGGCCCGGCGGGGGCGGGCAAGACCACCACCCTCGCTGCCCTGGCCGGGGTGGCGGTCGATGAGGGCCGCCAGGTGATCGGCCTGGCTCCCACCGCGGCGGCCGCGGCGGTGTTGGGCGAGGACCTCGGCGTGGCCACCGACACGTTGGACAAGGCGTTGGTGGAGTGGCGGGCCGGGAGAGGGCTGCCTGAGACCGGCTGTGTGGTGATTGTCGATGAGGCGTCGATGGCCGCCACCCCCAAGTTGGTCGAGGCCGTCGACACGGTGCTCGGGTTGGGGGGGACGGTCCGGTTGGCCGGCGACCCCCGCCAGCTCGGCGCGGTCGGCGCCGGCGGCGGCCTGGGGATCGTGGCCAACGTCGCCGCGTCGCCGCGCCTGGGCAGCCTGCACCGCTTCGCGCAGGGGTGGGAGGGCCCGGCCACGTTGCGGCTACGGGACCGTGACCCTGATGTGATCGAGACGTATGCCCGGGCCGGTCGGGTGACCGGCGGCGGACGCCACGCCATGATCGCCGAAACGTTCCAGGCTTGGTCCGAGGCGACGGGGAGGGGGGATGCGATCATGGTCGCCGCCGACAACACCACGGTCGCCTCCCTTTCGGCGATGGCCCGGGCCGCCCGCGTCGAGACCGGCCACGTCAACCCGGACGGAGTCGAGTTGGCGAACGGGTCGATCGCCGGTGTCGGCGATGTGATCGCCACCCGCCGCAACGACCGCACCATCCCCGTCGGCCACCAGCCCTCCGAGGGCGGCTATGTCCGCAACCGGGACCGCTGGACCGTCACCGCCCGCGGCGACGACGGATCCCTCGACGTCACCCACCTGCGCACCGGGGCGGCCGCCCAGCTCCCTCCCGGGTATGTGGCCGACCATGTCGAGCTCGGCTACGCCCTCACCGCCCACGGCGCCCAGGGGATGACCGTCGACGAAGCCCACGTCCTCGTCGGCGCCGACGATCCCGCCGCGGTGATCTATGTGGGCATGACCCGAGGACGGCAAACGAACTGCGCCCATGTGGTCATCGACGAACCGGCCGACGAACCCGGCCACCTCTCCCCCACCGCCACTCTGGGGCCGGTCGAGGTCCTGGCCCGCGCCCTCGCTAATGAGGGTCCGGGGACCGCCACCGCGGTCGCCCACCTCGAGGCCGCCCACGGTGACGACCCGGCCGTGCTGGCCGCCCGCTACCTGGCGGTGATCGACGAGGACCGCCGGGCCCGTCTGGCCCGGGCCGCCGGTGCGGTCGGCTCAGACGTGTTGGCCGGCGAGACCGCCTGGAAGGTCATGGCCGCGGCGGCACGCTACGAACAGAGCGGGAAAGACCCGGCCCGGGTCATCGCCGAGCTCGGAGCCGACACCACTGTGGAGCGGACCGTCGAAGCCATACACCCGGGGCCCCTCACCGCAGACCAGATCCTGGCGGGCAGCTATGCGGCCATGGGCGCAGCCGGCCAGGGCCGCCCGTTGGTCGCCGGAATCCTCCCCCCCGTCTCCGCCTACGCCGACCCCGCGGTCGCCGTGTGGGCGGCCGACGCCGCCGGCCGCCTCGAGGCCCTCCGGGCCCGGCTCGCCGAGGACCTGGCCACCAGCGGCGAGCCTCCCCCCTGGGCGGCCGCATGGGGCGGCCGCCCGCATGACCCGGCCCAGATCGGCCCGTGGGCCCGAGCGGCCGCCCAAGTCGCCCTGTACCGCGAAGCCGCAGGCATCACCGAACCCGACGACCTCCTCGGCCCCGACCTGGCCGACAGCAACCCCCTGGCCGACGCCCGCAACGTCGCCAGCCGAGCAGCGCGCACCGCCCGACAGATCACCAGCCCACAACCAGTCAGAGGCCCCAGCCGCCCCACCGGCCCCCACCCCGGTGCCGGCCATGACCCCCACCGTCCCGGACCCGGACTCGGAGGCCACGACCACGACGACATCGGCTTCGGGATGTGAACCATTGCCAGCGATGATGATCGGTCCCCCAGACTCAGGCTCCACGCCACTTCCGGGCCTGTTTGTACCCGGGGGGTCAGTCGGCCTGGATCACCTTGATCTCGCAGCGGGGACCAGGCGCTTTTTGTAAGCGTCGGTCACCGGTGACCAAGACGGCGTCGAGGGCCTCGGCCAGGGCCACGTAGGCAGCGTCGTAGGGAGTGACATTCGCTCGAAGCTCGAAGGCCCTCGGCATCAGACCTAGCGTCGGGTAACGGTCGATCTCCAGGTCTGCGAGGTCCTCGACCGCAGAACGAAAACGGCCCACCGTCAAGTCGCCAGCCAACCATCGTTTCCGCAGCACGGCCACCGTCTCGACGTCAACGAGATCGGGGGCGGCGAGGGCCCCGGCGGCTCGGATCTCAGAGCGGGCGACGGTCCCATCGGGCCCGTCGTCACCCAAGACATTGGCCAGCACCGACGCGTCGACGACGATCACTGCCCGGCGCGGTCTTGAGCCAAGTCCTCCGTTGCCTGCTCGAGGCCCACCCGGCCGCCTCGGCGCCGCGTCACTCGATCGACGACCTCGTCGAGGCTCGGCCGCTCAGCTAGCCGGCGCAACTCCGCGGCCAAATAAGCCTGCAGCGACTGGCCCCGCTGCTGAGCGCGGTGCTGCAAGACGCCGTGGACCTCATTGGAAATGTCGCGAACAAGCACATTAGGCATGCTTGCATTATGCTATCGCAGGTGGCCTGTTGGCAAGCCGCCAGAACCCCAGCTGCCACTCCAAACCGTCACCGGCACGCTGCGCTGATGACGCGCCCGGGTAAGGACCATCACCACGTCGGCAAGCACGTTGCCGCTGACTCGCCCGGGCCTGCGCTGCCAGGGGTAGGTCCGGATCCGTTCCCACAGGGCCTCCACCACCACCAAGGCCCGCTCGGTAGCGTCACCGTCGATTCGGAGCCGTCCCGCCACCCCCTTGGCTGCCGGCAACAGCATGTGCATGACGGTGAGAACCGCTAGCTCGTCGTTGTCGACCCGACAGACGAGCGCCGCCAGCACCGCCTCGGACCGCTCCCGGTCTATTCCCCGATGGGCGAGGTAGGTGAGGTCCGCAGGCGTCTGGCCCACCAACAGCGGACTTTCGGCCCATTCCCCCACTGCCCTGCAGGTCCGCGGGTCTCGAGCCCACGCCGCCTCTAGTGCCCTGACCACCTACCGGCGCGCGTTTGAGATGACATGAAATAACAGTCGTGTGATTTTCCGGCCCGTCTGGCCCGCTGGCGACCACACCCGGGCGTCGTGGGGATACCGCAGGCGCCCG
>JBPCNZ010000051.1:0-22216 GCA_051000755.1 Acidimicrobiales bacterium | reverse complement strand
ACTCGACAGGGGCGGGGTCCTTCGCGTGGACAAGGACCAGCCATCCTCGCCCACCGTCCCGACACCCTGCACGAACACCGCCGCCGAAACCCCGCCCGCAATGCTCAGCCAGTCATGCGCTCAACAGGTGGCGTCGGCAGGGGGGCGATGGCGCCGGGTCGGGCGGCGCCCCGCCCGCAACCGACCCGCAGAGGCGCCGGCGCTCAGGCCACGGCGGGGAGCACCTCGGCGCCGATGAGGCGGATGTGATCGAGGTCGGAGAGATCGAGGATCTGGAGGTAGACGGTGTCGGCCCCTGCCTTCTGCCACTCGTTGAGTCGGGCGATCACCTCGGCCGGGGTGCCGCACACGCCGTTGGCCCGAAGGTCGTCGACGTCACGTCCGATGGCCCGGGCCCGGCGCTCCACCGCCGCCTCCCCGGCCCCACAGCACATCACCACCGCCGCGGAGCGACCCAGATCGGCGGGGTCCCGCCCGACGGCCCGGCAGGCCTCGTCGGCCGCCGCGTAGCGAACCTTGGCCTCCTCCGACGACAGGAACGGCGTGTTCAGCTCGTTGCCGAATCGGGCCGCCAGGGCCGGGGTCCGCCTCAGGCCGGCGCCCCCGATGATCACCGGCGGTCGAGGTTGCTGCGACGGCTTGGGCAGGGCCGGGCTGTCGCTCAGCTGGTAGTGGGTGCCGGCGAAGTCGAAGGTCTCACCGGGCGGGGTCTCCCACAGGCCGGTGATGATGGCCAGCTGCTCCTCGAGTCGCTCGAAGCGCTCCGAGGTGGAGGGAAACGGTATCCCGTAGGCGGTGTGCTCGTCGGTGTACCAACCGGCGCCCAGGCCCAGCTCGACCCGCCCGTTGCTCATGGCGTCGACCTCGGCGACGGAGATGGCGAGCGGCCCGGGCAGGCGGAAGGTCGCGGAGGTGAGGAGGGTACCCAGGCGAATCCGGCTGGTCTCCCGGGCCAGACCGGCCAGGGTGATCCAGGCATCGGTGGGGCCGGGCAAGCCGTCGCTCCCTCCCATGGTCAGGAAGTGATCGGAGCGGAAGTAGGCGTCGAAGCCGGCTTCCTCGGCGCAGACGGCCGCAGCCAGCTGATCCTCGTAAGTCGCTCCGAGCTGGGGTTCGGTGAAGATACGCAGTCGCACCGTGCCATGGTGTCATCCTCCACGTCCCTACCGATGTCCCGCCCCGGCGGTAGCGTCAGCTGGTGAGCGAACGGCCCTCGCCGACAGACAGCCGCGCCGTCCTGCCCGCCCTGGAGCGGGTCACCGCCGCTCTGGCCCATCACGAGCACCGCCCGGCCCAGCAGCGCATGGCGGCGGCGGTGGCCGATGCCATCGCCCGGCGCCACCACCTGATCGTGGCCGCCGGGACCGGCACCGGAAAGAGTCTGGCCTACCTGGTCCCCGCCCTGGCCGCCGGTACCCGCTGCGTGGTGGCGACCGCCACCAAGGCCCTGCAGGACCAGCTGGCCCAACGCGACCTGCCGGTGGTGGCGGGGGCCCTCGGCGACCCGGTCGAGTTCGCCGTGCTCAAGGGTCGGTCCAACTACATCTGCCGGCAGCGGGTCGCCGAGATCGGCGGGGGCGGTGACCAGCTGACCCTTGGTGACCAGTTGACCGTCGACGACCGGGGCTCCGAGGGCAAGGCGGTGTTGGGCCCCTTCGCCCGGGAGGTGCAGCGGCTGGCGTCCTGGTCGGCCACGGCGCAGACCGGCGACCGGGCCGATCTGCCGTTCGAACCGAGCTTCGACGCCTGGGCCCAGGTCAGCGTGGGACCCCGGGACTGCCCGGGGGCGAGCCGATGCCCGGCAGGCGACGAGTGCTTTGCGGAGGGGGCCAGGAAACGGGCCGCGGAGGCTGACGTGGTGGTCGTCAACACCCACCTCTACGCCGCCCACCTGGCCTCCGGCGGAGAGGTCCTCCCTCCCCACGACCTTGTCGTCTTCGACGAGGCCCACGAGTTGGAGGACATCGCCTCCGCCAGCCTGGGCTTCGACCTGGCCGGGGGCCGGGTCCACGCCCTGGCCCGGGCCGCCCGCCCCCTGCTCGACGACGCCAGCACGGTGGAGGCCGCCGGGGAGGCTGCCTCTCTGTTGGTCGACGCCCTGGCCCCCCTGCGGGGCAGTCGCCTGGCTCGCCCGCTGGACGACACCGTCCACGACCGCCTGACGCTGCTGCGCGAACGCCTCACCCGCCTGCTGGCCGAGGTCCGCAAGGTCGCCGGTGACGCCGACGGGGCCCAGGAGCGCTCGGCCCGGCGCATCCGGGTGCAGCAGGCGGGCACCACCCTGATCGGCGAGATCGACCAGGTCCTGGGCCTCACCGATGCCATGGTGGCGTGGGTCGAGGGGCCCGAGCACGCCCCGGTTCTGCGGGTGGCGCCTGTCGATGTCGCCGTCCTGCTCCAGTCCCTCCTGTGGGAGCCGGAAGATGCCCCGGTTGCAATCCTGACCAGCGCGACCATTCCTCCCCGGCTGGCCGACCGCATCGGCCTGGCCCCCGGCACCTTCGACGACATCGACGTCGGCAGCCCCTTCGACTATCCGACCCAGGCCCTGCTGTACTGCCCGATCCACCTCCCTGATCCCCGCCAGGCGGGCTACGAAGTGGCGATGCTGGACGAGCTGGTGGCGGTGATCACTGCCGCCGAGGGGCGGACCCTGGCCCTGTTCACGTCATGGCGGGCCATGAGCGCGGCGGCGACCGCGGTGACAGCCCGGATCCCGTGGCCGGTCATGACCCAGGCCGATCTGCCCAAGCCGGCCCTCGTCGCCCGCTTCAACACCGAGGAGCAGTCCTGCCTGTTCGCCACCATGGGCTTCTGGCAGGGCGTCGACGTGCCGGGGCCGGCCTGCTCGGTGGTAACCATCGACCGCCTGCCGTTCCCACGACCCGACGATCCCCTCCTGCAGGCCCGACGCGACCGCCTCGGCCGCCAGGCCTTCTCCGCCATCGACGTGCCCCGGGCGGCCACCTTGCTGGCCCAGGGCGCCGGACGGCTCATCCGCAACAACACCGACCGGGGTGTGGTCGCCGTCCTCGATTCCCGACTGGGCCGGGCCCGGTACCGCTGGGACCTGGTCCGGGCACTGCCCCCGATGGCCAGGACGCGGCACCGCCACGAGGTCGAGGCATTCCTGGCCCCGCTCCGGGCCGCCAGGCCCCCGGGCGCAGGGCCACCGGGCGCAGGGGCACCGGGGGCACCGGGGGCAGGGCCACCGGGGGCAGGGCCCTCGGGCCGGGAGGCTCAGTAGCCGAGGCGCTCCAGAGCTCGGGCCTGGCGTTGCCAGTCCCGGTTGACCTTGACGAACAGCTCCAGGTAGGCGCCGGGGGGCAGCTGCTGGCGAACCCGAATGCCCACGTCTTTGAGCACGGCCCCACCCCGGCCGATGACGATGCCCTTCTGGGAGTCGCGCTCGACGTTGATCTCGCAGCGGATCCGGGGCCACTCCCACTCGGTGACCCGGCAGGCGATGCTGTGGGGGACCTCTTCGGTCATGACCGCCAGCAGCTGCTCGCGGACCAGCTCGGCCACCCAGAACGCCTCCGCCACATCGGTGACCGTGTCGGGCGGGTAGAACTGCGGGCCGGGTGGGAGCCGGGACACGATGGCATCCACCAGGGCATCGACGCCCTCGCCGGTACGGGCGGACACGGGGAAGTATTCGTCCAACCCCAGCTCTGATGCGGCCACCAGCTGGCGGAGCACCGCTTGGCGCGAGGCCCGGTCGATCTTGTTGACCACGCAGATGGTGCTCCTGGGCACCATGGCGGCCACAAACCGGTCGCCCCGGCCCACCGCGGCGGTGGCGTCGATGACGAGAACGGTCACGTCCACCTGGCCGAGGGCATCGGCGGCGGTGTCGTTGAGGCGTTCACCGAGGAGGGTGCGGGGCTTGTGGATCCCGGGCGTGTCCACGAAGATCACCTGGGCGTCGGGCCTGGTCAGCACCCCGCGCACCTGGTTGCGGGTGGTCTGCACCACCGGTGACGTGATGGAGACCTTCTGGCCCACCACGGTGTTGAGCAGCGTGGACTTGCCCACGTTGGGCCGCCCGACCAGGGTGGCGAATCCGGATCGGTGGCTCACGGGGACTGCTGGGAGGCGGACGCTTCGTGATCGTTGGCCTCGTCGTCGGCGGGCAGGGCCTTGATCCGGACCCGGCCGATCCGCCGGCCCTGGACGTCCTCGGCGACGATGTGATGCCGTTGGTACTCGATCGACTCACCCTCGGTCGGCACATGGCCGAGGAGGCTGTAGACCAGGCCGCCGACGGTGTCCCAGTCACCCTCGGGGAGGCCGGGCGGGCCCAGCAGCTCGTTGACCTCGTTGACCGGCATGCGGGCGTTGACGGCCAGAGTCCCGTCGTCGAGCTGTTCGACGTCGGCCTCCTCGGTGTCGTACTCGTCGGTGATCTCGCCGACCAGCTCCTCGATCAGGTCTTCGAGGGTCACCAGCCCGGCGGTGCCGCCGTACTCGTCGACCACCAGAGCGATGTGCGCCTTGTTGGTCTGCATCTCGCGCATCAGCTCCGAGACGCGCTTGGACTCGGGCACGAAGTGCACCTCGCGGAGGATCTCGGTCACCGGTTCGTCCATCCGGCCCTCCCGCTCGGCCCGCATCAGGTCCTTGGCCATGACCACCCCCACGATGTCGTCGATGCCCTGGCCGTACACGGGGATGCGGCTGTAGCCGGCGGCGATGGCGATGTCGACCACGTCGCTGATCTTGGCTCTCGACTCGACCGAGACCATGTCGGGACGCGGCACCATGACGTCGCGCACGATGGTGTCACCGAAGTCGATGATCGAATGGATCAAGGTGCGTTCCTGGTGCTCGATCACCTCTTCGGCCGCGGCCGTGTCGGCCATGGCCAGCAGCATCTCCTCGGACGTGTAGGGCCCTTCCCGCATGCCCTTGCCGGGCAGCAAGAGGTTGGACACGGTGATCAGGGCCCGGGTCGTCCACCGAAGGGGCGCAAACGCCACCAGGACCCGGATGAACGGGGCGGTCAGGAGCGCGGCCCGCTCGCTGTGCTGGACCGCCCACGTCTTGGGCGCCAGCTCTGCCACCACGAAGATGACGATGACCTCGAAGACGGTGGAGACGAGGACGCCGACCCCGCCGAAGGCGTGCTCGGAGACGACCCCGACGAGGGTGGCCGCCACCAGGGTGCAGATCTCCAGGGCGAAGAGGACCACCGGCAGGACCCGCTCGGTGTGCTCGGCCAGACGGAGCAGGACGGCGGCGTGCTTGCGACCCTCCTCGACCAGGCTCTTGGCCTTGATCTGCGACATCCGGGTCAGCGCCGTCTCGGAGAGGGCCAGGAAGCCGGTGACGGCGATCAGGACCACCACCACCACGAGCAGGACGATGTCGCTGGTACCGATGTGATGGGTGGTGACAGCCGCCATCATCGGTCCGCCTCCGGCGCCGGGATGGGCTCCGGCGGGCCCCCGTCCCCCGCCGCGTCACCGGCCGCCTCGGGCTGGGGGTGGTGGCGGTGGAGCAGCTCGCGTTCCCGGCCCTCCATGGCCTCGGCCTCGTCCTCGTCGGCGTGGTCCATGCCGAGCAGGTGGAGCAGGCCGTGAACGACGAGCAGGGCGATCTCGTCCTCGTAGGTCCCGGCGTGTTCGGGGGCGTTGCGCTGCGCCACCGCCGGGCAGATGACCAGATCACCGAGCAGGGCCGGCGCTTCCGACAGCTCGGCGTTGAAGCCGGGCCCCGGGCCCCCCGAGTCGGGCGACCGGCCACCCTCGCCCGGGTCCTCGTCGATGGGGAAGGCCAGGACGTCGGTCGGCCCGTCCCGGCCGAGGAACCGCTTGTTGAGGTCGGCGATGGCCACCTCGTCCACGAACAGCATGGACACCTCGGCGTCGCCGACGCCCTCCTCGGCCAGCACGGCCTCGGCCAGGTGAATCCACCTCAGCGTGTCCACCGGCTGAGCGGTCTGCTCATCGGCAGCAAAGACTTGCGCTTGCATGGTCTCCTAAACTCAGGCGGAGCCGACCCGGGGTTCCCCGGGTTGGGCGGCCGGGCGTCGCTCCCCGGCATGTCCGTCGGCCGATTCGTAGGCCGTCACGATGTCGGCCACGATGCGGTGGCGGACCACGTCGCGCCGTCCCAGGTGGACGAACGCCAGGCCCTCGACGCCGCCCAGCACCGCCTCGAGGCCGATCAGGGCGGAGCGACCCCCCGGCAGGTCGACCTGGGTGTCGTCGCCGGTGACGACGATCCTCGAGCCGAAGCCGATCCTGGTGAGGAACATCTTCATCTGCTCGGGCGTGGTGTTCTGGGCCTCGTCGAGGATGATGAAGCTGTTGTTGAGGGTGCGGCCCCGCATGTAGGCGAGCGGGGCCACCTCCACGGTGCCGGTGTCGAGCAGGCGACGGGCCGACTCGGTGCCCATCATGTCGTAGAGGGCGTCGTAGAGGGGTCGGAGGTACGGATCGACCTTGGCCATCAGGTCGCCGGGCAAAAACCCCAGGCGCTCGCCGGCTTCCACTGCCGGCCGGGTGAGGATGATCCGCTCGACCGTCTTGGCCTGCAGGGCCTGGACGGCGAGGGCCACGGCCAGATAGCTCTTGCCGGTCCCGGCGGGCCCGATGCCGAACGTCACCACGTGGTCACGGATGGCCTCCGCGTACCGCTTCTGGCCGCTGGTCTTGGGCCGTACCGAACGTCCCCGGGCCGACCGCAGGATGTCGGCGGTGAGGACCTCGGAGGGGCGCTCGTCGTCGCGAATCATGTCGATGGTGCGGCGCACGACCTCGGGATCGACCGTCGCCCCGTGCTCGATCAGCAGGCGCAACTCGTCCACCAGGCGGGCGGCCACGTCGGCCCCGTCGCCGGAGATCATGAACTCGTTGCCCCGGGTGATGATCCGGGCGCCGTCGAAGGCTTCCTCCACCAAGCGGAGGTTCTCGTTGAGCGGACCCACCAGGCGCGACATCACGTGATTGGGGACGGTGACGGTGACAGGTGAGGACACGATGCTTCTGGCGGCCCAGGGTACCGGCTGGAGGGCAGAGCCGTCCGTTGGCGCCGGACGGGGTCTGGCGGGTGGGGGCTTCACCCTGGGGGCCAACCCATGCGCTTGCCGCCGATGACGTGGAGGTGCAGGTGGGAAACGGTGTTGAGGGCGTCGTCGCCGACGTTGAACACCAGGCGGTACCCCCGTTCGCCGATCTCCGTGGCGTCCGCCACACCCTTGGCCGTGATCAGCATCTCGGCCAGGATGGCACCGTGCTGCGGGCCCACCTCGGACGCGTCGGGGATGTGGGTGCGAGGAACGACGAGCACGTGGACGGGAGCGGCCGGGTTGATGTCGCGGAAGGCATAGGTCAACTCGGAGGAGGCGACTTCCTCGGAGGGCACCTCACCGGCGACGATCTTGCAGAACAGGCAGTCGACCATCCCACCGACGCTACCGTCAGCGCCCGTCGGCGTCGCGCACCTCCGCTACCTCCTGCGACTTCGGCTCAGGATAGAGGTGGTCGAGGGTGCCGGGGGTGATCCGCATCCGGTCGATGAAGGCGTCGAGGTCGGTCTCCTGCAACCGGATGACCCTACCCATCTTGTACGCCGGAAGTTGACCCTCGTCGATGAAGCGGTACAGCGTCCTCAAGGTGATGCCCAGCCGCTCGCAAGCCTCTCTCGTACCCATCCAGCGAATCGGCTCGACCATGGCCCCATCGTACTCGTCTCCCAGCCAACCGCATGACGTCTCGATAGATTTCATGTGACGTCCGGGGCGCTCAGAACAGGCGCAACTCGTTGCTCGGACGTCCCCGGAGGCTGTCGTAATCGACCTCCACGCACGTGATGCCCCGGGACGCGGCCAGCACCCGGGCCTGCGGCTTGATCCGCTGGGCGGCGAAGATGCCCCGGACCGGTCGGAGGCGGCCGTCAAGATCGAGCCGTTCGAGGTAGCGGGTCAACTGCTCCACTCCGTCGATCTCGCCTCGCCGTTTGATCTCCACCGCGACGGCCCGACCGTCGGGGTCCCGGCACAACAGGTCGACGGGTCCGATAGAGGTGGGGAACTCCCTCCTCACCAGGGCCAGACCCCGCTCCAGGGCGTGGGGGTTGGCGGCCAGGAGGACCTGCAGGTGGGCCTCCACGCCGTCCTTGCGCAGACCGGGGTCCACGCCGAGCTCGTAGCCGGTGTCCAGGTGGACTTCCTCGAGGGCGATCGTCAGGCGCTCGCCGGCGGGGTTGACCACCTCCCAATGGCCCGGATGCTCCACCAGCCGGCACGGCGGGCTCATCCAGTTGAGGGGCTTGAAAGCGCCGCCGTCGGCGTGCACCGACACGGAGCCGTCCGCCTTGACCATGATCAGGCGGGCGGCACGGGACAGGTGCGCCTCCAACCGTCCCTCATAGTCCACTGTACAGGTGGCGATCACCAGGCGCATCGGCCCAGCGTAGGGGGAAGGGCCGCCGATGGCGGTCCTACGAGGACCGGCGCCGGCGACGGACCGGGCGGGCTTTCCAGCGCACCGACAGGGTCACCGACAGCTCGCTGCCATCGTCGTCGGACGCCGGCGTCCGCTCGTCGGACACCGGCTCCCCGCGCAAGACCTCACGCCCGGACGACACGCCGGTGGGCGGCGGGGACCCGGTACCGGGAACCGCGGCTCCGGTGGGCGGCGGGGACCCGGTACCGGCGCTGGCAGGACCAAACCCTGGGGCCTCGGCTCCGGCGGGCGGGGCTGCTTCAGGGCCCTCGGCCACCGTGGGCTCGTCCCCCGGTCGGGGGGCGGGGCCGCCACCGTCGAGGCCATTCCCCGAAACGTTGTGAGCCGGACCGGTGATCACCTGGCCGTACGACGTGCCGTTGGCGGCCGTGCCGTTGGCGGCCGTGCCGTTGGTCGTATGGCCGTTGGTCGTATGCCCGTTGGTCGTATGGCCGTTCGTGGTGTGGCCGTTGGTGGTTTGGCCGTTGGCGGTTTGGCCGTTGGCGGTGTGGCCGTTGGCGGTGTGGCCGTTGGTCGTGTAGCCGTTGGTGAGCCGGTCCAAGGCCACCGCTCCAGGACCATCTGCCGACCCCCCGGACGACCTCACGCCGGCACCCACGGGCTGGCGGTCGCGGTCATCCAACCGTGACGAGACCACGGACGCCATGGCCAGGCTGGGCGCCGGAGCCGCATCCCCGGCCCCCACATCCTGACCGTGGACGTACTTCTTGCCCCGGAGCAGGGAGGCCACGGCCGCAACGAGCGAGCAGACCACGGCAAAGATCAGGGCGTAGTGCAGCCCCGTCCCGAACGGCGAGGAGAGCACCTGGGAGAAAAAGCCCCTTCCGGTCAGGTGAGCGACCTGGGCGGGCGAGCGCCCGGCGAGCACGGCACCGTGGAACTGCTGGTTGAGGGTGGTGATGGGATTGAGGCCGAGGAACGCCGAGAACAGGCTGTCGAGGGGTGGGGTGGCCCCGATGGTGTGGGCCAACTTCCCATCCACGCCCTGACTCATCAGGGCGCCGCTCAGCCGGGACGGGAGGGTGGCCGCCATTCCGATGGTGATCAGGGCGAAGAACAGCCCGATCGAGAGCACCTGGGAGGCGTTCTGGAAGGTGTTCATCATCCCCGCACCGGCGCCCCGCTGGTCGGGGGGCAGGGAGTTCATGACCGCCGCCCGGTTGGGTGACGCGAACACCCCCATGGACAGCCCCAGGAGCAGGAGGATGGCGGCGAAGGAGGCGTAGCCGAAGTCGATGGGAAGGACGGTGAGCAAATAGAAGGCAACGGCCGCGCCGATCATCCCGCCAGTGGCGAAGGGACGGGCTCCGTAACGATCCGAGAGAATCCCCGACACGGGCCCGGCGATGAGGAACCCGACCGTCAACGGCACCATGTAGATGCCGGCCCACAGCGGCGTCTGCACGAACGAGTAGCCGTGCTCGGGCAGCCAGATGCCCTGGAGCCACAGGATGAGGATGAACATGATGCCTCCCCGGCCCAAGGCACCGAGGAGGTTGGCCAGGTTTCCGGCACTGAACGCCCGGATCTTGAACAGGGGCAGCCGGAACATGGGGTCCGTGGCCCTGCTCTCGATAACCCCGAACGTGACGAGGGTCATCACCCCGCCGGCCAGGGCGGCGATGACGCCGGGGTTGGTCCAGCCCATGGTGTGGCCGCCGTAGGGCTGGATGCTGTAGACGATGCCGGTCAGGATGGAGATCAGGGCGACGGCGAAGGTGATGTTGCCGGCCCAGTCGATCTTGGCATGGACCCGCTGGCCGCTGTCCTGGAGCTTGAGATAGGCCCAGACGGTGCCGAACAGGCCGATGGGCACGCTGACGAGGAAGACCAACCGCCAGTTGATGGGCGCCAGCACTCCCCCGATCAGCAACCCGAGGAAAGAGCCGGCGATGGCTGCCACCGAGTTGATGCCGAGGGCCAGACCCCGCTGCTCGGTGGGGAAGGCATCGGTCAGGATGGCGCTGGAGTTGGCGAACAGGAAAGCCCCGCCGACGCCCTGGAAGATCCGCATGATGATCAGGTAGAGAGCCCCGGCATGGCCGTGGAGCCAGGTCACCGACAGGAGGATGGAGAACAGGGTGAACACGGCGAAGCCGAGGTTGTACATCTTCACCCGGCCGTACATGTCACCGATCCGTCCGAAGCTCACGACCAGCACCGCGGTCACCAGCAGGAAGCCCATCAGCATCCACAGGAAGTACGAGGTGTTGCCCGGGCCGAGGGGGTTGAGGTGGATGCCATCGAAGATGTTGGGCAGGGAGATCAGGGTGATCGACCCGCTGATGGTGACCATGAGGACACCGATGGTCGTGTTGGAAAGAGCGATCCACTTGTAGCGATCCGGGTGGGCGCTCTTGGCGGCGGCGGGGGTGATATCCCCGTCGTTCACGGCTGCGGCGTTGCTCATCGGTCACCTCTCGTCATGCGTACTTCTCTCCGTCGGCCTCTGCTACCCCTCGGCCTCTGCTACCCCAGAGGTCCACAGAGGGGTGAACGGCAGGGCGGACCGAGATTGTTCCCCATGCTAACCATTTTTTCCGTAGTTCGGGTAACTACCTATCCGGCGGCCCGGCGATCAGGCAGCAGCCAGCCGTTGCCGAGCCGTGCGCAGCTGCGGGGGTCCGGGGCTGATCATCCGCAGCACGCTGAACGCCGAGGTGGCCGCGGCCCGGACCGGACCGGCGGAGATCGGCCACCACGACAGCCCGTAGAGATCCCGTACCTGACGGGGCAGCACCGCCACCGCGGCCACGTCGAGCAGGGCCCACGCAGGGCGAACCCGCGCCGGCAGCGGCGGGGCCAGGACCGTCCGCTTCGCTTCGTGGGCTACATCGGAGATGACCAGCGGGCGATCCCGGAAGTACACCCTCAGCCCGGCTGTCGAATGAGGCACGGCGTCGGCGGCGAGGCCTACCAGCTCGGCCAGGCGGGTCATCTCCTCCACGTAACGGTCGGCGTCCGAGGCGCTGATCCCCCCGCCGTAGCGGCGCTTGGACACGAGCAGGGAATGAACCAGCACGTTGTGGACCCAGGCCAGCAGCTCGGGATCGTCGGCCCGGTACCGCTGACCCGTCACCGGGTCGATGCCCCGAACCGACTTGTGCACTCGGCGGACGATCGCCCCGACCTGCTCGGCTTCCTCCCGGGAGCCGAACGTGGCGGTGGTGATGAACGAGGCCGTGTTGCGGAACCGGGCCCAGGGGTCGTCCCGGAAGGATGAATGCTGGTCCACGCCGGCCATGGCCCGCGGTTCGAGGGCCTGGATGAGCAGAGCGCGCATCCCTCCGACGACACAGACCGGATCAGCATGGAGCCGCCACGTGACGCTGTCCGGGGCGAACAGCCCGTCGTGGTCAACCAGTCGCATGCGGTCATCTTGCCAGCGACCTGTGACAACGGTTAGTCCGCATGAGGTAGGTTTTCCATCTATGGAGTGTTGTTTCATTATCTTTGAGGGTTCGACCTGGTTCGAAAAGGTGGCGGAATCGCCGGCCGACGACGCTCGGCTCCGGCACGAGCGTTGGATCCTCGGCCTGGCCGCCCACCCCGGCGTCGTCACCCTGGCCGGACGCCCGACCCCCGCCGAGGGCCGGACCGTGTTGCGGACCCGAGCCGTGCCCGGCCGCCCCCTTGCCACCATGGACGAGCTCACCGCGTCCGAGGTAGCCGGGCTGGGGGCCGCACTCGCCACCACCGTGGCCGATCTCCACGACGCCGGGATCACCCACGGGCGGCTGGGTGGCGATCACATCCTCGTGGATGCCAGCGGCCGACCGGTGCTGTGCGGCTTCTCTGAGGCGGCGGCGACGACCTGCGGTCCGGTACCAGCGCTGACGGCGGACGTGGTTGCCCTCTGCGGCACCCTGGCCGCGATGCTGGGCGCGGTGCCGGGCGCGCCTCCGGGCGCGGGCGACCCCTCGGTCGTGATGGCCCGCCTGCTCAAGCAGCTCACGGCCAGAAGTGTGACCGGGGGACGACGGGGGTCGGCCCGGCAGCTGGCCGACCGCCTCGACGACGTGCGCCTCGCGCCGCGCCTGCCGTCCCGGGCCCGCCGTCCCGTTCCGGGCTGACCCGGCCCGTTACGCTCGACGTGGGATGAAGGACCGGACGCCGAATCGACGAAGGGCCGGCGCCGGCGGCAACGCGGTCGGCGGCCCGTCCGGCGGCGCCGTCGGCGGGCACCCGGGCCCAGGCCGGCCCCGCCGGCGACTCCTGCGCCCGGGCATCGCCGCCGTCCTCGGAGCGGGGGCGGTGGCCATCTGCGTCTCGGTCATCCGACCAGCCCCCGCCGCCTCGCAACGGGCGGCCCACCTGCCGGCCGCCCTGCTCTCCGCGGCGGCCACGAGCCCGTCGACGACGGCCGCTTCCACCACCACGCCGAGTCCCCCCACGGCGACGACACCGAGGGTGACGTCGGCGACGACCGCCACGACCCCCTATCGCCCCCGCACCACGTACACGACCCGCCAGACGCCGACCACCAGCTACTCACGCAGCACGGCGTCGACCGCTACCACGACCACGGCGCCGGCGACGACCACGACTACAGTGGCCCCGCTGGGCGGTCCCGGGCTCCCGGCTCCCCCCTCCACGTTGCCCCTCACCACCAAGAAGCAGAGTGGCCACGTGAACCCGGTGTTCGCCGAGCTGTCGGGCGTCGGGTTCTTCATCGCCATCGTGCTCATCGCCGTCCAGGCTGCTCTCACCCGCAGAGGGGGGAAGGGCCGCAGCCTGTGAGGCTGCCGGCGCGCCGAGTCAGCCGTCAGGACACGAGTCAGGACACGAGACGGGCCATGACCTCGTTGGCCAACAGTCGTCCCCGGAGGGTGAGCACGGCGCGGTCGCTCGCGCTCCGGACCAGGTCATCGAGCAGGGGATCGTCGGCCAGGGCGTCGAGGGGCACCCCTTCTCTGGTGCGCAGGGCGAGGGTCAGCGCCTCCCAGCGTCGGGTCTCGGGATCGAGGATCTCGCAGGCCGCCTCAGGGTCGGCCCCGCCCTCGACCAGCTTGACGTAACGCTCGGGCGTCCGGACGTTCCACCACCGCTTGGAACAGCCATCGGCGAGAACCTCATGGGAGTGGGCGGCGCACCCGATGCCGCGGTAGTGGCCCTGGCGCCAGTACAGGCGGTTGTGGGCGCACTCGGCGCCGGGGCGGGCCCAGTTGGAGATCTCGTACCAGGCCAGGCCGGCCTGCTCCAGGAGATCGTCGGTGAGGGCGTACTTGTCGGCCTGGTCGTCGAGATCAGGGTGGCGGCGGCGATCGGCCGCCAGGGGGGTCCCCGGCTCGACCGTCAGCCCGTAGGCGCTGACATGGGACGGGCCGGGCTCGAGGGCCAGGACCTCCTCGAGCGAACGACGCCACTCGGCAACCGACTCGCCGGCGGCACCGAAGATGAGGTCGACGCTGTAGGCGTCGCCAAATCCGGCGTCGGCGGCGGCGGCCACCGCCCCGCGCACCGTAGCCGGGTCATGGCGACGGCCGAGCGAGGACAGCACCTCGGGCACCATCGACTGAACGCCGAACGACAGGCGGGTGACGCCGGACTCCCGGTAGGCGGCGAGAAGGGTGGGGGTGACGGTCTCGGGATTGCACTCGACGGTCACCTCTGCGTCGGCCCGGCGAGGGAGGGCGTCGAGGATCTGAACGAATAGATCGGGCTCGAGCAACGACGGGGTGCCGCCCCCGAAGAACACCGAGGACGCCGGCGCCAGGTCCGCATCGCGGGCCTGGCGCACACAGGCCCGGGCATAACGACCCATCAGATGGGACCGGTCCGTCCACGTGGCGAAGGCGCAGTAGTCGCAGCGCTCCAAACAGAAAGGGATGTGGACGTAGATGCCGAACGGTACTGTTGGCGACACACTCTTTGGAGGTGATGGCGGATGGGGTATCGCTGCATCTTGGTGGAAAACGAGGGTGACTACGTCACCATCTCGATGAACTTGCCTGAGCGGCGCAACGCTCTGTCCCTCGAGCACATGCAGGAGTTGACCCGGGCGTTCGCTGCCGTCGGTGATAGCGACGCCCTCGGCGTCGTCCTGGCCGGGAGGGGGAAGGTCTTCTCTGCGGGCCATGACTTCGCCGACATGGTCGGGCAGGACCTGGCTGCCATGCGCAAGTTGCTGCGCACCTGTTCCGAGCTCATGGACACCATCCAGGCCATTCCGCAGCCGGTGGTGGCCCGAGTCCATGCTCTCGCCACGGCCGCCGGCTGCCAGTTGGTCGCCACCGCCGATCTGGCGGTGGCTTCCGAGGAGGCCGCCTTCGCCACACCGGGGGGGAAGGGCGGCTGGTTCTGCACCACGCCGATGGTGGCAGTGAGCCGCAACATAGGGCGCAAGCGGGCCTTCGAGATGGCCATGACCGGCGACCTCGTTGACGCCCGGACCGCGGCCGAGTGGGGTCTGGTCAACACGGTGGTGCCGTCCCCTCAGCTGGAGGCTGCCACCACCGACCTGTTGCAGCGCGCCACTCGAGGAAGCGCGGCGGCCAAGGGGATCGGCAAGCAGGCCCTCTACGCCCAGATCGACCTGGACCAGCCCAAGGCCTACGCCTACGCCTCGGAGGTCATGGCCTCCTCGAGCCAGATCCCCGACGCAAAGGAGGGGATCGCCGCCTTCCTGGAGAAGCGCCAGCCGAAGTTCGCCGCTCCTTGACTGTGCCGCCCGGGCACCTCGGAAACCGGGCAAGCGGAACCTACGGGGCGCCGCCACCCTCGCCACCAGGGCCCTTCACCACCAGGGCGGCGCGCAGGGCCATGTACAGCGATGCCACGGCCACGGTGGCCGTCTCCGTTCGCAGCACCCCCGGGCCGAGACCCACGGTGGCGGCGACGGCCCTCTCCTCGTCGGGACTCCACCCTCCCTCCGGCCCGATCAGGACGGTGGGACGGTCCAGGGTGGGCGGATCGCCCCCGGGTACGGCGAGGACGGCGGAGACCCCCGCGGCCGCCGCCACCTCGGCCACGGGGGCCGGCCGTTCGATGACCGGGAGCCTCACCCGGCGGGACTGCATGGCGGCTTGACGGGCGATCTCGGTCCACCGTTGGTGGCGACGCTCGCTGCGCCGGTCGTCCCACCGGACCACGGAGCGGGCCGCCACCAGGGGGATGACCCGGTCGACTCCGAGCTCCGTCAGCTTGGCCAGCGCCCACTCCGGCCGCTCGCCCTTGGTTGGGGCGAACGCAACGGTGAGGGCCGGGCCAGGCTCGGGCTCGTCGACCACGTCGGCCACCGATTCGAGGGTCGCCGACGCGGGACGGCCCTCCGGGCGAGGCGACACGAGGGCACACACACGCCAGCGACCCGTGCCGTCCGCCACGCTGACCAACTGGCCGGGACGGAGGCGAAGGACGTGGAGAAGGTGGTGCACATCGCGTTCATCGAGAGCCGGGCGATGGACATCGGCCACGAACACGTGGGCGGCGGCCCGGCGACGGGCGTCGAGGCCGTCGGAGCCGGCGGGGATGGGCAGACCTACTTGAACGCGCCGCGGATCTTCGACATCAGCCCGGGGTCGGGCGGCGCCACGTCCTCGCCGCGCTCCGCGGCCAGGGCTCGCAGCAACTCGTCGGACTGGCGGGTGAGGTCGGTCGGTGTGTCCACCACCACGGTCACCACCAGATCGCCCCGACCCCGCCCATGCAGGTGGGGCACCCCCTTGCCCCGCAGGCGGATGGCCTTGCCGCCTTGGATCCCGGCCGGGATGGCGAGACGCTCGGTGCCGTCCAGGCTCTCGAGATCGACCTCGGTGCCCAGCGCGGCCTGGGTGAACGCCACGTGCACCGATGCCAGCAACCGGTCGTCTTCACGGGTCAGAGTGGCGTGGCTCCTGACCCTGAGATGCACGTAGAGGTCACCCGCTGGCCCGCCTCGCGGCCCGGCTGCTCCCCGCCCCGGGACCCGGAGCGTGGCGCCCTCGTTGACCCCCGCCGGCACCTCCACGGTGAGGGATCGGGTCTGGACCCGCCGGCCCTGACCGCTGCAGTCCTGGCACGGGGACGGGATCTGCTGGCCGGTACCACCACAGTTGGGGCACGGTCCGGCGGTCACCATCTGGCCGAGGATCGACTGGCGAACCCGGCGGACCTCGCCGATGCCATTGCAGGTGCTGCACGTGGTCGCCGACGTCCCCGGTCGGGCGCCGCTGCCCTCACACGTGGCGCAGGTCTGCGGCAAGCGCACGTCGAGGGTGTGATCCGCCCCGAAGACCGCCTCGGAGAACTCGAGGTCGATGATGGCCTCTGCATCCTCGCCGCCGCGAGGACCGGCCCGCCCGGTCCGGCCTCCGGCAGCGCCCCCGCCGCCGAAGAGGTTGTCGAAGAGATCCCCGAGGCCGCCGGCCCCGGCCCCGCCGAACCCGAACGGGTCCGCGGCGCCGGCCCCGCCGCCGCCGCGAGGGTCGGCTCCGAACATGTCGTACTGCCGGCGACGCTCAGGGTCGCGCAGCGTCTCGTAGGCCTGGTTGATGGCCTTGAACCGCTCCTCGGTCGAGGCGTCACCCCGGTTGGCATCTGGGTGAAGCTCGCGGGCCAAGCGCCGGTAGGCCTGCTTGATCTCGTCCTCGGTGGCATGACTGCTCAGGCCGAGGAGGTCGTAGTACTCGTCTGCCAACTAGCTTCCTTCGCTCAGGGCCCGGCCCAGACGCCGGCTCACCACGGCTACCGCCGCCAGGGCTTGTTCGTAGTGCATCCTGGTCGGGCCGAGGATCCCCACCGTACCGAGCTGCTCGCCTTCTACCTCATAGGGGGCGACGATGACCGAGCAGTCGGCCAACGAAGGGACACCGTGTTCGGCCCCGATCGACACGGACAGGCCCCGACCGAGCACGTCGGAGAGCAACCCCACCATGACGTACTGCTCTTCGAGGATGCCCAGCACGCCGCGGATGGTCTCCACCGCGTCGAAGGCGGCGGCCATGCGGGAGGCGCCGCCCACGAAGACCTGTCCACCGTCTCCCTCGATCGGGTCGGCTAGAGCGTCGAGGGCGGCGGCGACGATCTCGTCCACCGACCCGTCGCCACTCGGCAGCACGGCCGGGGCGGGTCCCCCCCACGACGTCCCGGCCAGCAGCGACGCCAGGCGGGTCGATGCCGCCCCCAGGGTCATGTCGCCGGCGTCGGAAGCCAGCTCCAAGGGCCGCTTCTCGACCACGCCGTTGGACAGCACGATCACCACCAGGGCCAGGCGGGGCGCCAGCCCGACGATCTGGACCGATCGGATCTTGGCTACCTCATGGGACGGTCCGACCACGACCGCGGCGTAATCGGTCAGGGTCGAGAGGAGCCGGCTGGTGTCGGCCAGGGTCCGTTCCAGCTCACCGTGAGCCTGGGCGAAGAAGGCGCGGACCTGCTGGCTCTGCACCGGGCCCAGGACCCCCGGGGCCAGGGAGTCCACGAACAACCGGTAGCCCTTGTCCGTCGGGATCCGGCCCGCGCTGGTGTGGGGCTGGGTGAGGTAGCCCTCCCGCTCGAGGACCCCCATCTCGTTGCGGACCGTCGCCGAGGACACGGCCAGCGCCGACCGTTGGGCGACATGAGCCGAACCGACCGGTTGGGCGGTTTCGATGTATTCCTCCACGACGGCGTGGAGGATCGCTGCCTTGCGTTCGTCGAGCATCAGGGATCGCTTCTCAGGATACCGGCGGCCCTGGTGCTCGGTGGGCGGGCCGGCCTAGTGACCGAGCATCCCGTGGTCGCGCAGATGCTCCAGGACCTGGTCGGCCGCCTGTTCCACGGAGAGCTGCGTCGTGTCCAGGCGGATCTCGGGGTCCCCGGGGGCCTCGTAGGGCGAGTCGATGCCGGTGAAGTTCACCAGGTCACCCCGCCGGGCTCGGGCATACAACCCCTTCTCGTCCCGCTGCTCGGCGACGGCGAGCGAGGTGTCCACGAAGACCTCGATGAACTCGCCGTCTTCGAGCCGTTCGCGCGCCATCTGCCGCTCGGCCTGAAAAGGCGAGATGAACGCGACCAACACGATGAGGCCGGCGTCGACCATGAGACCGGCCACCTCGGACACCCGCCGGATGTTCTCCACCCGGTCGGCATCGGTGAACCCGAGATCCTTGTTCAACCCGTGGCGGACGTTGTCGCCGTCCAGGAGGTAGGTGTGGCCACCCTCGGCGTGGAGCTTGCGCTCCAAGGCGTTGGCGATGGTGGACTTCCCCGCCCCGGAGAGGCCGGTGAACCAGATGACACAGGGGTGCTGGCCCTTCATGGCCGCGTGAGCGGCCTTATGGACCTCGATGGCCTGCCAGTGGACGTTGTCGGAACGCCGCAGGGCGAAGCGGAGCAGCCCGGCCCCGGCCGTTTCGTTGGTCAGCCGGTCGATAAGGATGAAGCCCCCCATGTCCCGGTTCTCGTCATAGGGGTCGAAAGGCACCCGCCGGTCGAGGTTGAGGTTGCAGACCCCGATCTCGTTGAACTCGAGCGTCTTGGCCGCAGTGTGCTCGAGGGTGTTGACGTTGACCGTGTACTTCGGCGAACCCACGGCGGCACCGACGACCCGGGTCCCGATCTTGAGGAGGTAGGGCCGACCGGGCAGCATCTCCTGCTCGCTCATCCAGATGATGGTCGCCTCGAACTGGTCAGCCACCGCCGGCGGAGCATCGGCGCCGGCGATGACGTCACCCCGGCTGACGTCGATCTGGTCGGCGAGGACGATCGTGAGCGACTGACCGGCGACCGCCTCGCCCAGGTCGGCGTCGGCGGTGACCAGCCTGGCCACCCTGCTATGCCGGCCCGAGGGCAGCACCCGGACCCGGTCGCCGGGGTGCACCGTGCCACCCACGATGTGACCCGAGAAGCCCCGGAAGTCCGAGTCGGGCCGGTTGACCCATTGCACGGGCATCCGGAAGGGGCTGTCCTGCACCACGTCATCGATCTCCACCGTCTCCAGGTGGCCGATCAGGGTCGGACCGTCGTACCACGGGGTTTCGTCGCTGGGCGTGGTGATGTTGTCGCCCCGGAGGGCGGACATCGGGATGCTGACCACGTCGGTGAGGCCAATGTCGGCGGCGAACTGCCGGTACTCGGCGTCGATGGAATCGAAGACCTCCCGCGAGTAACCCACCAGGTCCAACTTGTTGACGGCCAGGACGACGTGGCGGATGCCGAGCAACGACACGATGAAGCTGTGGCGGCGGGTCTGGGCCAGCACCCCTGTCCGGGCGTCGACGAGTATGACGGCCAGGTCAGCCGTCGATGCGCCGGTGACCATGTTGCGGGTGTACTGCTCGTGTCCAGGAGTGTCGGCCACCACGAACTTGCGCCGATCGGTCGAGAAGAAGCGGTAGGCGACGTCGATGGTGATGCCCTGTTCGCGCTCGGCGATCAGGCCATCCACGAGGAGGGCAAGATCGAGATTGGCGCCCTGGGTCCCCACCCTCTTGGAATCCGTTTCCAGGGCGGCCAGCTGATCCTCGAACACCAGCTTGGAGTCGTAGAGCAGCCGCCCTATGAGCGTGCTCTTACCGTCGTCCACGCTCCCGCAGGTGAGGAAGCGCAACATCGACTTGTTTTCGTGAGCGGCGAGGTAGGCGTCGATGTCGGTGGCCACCAGGTCACCCGCGGCATCGGCCATCAGAAGTATCCCTCCTGCTTCTTCTTCTCCATCGACGCGCTGGAATCGTGGTCGATGGCCCGGCCGTCACGCTCCGAGGTGGTGGCGAGCAGGGTCTCCTGGATGATCTCGCTGAGGGTTGCGGCGTGGCTCTCCACGGCCCCGGTGAGGGGATAGCAGCCGAGCGTTCGGAACCGGACGGTCCGGTCGACGACGTCCTCGCCGGGTTTCAGCGGCATCCGGTCGTCGTCGACCATGATCAGGATCCCGTCGCGCTCGACGGTCGGCCGGGACGCGGCGAAATACAGCGGAACGATCGGTATTTCCTCGTGATGGATGTACACCCAGACGTCGACCTCGGTCCAGTTCGACAACGGGAACACCCTGATGCTCTCGCCGGGGTTCTTCCGTGCGTTGTAGAGGTGCCAGAGCTCGGGTCGCTGCTGCTTGGCATCCCAACGATGTTGGTCTGAGCGCATCGAGAAGACTCGCTCTTTGGCCCGCGACTTCTCCTCGTCGCGCCGGGCTCCTCCGAAGGCCAGGTCGAAGGCGTGCCCGTCCAAGGCCTGCTTGAGCCCCTCGGTCTTCCACAGATCCGTGTGCTTCGCCGAGCCGTGGGTGAAGGGGTTGATGCCGAGCCGGACGCAGTCGGGGTTCTGATGGACGATCAACTCCATGCCGGCATCGGCGGCGGCCTTGTCCCGAAACTCGTACATGGCCCGGAACTTCCACGTGGTGTCGACGTGGAGGAGGGGAAACGGTGGCTTAGAGGGATAGAAGGCCTTGCCGGCCAGGTGCAGCATGACCGAGCTGTCCTTGCCGACCGAGTACAGCATGACGGGCCGCTCGCTCTCGGAGGCCGCTTCCCGCATGATCTGGATGCTCTCGGCTTCGAGGCGTTGGAGATGGGTGAGGGTCGTCATGTTTTGGTACTCCGGGCATCGTTCGATGGCGGCGTGGACTGACGGCGGCGTGGACTGATGGTGCATGGTGCCCCGTGCACGCATCCCGGCTGGGCCCCGGGGAGCGAGGACCCCATTGTATTCAGCAGATGGGCCCACATCATTTCCGCAGGATCACATCGGTGCGAAAGCCCCGCCGCGAGCGAGCCCCAGGCCGATAGAACGGTTGATGAGTCCACTAACGGGATCCCGTGATCCCGAACGAGGAGGAACCCGTTGGCCACCCACCTGTCCGAACACCCCATCGCATCTGCGGGCACCTTCCGGTTCGGCGGACTGAACGTGCACCGTCTCGGCTACGGCGCCATGCAGCTCACCGGCGAGGGAGTGTGGGGACCGCCCGACGATCCCGACGAGTGCATTCGGGTCCTGCGCCGGGCCGTAGAGCTCGGCGTCGATTTCATCGACACGGCTGACTCCTACGGCCCGTACGTCAGTGAGGACCTGATCCGCCAGGCCCTCCACCCCTACTCTGACGATCTCGTCATCGCCACCAAAGCGGGCCTGACCCGCACCGGCCCCGGCGTGTGGCCGCCGGTGGGCCGGGCCGAGTACCTCAGGCAGGAGTGCGAGATGAGCCTGCGGCGGCTGGGGCTCGAGCGCATCGACCTGTTCCAGCTGCATCGTATCGATCCCAAGGTGCCCGCCGACGAGCAGTTCGGCCTCCTAGCCGAGCTGATCGACGAGGGGAAGGTCCGCCATGTCGGCCTGTCGGAGGTCTCCGTGTCGGACATCGAAGCGGCCCGTGAGATCGTCCCCGTGGTCACGGTGCAAAACCTCTACAACCTGGCCGAACGCAAGTCCGAGGATGTCCTCGACTACTGCGAGGCACAGAACATCGGCTTCATCCCCTGGTTCCCGATCGCCTCCGGTGAGCTGGCCAAGCCAGGCGGTCCCGTGGACGACGTCGTCAAAGCCACCGGCGCCAAGCCCTCCCAGATCGCACTGGCCTGGCTGCTGCGGCGGTCATCGGTCATGCTGCCCATCCCGGGCACCAAGACGGTCGAGCATCTCGAGGAGAACTGCGCGGCGGCCACCGTTGAGCTGAGCGACGAGCAGGTGCACACCCTCACCGCCGCTGGGTGACCTCGCCGGGCGGGTTGGGGCCGGCGCCGGCGGAGGCGCCGGGCCCTGGGGGCCCCCCGGGGAGGACCCGGGAAGGAGCGAAGGCCCGGTGCACCGCCAAGAAGTCAAAAAACACCCACCCCCCCCCATCG